>NZ_CP041151.1:1251145-1563931 GCF_006494715.1 Shewanella sp. SNU WT4
TACTTTTGCCGAGACCGACAGTCAGCGCCTCGGGGTATTTGTGCAAGACGATGTTACTTTACTGAATGGTGATTTGAATTTAATCGGCGGCTTGCGTTATGACTATTTCAATAACACCCCAGATAAGGCGCAGGCCGAGGCCGGTTTAGAAGAAGATTATGTAGAAAGTAATTTTGAACCTATGCGTGACAGTTTCTGGTCGCCAAAGTTAGGTTTAGTCTACAAGCTATCTGACTCTGTCAGTGTCTATGGCCAGTATGCCTATGGTTACAAGATGCCAACTCCAGATCAAAAATGGGGTGAACTTGAAGTTGAAGCAGGTCCTACTGATGTATTGATTAAAGCCAATTACGATCTTAAATCTGAAGAGTCACACACATGGGAAATAGGTGTTCGAGGTAACCATACGGATACGCGATATGAATTGACCGTTTTTTATACCCTAGCTAAAGATTTTATTGACTGGGAGTTTGTTCCTGAAGGTAGCAAGCCTCCATTTAAGTATAATTATCGATATTTTAATCGTGATGAAGTGAAGTTGTATGGCGCTGAAGCTCAAATTAATCATTGGTTGAATGATGAAGTTGAATTGTGGAGTAATATTTCATACACCTATGGTACTGATGAGAAAGGATATTATCTCAACAGCATTAGTCCACTGAAAGGTAATGTCGGTGCCTCTTGGTACACAGATATTAGCGGTATGGAAGCTGAGTTTGGAACTGTGGTTCGTTGGGCAGACAAGATGGATCGCACCACAGATCTAGACCTGTTCCGACCTGTTGGAATCCCTAGTTTGGATGCCATGACCAAAGATTGGAATAGTGTTTATGATACCGCTGGTTATGCGGTTTTAGATTTAACCTTTGGTCTGCGAATTAATGACAGTTGGAATCTGCGTGCTGGCGTATTTAACGTCTTAGATAAAGAATATGTGGATTACGCCGATGTGGCTGGTCAATCAGTATTCTTGCTGGATAAATCGATGAACCTTGAGTATGAAGACTTTACTCAACCGGGTCGCTATTTTAACGTCAGTGTTAACTACAAGTTTTAATTAGTCGTTATCTAATAACAACGCCCGCAATTAGCGGGCGTTTTTTATGGGTGTTGTGCAATGATGGCCACTCTAGGATTGCGGCGCCCGTAAGCGGGCACTGAGTAAATGGCCAAATTGAAACAGGCCAAGCCCCACCACCACAAAGCTCGCGCCTAACAATAACTGCGAGGTGAGTGGCTCATGGTTTAAGAGGCTGCCGAGCATAATGGCAAAGACAGGGGTTATTAGCGTCACTAAGGTCACTGTGCTGGCGGGTAAGTGCTGCAAAATATAAAAATAGGCAATAAAGCCTACTAACGAGCCAAAAATCCCTAAGTATACAATCGCCCACAGCGAGCGGTTATTGATATCAAGGGTGGGCATGGAGGCATCAAATAGCAGGGCGGCCAGCATAAAAAACGGCAGAGAAAAGCCAAGGGAGCCAACCGTTGTGGCTAATGGGTGAATATGCACCTTAATGGTTTTTATCAACACGCCGCTTAAGCTAAATAGACTCATGGCGCATAGCACTAAAGCCACGCCAATTAAGCTGCCTTGAGAGTTTGCCACATTGGCTAAACACACTATCCCAAGCCCCACAAAAGCAATAAAAAATGCCAGCAATTTTAATGGGCTAAAGCCTGCCTCTTTTAAAATCCACTGTGATAATAAGCCCGACATTAATGGCGATAATCCAAAAATCAGCGACATAGTGCCTGATGGTAAATAAAGCGCCGCAAAATAACTGAGTAACATGCCGCCGACTATGCCTATGGTGGAATAGCCATAGAGCTGCAATGCCTGCTTATTGATGGGCAGGCGAATGCGCAGCACCACTAACAGCAGCCCGCCTAAGATAAAGGCGATTAGCATGCGTAGCAGTACCGCCATTGTCGGATGGACTTGTTCACTGCTCCAGACAATCCCAAGCGGGGTTGTTGACCAGACGATAATGCCAATGACAAACGCTATGGGTACAGCTTTTGGCAGACCCGCTGCTGGCGAGGGTGACTGTATTGAGGGTTGTGGCTGTGGCGTACTTAGTGACATGAATTTCCTTGTTCATTAACTTTGTGCACTTTGTCTAATCAGACATCATGCCATAAGTCGTAACTATCATCAGTTGTAACTAACATAAAAATACCTAGCATAAAAAAATACCGAGCATTAATGCTCGGTATTAAATCGTAAGCTCAGTATTAGTTGGGCGACTCTTGCTTAACTCGTTAGCCCGCGAACTTTTGCATAAAGCCTGACACTGAATAGAGCGAGCCCGCGGCCATTAAGGCAACTACTATCATGCCCATTACCGTTAAATATTTAGGGTGCTGATAATCCCCAATAATGTCTTTGCGAGTGCTAGCAATTAAGATGACGCTGAGCACTATAGGTAAAATCAAGCTGTTGACTAATCCCGCTAACATCAAGAGCAACAAAGGTAAATCAACCGCTAAGGTGGCTAAGGTTGTCAGCACAATAAAGCCTAAGCAGTATTGGCGCTCATGGCGGGCAATGGCTGGCACTAAGGTCTTAATCAGTGAAATCGCCATGTAAGAATTACCAACCACTGAGGTAATAGCAGCCACAAACAAGACTAAGCCAAAGATATGGTAGCCAAGTTGGCCAGCGCCTTGTAAAAAGGCGTCAGCGGCAGGGTTCTTCATATCCAAAGTCACGCCTTTAACTATCACGCCTAATACCGCTAAAAACAGCAGCACTCGAATCACCACGGCAATGCCAATCCCCATCCACGCGGCTTGTTTGATGGATTGAATGGCATCTTTGCCTTTAAAGCCTAAGTCCACCATGCGCTGAGCGCCGGTATAATAACCACCAACCGCGCCGCCAACGATAGTTAAGGTCGGTAAAAATAGACTGCTGAAATCTGAAGGGGAAACGGCGGCGATTAAGGTCGGCACTATCGGCGCTTGAGTGGTCAAGGCGACATAAGCAATCAGGACTATCATCAGCATGCCTAAATAGCGCGCCATTCTATCCATTTGTTTGGCGGCGTGATGAGCCACAAACAGTAAACAACCTAAAGCGCCTGTGATTAAGGTGCCCCAAAAGGTGTCTATGCCGGTTAATACTTGAATGCCCATGGCTGAGCCGCTGATATTACCAAAGTTAAAGGCGACCGCGCCTAATGCCAGTAATGAGCCAATCCCATAACCAAGCCCAGGGGTGACCTTATTGGCGATATCTTGAATGCGCAGCCCAGAAACTCCGACTACGCGCCATAAGTTCATCACAATCACGAAGGTCAAAAAGACGGAGGCTAAGATAGGAAAAGCCATGTCCATTTGATAAATGCTGGTAAACACTGTGGTTTGCGTCAGAAATCCAGGCCCTACCGAAGTAGTTGCCATTAAGCATGCCAAGCTAATTAATGCCGTTTTTTGAGGTAAAGCAGTTGGCGCTAGTGCTGAGACTGGCGGGGTATGAGCTAAGGCAGAAGATGAGCTGTGCATGTATGGTCCTGAAATTAGTGTTTCTTCTTTTAGAAAAAAAAGAAACCCAACTGACAGGATCAGTTGCGGCTAAGATGTTTATCGATTTGCTTGCGGGTAAACAGGCGCAATATAGGGCTGAATTAGCTTTAGATCCAGTTATTTATGATTTTAAAGCGCCTTAGTGTGACCAATGTCTTGCTGCGGCCAATTAATGCGTTATTGGTGTGGTTAGTGTTTTTGTGGGCGTGATCTCAATTTTTTGTCGATTAGCAGCGCTGTCGTTGAGGATGTGAGGCATATATAGCAATAATGCTAGTATTGCCCGCCTAATTATCGGCAAGTTTGCGTTATTTATCAGTATCAGTGCCAACATCCTTAGCCATAACTGGAGTTGTTAGTAAGCACCCAGCTAGCTATAGGTAAAAAGCCGGCAACGACAGCGGTTGAAATTTAACAGCAGAATAATTAACTATCCCCACTCACAGAAGATGAGCACGCGCCATGATGACCCTTATGACACGTTTATTATTAGTATTGCTAGCCTTAGCGCAGCCATTAGCTATGGCATGGGCGCAAGCTCCTAGTCAGTTAGTCACTCAAGAGCCTGATTCAATCGCGCCAGCTGCTAATCTGCAAACTCAGATTGAATATTGGCAAACTAAGCTGCAAGTCAAAATAGGCGTGGCCGTGCTTAATACGGCTAACGGTCAGTATTGGGGGTTTCAAGACGAGCAGCGTTTTCCTATGGCAAGCACCATGAAGATGCTGGCCTGCGCTAAATTACTCTATGATGCCGACAATAACCGCTTGCAGCTAAGTGATAAAGTAACAATTGAGGCTGCTGATATTATTACTTATTCGCCCATGACTGAGCCGTTAATAGGTCAGGCGATTAGCGTCAATGATGCTTGTCAGATGACATTAACTAGCAGCGATAATACCGCCGCCAATATAGTGCTTGATGCCATTGGTGGACCTGTGGCCTTAACGCAGTTTTTACGCGCGCAGGGCGATGCTATTACTCGCCTTGATAGATGTGAGCCTGAGCTTAACCAAGGTATGCCAGAGGATGTACGTGACACCACAAGCCCCAAAGCCGTAGTGCATACTTGGCAGCAGTTACTCACGGCTAAGGTATTAAGTGAGAGCGCTAAGGCGCAGCTCACGACTTGGTTGCAACACAATCAAGTAGCTAATGATTTATTGCGCAAGACGCTGCCGCAAGGCTGGCTGATTGCCGATAGAAGCGGCGCAGGTGGCTATGGCGCCAGAGGGATAGTGGCTATGGTTTGGCAGCCAGAACAAGCACCAGTATTTATCAGTATTTACTTGCATCAAACCACTGCCAGCATGGAGCAGCGCAATCAAGCCATTGCCGCCATAGGCGACGCGATATTCGTAGCGCTGCAAAATAAAAGTGTTGATGAGAGCGCAGATAATAACAGTGAATAATTGGCGTAAATGAAAAGGCTTATCATCGGCGCTTCATTGTGCGCCTGTGATACCTAAGAGATAAAGCCAAGCATGGTTAATCAGTCATTACGATTAATAGCGCCGCCGTTGAAAGAATCGATACAATAAATATAATTTCCTTTCGAATGGCATAAAGGTAGCGCATATCTAATGTCCTTAGTTGTACGGGTTAACGTTGCAATGATCACTGCTATTAAATTAGTGCCTAGATTGGTAAAAAAGTGTGATCGCAATCACTTGAGGTGATTAATTTTCGATCATCAACATCCGCTGGCGGCTAACTTTGCGTCGGCTACACTTGCTATTATTAATGGCCTAGATTAAATGTAGCGCTAATTGCTTGAAATGTAAGCGGTAGGGCGGTTTTACTCGTTAAGCTTGGCAAGGTTTGCTATTGTGATGACGCTGTTACGCTTGCGAACTAGCACATCCAATAGCCTTTAAGGAGAAGATCATTGGCTTTAGCGCACCCACAGATAGCTGCCATGCTCAACGAGTTGAATTGCCGTAGTAATTTCAACATCCATAATGTGACTGAATATATGCTGCCGCAGACTAAGGAGCCTATTTATCTGCACTTACAAGGTAAGCAAGCCTGTATTGTCATCCGCCCTGCCTTTGAAGTGTTTGCCAGTGAATTAACCGGTATTGCTGGAGTTAATGGCCAGTATGAATATCATCACAATGCGCAAATGACGCGCTTTCCGACGCGCCAGCATAAAGGTATTAGCGAAACCCATTATGGCCTAGCCTTTACTTTTGATACCCCAGAAGCCTTACGGGATTTTATGACGCGCTTGCTGGCGATTGTCACTGGCTAAGTGGCTTATTGATGAGTTATGTGGCTTATTTAACTAAGCCACATAACTAGGTAAATCATTTTCAAGCCATTGCTAATTCATAGCTAATCCATAGCTAAGTCATTCAGAACGCGCTTTATCGCCACTTCTATTTCCCGCCGCATCTTCATTATCAATGGGTTAAATTACCATTAGCTTGTGCGCTTATCGTGTACGGCAATACTCATCATACCCCCTCAGTTTTTCTGCAAACATTAAAGTTAAGTCGCTGAATTATATAGACGAGGTGGACGTCAGATTAAACCTTGTTAGTCTAGCGTTTGAGATCGCAACTTAGTGGTTTTTGTCTAGTTTACGGCGATGAAATAAGTATATTAGCGCCAATTTTGCTGCACTCTATTGTTAGGCAGCTGGGCTCTGATGGATAGGCTAATGATTGGTTTCAAATTTAAAATCAATGACCTGATATTGCATACTTGCGAGAGCAAGCTGTGTTTTCAGGATAAGACCTTGTGCATTGAGCCAAGGCTAGTCAACTTATTAGCTTTTTTAGCCCAGCATACAGATACGGTATTTTCCCGCGAAGAAATCATTCAAGCTGTGTGGGACGGCGCGGTAGTGACCGAGCAAGTGGTTACTCAGTCAGTGTTTGAACTGCGTAAAATTCTTAATGAATGTCAGCATGGCGACATCATAGTGACCATTCCTAAGCGCGGTTATAAGCTCGCCGCGCAGGTCACCTTGATTGATGAATTAGATGAGATTAACTGCGGCTGCGAAGGTACAGCCGAGCATAATAGTCATGGAATGAGTACTTATGGATTGAGTGCCAATCAAGGTAATGATGGCGAGGCGAAAGTAAACTCGGCCGAGGCTCATCATCAGCGAAATGATGCTTGCCATAAACTTAATAGCGCAGCGTCAAAACATCAGGAAGCTGCTGGCTGCGCCGCAATTACGCCATTTCCATCAGCGCCATTAAGTCGCGCTTTGGCAGATTTTAATCGTACTGAAGGCTTAGGGCGTTCTTGGTTCAAATCCTTGTGGGCACTGGCTGATAACGTGGCGCACAGGTTACTGGACGTATTGATTCTAACCACGTTAGTGGTGGTCGTGGGCTATTTAGCCTTGTATCAAAGTACGCATCATGTGATGCCAGAAATTGATAATGGCTTAATCGTTATCGCTACCGAAGTCGCCCCTGAATTTGCGCCGTCACTTGGCTACCTGGCTTACGGTATTAGTCAGCAATTACAGCTAGATTTACAACGTTTTAGCGCCTATCGCACTCGCATGATTTCTGCCAACACTGCCGCCAGCGGTAAAGAATTACTGATTAACATTATTAGTAAGCAGCATCAGCCTTATTTGATGATTAGCTTGTACAGTCACTCGACGCAAAGGTACTTGTATCAGAGTGAAGAGCGCCTTGATGATGCCAATGTCGCTGCTGTGCTTGTACGCGAAAGCCAAGATTTACTCGATAGCTTAGGGATACATCTTAATGCCGATCAGCAAGGATTAGTGAGACTCGACTGGCTTAGCAGTAGTCAGCAAATCAACCAGTATTTATTAGCGCAATACTATATTAATCAAGATCAAAGCTTTGATATGGCTAAAGGTATTCAAATACTCGATAAGCTCATTAGTCAGCACCCGCAGCAATTAGAATTACTGGCAAAACGTTATATCGCCAGCGCTGAAATGCAGTCACTCGATGACAGCCGTGATGATGAGTTTTTTAGTCATTACGGCGCTGCGTTGTGGCAAGCCTTTAGCCAGCAATCTGGGCCATTTACCGCTGAAATTTGGGATGCCATTGCCTTGTATCATCTCTATCAAGGAGATAATCATCAAGTGCTCGATGCCTTAACGCGCAGCCAAGATGTCAATGGCCAATATACTGCCCTTGGGTATATTATTTTTGGCAAACTTAATCAGCAAGGTCACCCATTATTGGCCAGTGAAGCGTTTTCACAGGCGTATTATTTAGATGCCAGTGAGCGCACTTATTTGTTGTGTCAGCATTTATTCCGCCATAGCGAACTGAGCGGCTCAGCCCCAATACTCGCCGCCCTTGAATAGCTGGCATAGCCAAGCAAGACCTGCAATTAAAGGCTGTGACTAAAGGATTGTTATTCAATGGCTGTGATTAAAGGCAGGTAACTAACGGCTTAAAACTAAAAATTTAGCTAAGGAGCAATCCATTCTTAGCGAAGTGACCGCCATCGAGGCATGTCCTGTTTTACTTATTGGCTTATGCGCTCACCCATCTCTTAAATCCATTGCTTAAATCCATCACTTAAATCTATCTGTTGTTTGTCATTCTGGCGGGCGCCTAATTTATCAACACTTGTTGATGAAGGCTGGCAATTCCTTGGTATTGTAAATTTCCCATAGGTTGCTGAGTCCCGCTCACTATTATTCAGTGCTGCTGGTTTGGAATAGGCATTGAAGGGTTAGCAATTGAGTATTGAATCTGGAGGTTTTTTATCTTTATTGGTACTTAGTTATTGCGCCAGCCTTGATTTGTTTAGGTCGCAGCGGCTTTCCCATAAATAGGTCAATATGCGCCACCTTGATAATTATCACGCCGCTTTATTTCAGCTAAAACTTCCTCTTGATAAAAAGTATATATTAAATAACTTGCTGTATTAAATCGATTTATTTGTATAAATCTTTGATATCTTCTTGATTAAATCATTTCTCGCTCAATGAGGGAATGATGATTTTATTGTCTTGTGGACGCGGCGTAACCTAAGTCTCGAATTCAGCATTCTCCATGATTAATCGCTTATGGAGAGGCTATCACCTTAAGAGGTTGGTGCTTGGCAAGCTTAACGAATAGCAGACCCTTAGCTAGCAGTTAATTGCTGCAGCATCAGCAAACCACCAAGTCATAGATATAGCGGATTAGTAATGTTATAGACCGCTACCTCAATCACTTGGGACTACCTAAGATGGAGACAATATGTCCACAAGTAAAAAGATTGGCTTAATTGCCTGTATCGGTGTGGTAGCCGGTAACATGATGGGGAGTGGCATTGCACTCCTACCGGCCACATTGGCTAAAGTTGGCTCGATTTCAATCTACAGTTGGATTATCTGTATTGTGGGTGCCATGAGTTTGGCTTTTGTGTATGCACGTCTTGCGACCAATAACCCCCAAGAAGGTGGCCCGATTGCTTATGCTGGTGAAATTTCCCCAGCCTTTGGTTTCCAAACTGGCGTGCTTTATTACCATGCTAACTGGATTGGTAACTTGGCGATTGCCATTACCGGTGTTTCTTATTTATCTGTGTTCTTCCCTATCTTAAATGAAACCGTGCCTGCGGCGATTGCCACTATTGCTGCGGTATGGATTTTCACTCTGATCAACCTGTTGGGTGGCTCATGGGTGAGCCGCTTATGTACCTTAGGCTTGGTATTGATCTTAGTGCCAATTATCGGTGTCGCCGTGGTAGGTTGGGGTCACTTTGATCCTGTGATGTATAGCCAAAACTGGAACACTTCACACACTTCAGATTCACACGCCATTGTTAATGCTGTGCTTATTACCTTATGGGCATTCGTTGGGGTGGAATCGGCCGCCGTATCCTCTGGCTTAGTGAAAAATCCACGTAAAACTGTGCCATTAGCCACCATGTTAGGTACCGCTTTAGCTGGCGTGATTTATATCTTATCGACTCAAGTGATTGCCGGTATGTTCCCTGCCGCAGAAGTTGCTGCTTCTGGCGCCCCATTTGCGTTAGCGACTACAGAAGTGTTTGGCGCTTGGACAGCCCCCTTTGTTGCCGCCTTTACTGCGCTGGCTTGTTTTACCTCATTAGGTAGCTGGATGATGTTAGTGGGCGAGGCCGGTAAACGCGCCGCCGCTGATGGTAACTTCCCTAAAATCTTTGGTGAAACCGATAAAAATGGCGTGGCTAAAAAAGGCTTAATCTTAGCGTCAGTCATGATGACAGTGCTGATGGTGTTAATTACTGCCTTTAGCTCAGGCGATGGCCATGCCTCTGGATTATTTAATATTCTGACCACAGATGCCGTGCTGTTAACTATGCTGCCTTACTTCTACTCAGCCGTGAACATGATCCGTTATGAAGGCATGACGACTCGTAATGGCTTTGTGATGTTGTTCTCAGGTATTGCTTGTGTGTTCTGCTTTATCGCCTTAATCGGCGCTGACCCATCCGCCTTAAGTGCCACCTTTATCGTGTCACTGGCCATCTTCATCTTCTACGGCCGCAAACTTGGTCTGAAACAACATTTAGCTTGGGCTGCTAGCAAACTAGCTACCAACGGCGCATCGACCGATGCCAAGGCTAACTCTTAAAGACTCGCTGGGCGAGTAACCAATAACTCGCCCATTCATCCTTTGTTTTCAGCGCTTTCCTTCCCATTCATCAAGGGGAGCGCCCTCACTCACCCTGGAGAAATTCAGATGAACATTATTGCTATCATGAACCACCTCGAGGCACTGTTTAAAAAAGTGCCAGTGCAAGAACTGGAAGCTGAGCTGCAAGCGAAAGGCTATAAGGTTATTTATCCTGAGAATGAGCAAGACTTGATTAAGCTGATTGAAATGAATGCCCGCATTTGTGGCGTGATTTTCGACTGGGATACTTATTCAATGGATTTATGCTCAACCATTAATAGCCTCAATGAAAAGCTGCCACTGTTTACCTTTGCTAATGATCAATCCACCTTAGATATTAAGCTCACCGACCTGCGCTTAAATATCCATTTCTTTGAGTACACCTTAGATTCAGCGGCTGATATCAGCGTAAAAGTGGGTCAAGCGATTGATGCTTATCAAGATTCAATTTTACCTCCTCTGACCAAAGCCTTATTTAAGTATGCGAAAGAAGGTAAATACACTTTCTGTACTCCAGGTCACATGGGCGGCACTGCCTTTAACAAGAGCCCTGCTGGTAGTATTTTCTACGACTTTTATGGCGCGAACACCTTTAAGGCTGATATTTCCATTTCTATGCCTGAACTGGGTTCATTGCTGGATCATACCGGTCCTCACAAAGAAGCCGAAGAATATATTGCCCGCACCTTTAATGCTGATCGCTCTTACATAGTGACTAACGGCACTTCAACCGCCAACAAGATTGTCGGTATGTACTCAGCGCCTGCTGGCAGCACAGTGCTGGTGGATAGAAACTGTCATAAATCATTGACTCACTTATTGATGATGACAGATGTGACGCCACTGTACTTGCGTCCTACTCGTAATGCTTACGGTATTTTAGGCGGTATTCCACAAAGTGAATTTGGCGCTAACGCCATTGAAGCTAAGATTGCTGCAACCCCTGGTGCTAGCCAGCCAAACTACGCGGTAGTGACAAACTCTACTTATGATGGCCTGTTCTATAACACCCAATTTATTAAAGACACGCTAAAAACCAAGTACATTCATTTTGATTCTGCGTGGGTGCCATACACTAACTTCAGCCCAATTTATGAAGGCAAGTGCGGAATGAGCGGTGAGGCTATGCCGGGCCGCGTGTTCTACGAGACGCAGTCAACCCATAAACTGCTGGCAGCCTTCTCACAGGCATCGATGATCCATATTAAGGGGGATGTTGAAGAGGAGTCGTTCAATGAAGCCTTTATGATGCACACTTCAACGTCACCACAGTACGGCATTGTAGCTTCGGCTGAGATTTCAGCGGCCATGATGCGTGGTAACTCTGGTAAGCGTTTAATTCGTGAATCAATTGAGCGTGCTATTCGTTTCCGTAAAGAAATTAAGAGCCTACGAGAGCAATCTGACTCTTGGTTCTTTGACGTGTGGCAGCCTGATGATATTGATACCTTTGAATGTTGGAAGCTGGCACCAGAAGATAACTGGCATGGCTTTAAAGATATCGATGATAACCACATGTATCTTGACCCAGTTAAAGTCACCATTTTAACTCCAGGTATGGATGAGAACGGTGGCATGGCAAGCACAGGTATTCCAGCCTCTATCGTGGCTAAGTATTTGGATGAGCACGGTATCGTGGTTGAAAAAACTGGCCCTTACAACTTACTGTTCTTGTTCTCTATCGGTATCGATAAGCCCAAGGCCATGCAGTTACTGCGCGCCTTAACTGAATTTAAGCGCGGCTTTGATTTGAACTTAACTGTGAAGAGCTTCCTGCCATCACTGTTTGAAGAAGATCCAAGCTTCTACAAAGACATGCGCATTCAAGAGTTGGCCCAAGGTATTCATGACTTAACCGCGCAATATAAGTTACCTGAACTTATGTTCAAGGCCTTTGACGTACTGCCAGAAATGAAGATGACGCCACACAATGCATGGCAGCAAGAATTGCGTGGTCAGATTGAAGAAATTCCATTGCAACAAATGGTGAACCGCATAAGTGCCAACATGATCTTACCTTACCCACCAGGAGTACCTTTGGTGTTGCCAGGTGAGATGATTACTGAAGAGTCTCGTCCAGTATTAGATTTCTTAGTCATGCTGTGTGAAATTGGCCAGCATTACCCAGGCTTTGAAACTGATATTCACGGTGTTTACCAACATGCCGATGGCACCAACACAGTGAAAGTCGTTAAAGCCTAAGCCATTAGATCTGACTCTTAACTGTTAATATCGCGAGTATTCATCTGGTTGTAGCCATCACAGTGATACTCGCGTGTTACCCAAAGTCCGTTGCCCCTGTAGCGGGCTTAATTAGATGGTCCGCCTCACCCCTAAGCTAAGCTTAGGGTTAGGCAAACAAAGAGGCGAACCATCATGTCTACTATTAAAGTAATTGGGATCGATTTAGGCAAATCTTCTTTTCATCTTGTTGCTCATGACTATAGCGGTCGAGAGCAATTTCGAAAGCATTTATCTCGCGCAAAACTTATTGAGTTTTTAGCTCAAATACCCGCAACAATCATAGCTATGGAGTCATGTGGTGGCTCACATTGGCTCGCTCGAAAGTGCCAGTCTTTTGGGCACGAAGTTAAACTCATTCCTCCGCAGTACGTTAAACCTTACGTTAAAACTAATAAAAATGATTACATCGATGCTGATGCAATAGCGGAAGCATCAACACGCCCATCGATGCGCTTTGTTGGTGTTAAAACTGAAACTGCTCAGGTTCTGTCTCTTGATCAGATCTCATAGCGTTTCTCCGGCTTCAAATAGGGCTTTGGCTAAGCGATACCCCTTTACCTGAGCCTGAAGATCATCCCATCCCTCCCAAATCGTGGACCAGCTGGCCATTCCCGTGCGCTTGCTATCATTAAAGCCTCCTAGTTTGGCCAAGGATTGATAAGCCCACTTCATATTTGGGGCTTCTTTGCCTTTATGTCCCCTTGGCTTGTAGAGCTGCATCAGTACTCGCCATTCATCATTCTCTAAGACATTGCTGCAGCTTTGATTTTCCATGCTTTGCGCTGCTTCGATTTGCCCTCTTTTTCTCAGATAAATTGGCAGGCTCATCACTTCCCGAAGTTGCAGTAGCCGCACACCAATAAAGCAAAGTATCGAGGCCGCTCGCTCAAGGTTGTCTGGCGATGTCATGCGTAACCTTTCAACCCCCGCGCCGGTTTTCCACGCCTTATGAAAGTCCTCAATGCGCCATCTAGTGGTATAAATATCAATCACATGAAGTTGCTGCGCCAACGTGTCAATCGGCTCACTGGTCAGTAGCATCCAAGATAGTCCATCTTCACCTTGGGGAGGATTGAGCTCTTGTGCGTACACCACATTAATCGCATGCTGCTGACGATTATGTTTGATGTTAACCGCACTGGCTTTGAGGGTGAGTTTGGCTGTTCGCGAGGGACGATTCTTGCTTTTCCCACTGGCTTCCTTTATGCCTTTTTGTGGGATGGCGATGGTGTATCCGCCGGTAACGGGATGACTATCCATGTGCTCAAACAGCTTAGCCTCGTATTCTACTAGGTTTCTTGCATGTTTTGCCCGCACCACAAACCGTTCACTATGTGATTGTTTATCCGATAAATAATGCATGATATCCGCTTCTCTATCACACACTGAGATCACTCGCGACATGTGAGCCTGCAAGCGTTGCCGCGTAAAATAGGATGCATCGGCCCATTTACCGCTCTCTTTTTCATCGGCCTCGTTGGGATTATCAGGTCGACACCACCAATCTTGGTGGATCAAGCCCAAGGTCCGAGAAGTATGGCTATCCAGTAGCAAGACAGAATGAACCCACCAACCACGAGACTTATCGGTAGGTTTGCCTAATTTCCCTAATTCAGACGCCACACTGTGCTTATAACTCAGGGCTGTCGTGTCTTCGAGAGCAAGTATTTCATTTATATTTTCAATCGCTTGGGCGGTGCGAGCAAAACCGGCGGCTCTGATCATAGATGGGCTAACATTATCATTGCGGATCAATCGATAGGCTCCTTCGAGTTTGGCATCTTCACCATTACAAGATCTGGCAACCGATTTACCGCTGCCAATCGCCATGTGTTCAGCGACGACGGTTAACCTTGCCGCTCGTCGTTTATCACCTAGCTCAGCATGATGAAAGTGATCATATGCCCATTTGTTCGGGTTAAAAATTGACATTAAAAATGATGAAGTGAGTGAATTTGCATGATCTGATCATCGCCAGTCAAGAAAGTTCCATTTTTTGCTAATAATTTGTGTAGTAGAGACAGCTATAGCCCTGTTCTAGCACCATTAAGACGGCTTCGTCTTTGAATGTCTGCGGATAACTTTTATGTGATTTTTTTAAACTCATGTCGACCTCTTAATTTATTGACCATACTGTCTCAAAATTAAGTGTCCGATGGAATTAGACCAGAACATTTTCAGGCCAATACCATTGGGCATCGAACGGTACTCTCAACGATTCGCTTGGGATTGGAGGTACTCAGGCGGCCTGATTATCAAATCACGGAGAAAGAATTGCTGGCGGCGTGGGTATTATTCGCCAATCAGTTACTCAAATATGGCTATGCTATGGCCGATTTATGAGGGGATCCTTCAGGGCATAACTACAGGCAATTTGAGCAGATATGAAAAAGGCGTAGTGGTTACTAACCAGCTACGCCTTATCAGAATATGGTGGCCCCTCACGGACTTGAACCGTGGACCTAACGATTATGAGTCGTGTGCTCTAACCAACTGAGCTAAGGGGCCGGCTCGCGGTAATCGTCACTACCTTAAGCGCAACGGAGTATACGAAGTTTCAAAACGCTTGTCACCACTAAAAACTGAATAAATCCCGTATGTTGGTGCGATTGGTCATCTGTTAAACAGTTTTGGTTAAATTGGAATAGATTAGGGCATTGCAGGCTTAAGTGAATGGCTAACGCTTGGTATTTGGTATTTGGTATTTGGTATTTGGTGCTTGATACTTTGTGCTTGGTCATGTGAGGTTGAGGCCAGCTAAATCGCAGCCAATAAAAAGCCCCGCAGTGCGGGGCTTAATTTATCATGCCGTTACGACTATTCGTCGAGGAATGATTTCAGAATTTCTGAGCGTGAAGGGTGACGCAATTTACGCAGCGCTTTCGCTTCAATCTGACGAATACGCTCACGAGTTACATCAAACTGCTTACCTACTTCTTCCAGCGTGTGGTCGGTATTCATATCAATACCAAAACGCATACGCAGTACTTTAGCCTCACGAGCGGTTAAGCCTGCTAACACTTCGTGGGTAGCATTTTTCAAGCTTTCGCTGGTGGCAGAATCCAGTGGTAATTCGAGGGTAGTATCCTCGATAAAATCACCTAAATGCGAATCTTCATCGTCACCGATAGGGGTTTCCATGGAAATTGGCTCTTTAGCGATTTTGAGCACTTTACGAATCTTGTCTTCTGGCATCAACATACGCTCTGCCAATTCTTCAGGCGACGGCTCACGGCCCATTTCCTGCAGCATTTGACGCGAGATACGGTTCAGCTTGTTAATGGTTTCAATCATATGCACTGGAATACGGATAGTACGGGCTTGGTCAGCGATTGAACGCGTGATTGCCTGTCGGATCCACCAAGTCGCATAGGTAGAGAACTTATAACCACGACGGTATTCAAATTTATCTACCGCTTTCATCAAACCGATATTACCTTCTTGGATCAAATCCAAGAACTGTAAACCACGGTTGGTGTATTTCTTAGCGATAGAAATTACCAGACGTAAGTTAGCTTCAACCATTTCTTTCTTAGCGCGACGAGCTTTAGCTTCACCAATGCTCATGCGACGGTTGATGTCTTTAATCGACTCAATCGATAAACCGGTTTCTTGCTCAACGGCTTGTAACTTGCTGGCGCAGCGAACTACGTCATCTTCAACCATGCGCAAGCCTTCTGCGTATGGCTTGTTAGCGGCTAATTCGGTTGTAAACCATACCAAGCTGCTTTCGTTGCCAGTAAAGGCTTTAACGAAGTTTTTCTTTGGCATCTTAGCTTGTTCAACACACAACTTAAGGATCAGACGCTCTTGAACGCGTACGCGATCCATCATGGAGCGCATGCTCTTAACCAGACGGTCAAACTGCTTTGGCATCAAGCGGAATTCTTTGAAAATTTCGCCGATTTCAAACAGTGCCCGTACTGCTTCAGGATGGTTACGTCCTTTGACATCAATAATTTTTAAGCCAGCTTCATAGGCGCTGCGTAATTGGGCAAAACGCTCACGAGCTTCTTCAGGATCTGGGCCTTTATTGCCTTCTTCTTCATCAGCGCTGTCGTCATCGTCATCGTCATCTTCGTCTTCATCATCTAAATCTTCATCAGATAATTCAGAACCAATGTGAGTGGCGGTCGGTGCAACGTCTTCATCTGGATTAACGAATCCAGAAATGATGTCAGACAAGCGAATTTCTTCAGCTATGTATTGGTCATACTGCTCAAGGATCATGGCGATTGCTTGCGGGTATTCAGACACAGAACTTTGTACTGTGTTGATACCTTCTTCAATACGCTTAGCGATAACAATTTCGCCTTCACGAGTCAGCAGTTCTACTGTACCCATTTCACGCATATACATGCGCACTGGGTCGGTGGTGCGGCCCAGTTCACTTTCAACGGTCGCCAGCGCAGCCGCAGCTTCTTCAGCGGCATCTTCATCTGTGCTGTCTTCTGACATCATGATGTCATCGGCATCCGGCGCTTCTTCATAAACGCGAATACCCATGTCATTGATCATCTGGATAATATCTTCGATCTGGTCAGAGTCGACCATGTCTGCAGGCAAGTGATCGTTTACTTCTGCATAGGTTAAATAACCTTGCTCTTTACCTTTGGCTAGCAACAGTTTAAGTTGCGACTGCGGAGTGTGATCCATAGATATCATCCAAGTTGGGTAACTGTTACAACGACGCCCAGCACAGATAATACTGTGCGGCGCAAATCGTCAATTATAGTCATCTAGCGCTTTCTAAGCTAGTGCTAGATAGGCAAGTACATGCCTTAAATCAAGTTTTTGCTTTCATTATAGCGATAAGCTTCTGTAGCTGTATCCTTTCTTCTTTGGTGTGAGTCTGTTTAAGACTCAGTTCTTGGTACCTTAGGTCAATATATTGATGATTGAGCCATACCAAGGACTTTTTAAACTCGATATCAACATTTTCATCCGCAACCTGATGATCCCATTGAGCTAGTTTCTTCATGGCAGTCACTTGACTGTGTTCCCTAAAGTGCTCAAGCAGTTGGGCTGTGGTGAAAACTTGCTGACGAGTTAGGGCTAGTAATTCGTTGAGCAGGGTAATACCTGGCAGTGTTAATTGGCTTAAGGCCGGTTGCGCTACCAATTGATAGCCTATGTGCGGTTGTTGCACTAACAAGGCAATAGCAAGGCGCAGCGGCGTACCGCGGCCTTTTAATCCTTTGGCATTCACCTGTTGCCGCTTGGCATTGGTGGTAAAGCCTAGTTTCTTTTTTAAATCATCCGCACTGTTCATACCTAAGGTATGAGACAAGCTTTCCAGCAAAATATTTTGCAACACGCTATCTTGAATTTTTTCTATTAGATTAATAGCTTGCTGCGCATAACTGCCTTTGTCGTTAGGGTGGTTTTCCCCAAGACGGGTAAATAAAAACTGCTCTAAACTACTGGCTTCGCTAATGCGTTGCTCGAAGGCTTGTTTACCTATTTGTCTGACTAATGAGTCCGGATCTTCGCCTTGGGGCAAAAACATAAAGCGGACATTGTCGCCAGGTTTAAGTAATGGTAAAGCCGTTTCTAAGGCGCGCCATGCGGCTTCAGTTCCTGCTTTATCGCCATCGTAACAACAGACCACGCGTTTGGAATTTCGCAGTAATAGCTGAAATTGCTCGGCGGTGGTTGAGGTGCCAAGCGATGCTACCGCGTAATCGATACCAAATTGCGCTAGTGCTACCACGTCCATATAGCCTTCGACGACCATAACAGTGTCGACATCGCGATGAGCTTGTTTGAGCTCATACAGGCCATAGAGTTCGTTACCCTTATGAAATATGGGCGTTTCTGGTGAATTCAAGTACTTGGGCGTACCATCACCTAAGACTCGACCGCCAAAGCCTACTACGCGGCCACGTCTATCGCGAATAGGGAACATGAGTCTGTCGCGAAAACGGTCATAACGGCCACCACCATCTTTGGCGATGAGCATACCAGCTGTGAGTAGTTTTTCTTGATTTTCAGGATGATGCTTATATTTTCCTAATAAGCCATCCCACCCCGGGGGCGCAAAGCCAATGCCAAAACTGGTGACTATGTCTTCGCTTAGCCCACGGCGTTCTAAATATTGCCATACTTGTTGCTTGTCAGCATGGTGACGCAGACTGTGCTGGAAAAAGTGATTCGCTTCTTCCATTAATTGGTATAGATCCCGGCTTAAGCCATCGTCCCGACGTTTATTCGGGCTATTCTCGCGCGGTACCTCTAATCCCAATTGTCCGGCTAAATCTTCGATGGCATCGATAAAATCGAGGCGATCATATTCCATAACAAAATCAATTGCATTGCCATGGGCGCCGCAGCCAAAACAGTGATAAAACTGCTTATCGCGACTAACGGTAAAGGAGGGTGATTTTTCACTGTGGAATGGACAACAGGCACTGTAATTTTTGCCCGCTTTTTTGAGCGGAACTCTATGATTGATTAGATCGACAATATCGATGCGAGCAACCAAATCATTAATAAAATCACGGGGTATTGCCATAGGTGAGTGTCACGGCTCCAATAAAACAGCTTGATTATAAACAAACAAGCCGCGCATACGCACGGCTTGTTCATACACAGAAGCTAAGACTTATTGCAATTTAGCTCGGATAATAGCGCCAAGGGCGCTCATGTCCGCTCTACCTTGCACTTTAGACTTCAGTGCTCCCATTACTTTGCCCATATCCGCCATGGTCGCTGCACCGGTATCGCTGATAGTGGCATCTATGATGTCACTGATTTCAGCGTCGGTTAACGGGGTAGGCAGGAAAGATTCAATGACCAGAATCTCAGCGGCTTCCGTTGCGGCTAACTCAGTACGACCTGCAGCCTCATATTGAGTCTGTGAGTCGCGACGTTGTTTGACCATTTTGGTTAACACAGCTAAGGCTTGTTCATCAGTCAAAGATTCGCGGGTATCCACTTCAATTTGTTTGATGGCCGCCAGAGCCATGCGTATGGTTCCTAGACGCAACTTTTCTTTTGCGACTAGGGCCACTTTCATCTCGGCTTTTAGCTGATCTATTAGGCTCATAATGAGATTAATATAAACGTACGCGACGAGCGTTTTCGCGAGAAAGCTTCTTAGCAAGACGCTTTACTGCAGCGGCTTTAGCGCGCTTACGTGCAGTAGTTGGTTTCTCGTAGAATTCACGAGCACGTACGTCAGCCAGAATACCAGCTTTTTCACAAGAGCGCTTAAAACGACGCAGAGCTACGTCGAATGGTTCATTTTCACGTACTTTAATAATTGGCATACGCCATCACCCCTTAGGTGTAAATTTGTATTGACCAGCTTCACTAACACCTCTGTTGGTGCGCCTCGGTCAAGGGATTTCAAAAATGGTGCGAAATTTTATCCTGATTCGTCATCAAAAGTAAACCCCTGCTTTGCTAAAAGCTCAATTGCAGTGCCTTAGGCTGGAGTAAACAGGTCAGTCAGGCTAGAATTGCCGCTTAACAATCATAGCCAGTGAGAGACAATGCGGGTTTTAGGTATAGAAACATCTTGTGATGAAACGGGAATCGCCATTTATGACGATACACTGGGGCTAATGGCGCATACCTTGTATAGCCAGGTTAAGCTGCATGCGGATTACGGCGGTGTGGTGCCTGAGTTAGCGTCAAGAGACCATGTGCGCAAGATCATCCCCTTGATCCGTGAAGCCATGCAAAAGGCTGATATTAGCCCAGAGTCGATTGATGGCGTGGCTTACACCAAAGGTCCTGGTTTGATTGGTGCCTTGCTTGTCGGTGCATGTGTTGGCCGGTCACTGGCTTACGCATGGAATGTACCTGCGGTTGGCGTGCATCACATGGAAGGTCACTTATTGGCGCCCATGCTTGAAGATAATGCGCCGGAATTTCCGTTTGTCGCCTTACTGGTGTCTGGTGGCCACACTATGCTGGTCGATGTGCAAGGCATAGGTCGCTATCACGTCATGGGTGAATCCATTGATGACGCCGCCGGTGAAGCCTTTGATAAAACCGCTAAGCTTATGGGGCTTGATTATCCTGGCGGGCCTCGTTTAGCGAAAATGGCAGCCAAAGGCGAAACTGGTCATTATAAGTTCCCGCGGCCAATGACTGACAGACCTGGGCTTGATATGAGTTTCTCTGGTTTAAAAACCTTTGCGGCCAATACCATAGCCAAAGAAGCCGATGATGAGCAAACGCGCGCTAATATCGCCTTAGCATTTGAAGAAGCTGTGGTTGACACCTTAGCCATTAAGTGTCGCCGCGCCTTGAAAGAGACTGGTCATAAGCGTTTAGTGATAGCCGGCGGCGTGAGTGCTAACTTGCGTTTACAGCAAACTTTAGGGGAGCTGATGCAGTCCATTGGCGGCCAAGTGTTTTATCCGCGCGGTGAGTTTTGTACTGACAATGGCGCCATGATTGCTTATGCGGGTATTAAACGTCTGAACGCTGGTGAGTCTGAATCCTTAACTGTGAAGGGGCAACCGCGCTGGCCGTTAGATACGCTTACTGCGGTTTAAGCCTTAGTTTTACTGAGATCGGCTGCTAATTGCTGTTTTTGCAGCCGATTGAACCTTAAATTTACTTTTCAAAGTCACTTTCTCGCTATCTTTCGGGTATGCTGCCGACCTTTGTTATTTTGTCGGTTATGTCATGCTCTATCACGCTTCGGTTGAACTGCGCTATCCCAAGGGGCCATTTGCATTAAGCTTAGTGGGATTATTAAGCGGCGCCTCGATTTTAGCCTCGATTGTATTTTCGTTATTACTCTTCTTGTCTATCGACGACAACCCTATGATGCAGTGGTTGTTTGGCTCGTTGGCCGTCATATTTGAATTAGGTAAATTTTATGCCTGGTATGAATTTGGCGAGCGTCGTGCTCACCACAATTATGCCGGCGCACTGGTGTCGTTATTATTTTATGGGGTGTTGGCGTTAATTTCGATTGGCGGCAGTATCGGTGGTATTAATGCGGCTACCAATCAAGCGGCTGCTCATGTGCATCAAGCCAGCAGCAAAATTGACAGTTTCAATGCTCAAATCGCAGCGATTGACGCGCAAATTGCGCTCAATAATGAAGCGGCGCAAAAGTACATTGAGATGGAGCGTATCGCGACCGGCGTTCGTCAAATTCAAAAGCAAAATAGTGACTTACGTAAGCAGCAACAAGCCTTAGCGCTCGAGCGTGATAGTTTACCTGTGGCGTCACAAGGCTCGATTATTGGCTTGATTGAGTCATTAGCGGCAGCCCTTGGCATTAGCAGTGGTAATGCGCAGCTCGGACTCGTGGTGTTTTTATCGGTATTGCTGGATTTATTCGCGGCGTTTTTCGTGAGCGTAATCGGTGAAGAGCTACGTTTTAGGCATTACTACCACAACTATCGCCCGATGTTATCGCCAAGCAGCAACAACATAGACGTTGACTTGCCATTACGGCTTCATCTGGATGAGCATGTTGTTGATGATGTTGAACCATTAAGTCTGTTTGATGAAGTGTGTTTGATGTTGGCTCAAGGTGATATCAGCTGCTCTAAAAAAGCCATTGCTAAGCGCTTTAATTTAACCGTTGATGCTGTAGATGGTTTGTTTAAAGACATGCTGGGGCGGGGGCTTATTCATCAAAAGCCTAACCATCATTATCAATGGTTAGGCACACGCGCCGACTCGTGAGTGTGGCGTGATTAGTCGGATTCGCTCTTGGATGAGCGTTTAGTTTTGAATTTGGATTTGAGCTTAGTTTTCAAATTGAATCTAGGCTCTTTACCATTTAATAACCGCTGAATATTAGCGCGATGACGGATAACAATTAAGGTGCTGAGCATGGCCACAGGTAAGGTAAATCTGTCATCTAAATAATAGGTATACACTGGCGCTAACAAGGCGGTTAAAATCGCGGCTAACGATGAGTAGCGCGTGATCAGCACTAACACTAACCAGCTGCCTAGCAGGGCAAGCGCAAGGTCATCGCCAATGGGCGCCATAGCACCAAAGGCAGTGGCAACACCTTTACCACCTTGAAAGTTAAAGAAGATTGGGTAGATATGACCCAAGCACGCCGCAATGGCAATTAAGCCAATCCACACGCCGCTAATTCCCAATAAATAGGCGACATACGCAGGTGCAGCGCCTTTTAGCATGTCAAAAAATAGCACCATGGCCGCAGCACTGGCGCCGCCAATACGCAGCACGTTAGTCGCGCCTGGATTGCCAGAACCTTGGGTGCGCGGATCAGGTAATCCTCGTAAGCGACACACAAGTACTGCGCTCGACACTGAGCCTGCTAAGTAAGCTGAAATTGTCATCATGATAATGATAAGCGTGTCGTTCACGTTGGTTTCCTTTGCACTCTTGGGGTATTATTCCGCCGTTATTCACTTTGCTAATACAAGCAAATCGATGGAGTAACTGGCGTTGGCTATCCTACTTGGTAAATCGGCGGATCGAAAGTCATTATTTGGACTGTGATCATAACAATTGTTACTAAATTTACGCTGAATTCGTGCTAACAAAGTATCATGTCGCGTATTATACGCCGGCTTAGCGGTTAACACTTATCTGACCTCAACCCATTGGAGGATATGATGGACAAGGTATTAATTCGGGAACTCAAAATTGACACCATTATTGGTGTGTATGAGTGGGAAAAGAAACTGCATCAGAGTCTGTATTTAGATTTAGACATGGCATGGGATAATCGCGCAGCGGCCCATGGCGATGATTATGAGCAAGCCTTATGTTATGAAACCGTCAGTAAACGTTTAACTGCGTTAATTACCGCAGAACCGATTGAATTGATTGAAACTGTGGCTGAACGTGTGGCTAAGTGCGTGATGACAGAGTTTGGCGTCTTGTGGGTCAAGGTGCGAGTAATGAAGCCTGGGGCAGTCCCTCACGCGCGAGCCGTTGGCGTAGAAATAGTGCGCGGACATGACTAATCAGCAATAACAGCGGTAGCAAGATGGCCAGTATTTTTATTAGTTTGGGCAGTAATATTCAGCCTGAACATTATTTATGGCAAGGATTACATGACCTTGCACAGCAATTTGATGCGTTAACTTTATCGTCGGTTTACGAAAGTGAAGCCGTTGGTTTTGACGGCGGTAATTTTTTAAACATGGTAGTGGCGGCAGAAACCTCGTTACCTGTGAGTGAAGTTGTTAGTTTATTCAAGACCATAGAAGCCGCTCATGGGCGCTTACCTAGTTCACAAAAATTTAGCTCTCGCACCTTAGATATTGATTTATTGCTGTATGACGATTTAGTGTGTCAAGAGCCGGTGGAATTACCGCGGGCTGAAATCACTGAAAATGCTTTTGTATTGCAACCTTTGGCTGAAATCGCCGCAACGCGCGTGCATCCGCTAACAGGAAAGAATTATCAAACACTTTGGCAAGCTTACTCTAAGCCGCAGCGCTTATGGGTTGTTGAGTTTGACTGGCCACCACAAGTCTCACAATAAGGACGTTCATGGACACGTTTCAAGTTATTATTCTCGCGTTAATTCAAGGGTTAACTGAGTTTTTACCGATTTCAAGTAGCGCGCATTTAATCTTGCCAGCGCAATTGTTTGGTTGGGAAGATCAAGGCTTATCCTTTGATGTAGCCGTGCATATTGGTTCATTACTGGCGGTAGTTTTATATTTTAGAGTCGAAATTGGCCGCATGGTGGTTGCTTGGATAGCGAGTATTGCCAAAGGTGAGCATAGCGATGATAGTAAGCTAGCGTGGTGGATTATCTTAGCCACCTTGCCTGCTGTGGTAATTGGCTTTTTAGCCAAAGATTGGGTCGAAACCTATTTGCGTGGCCCTGGTATTATTGCCGTGACCACTGTGATTTTTGGCTTGTTCTTATGGTACGGCGACAAAATGGCGCGCTGCGAATTAAGCGAATATCAAACTGGCTGGCGCAAGGCGCTCTTGATTGGTTTTGCGCAGGTGCTAGCATTAATTCCTGGTACTTCTCGCAGCGGTATTACTATGACAGCAGCGCTGCTGCTGGGGCTAAATCGTGATGCGGCCGCGCGTTTCTCGTTTTTAATGTCAATTCCAGTGATCTTGGGTGCAGCCACCCTAATGACGAAAGACATTATTACTGAAGGCCTTACCATAGATTGGCAAGCCCTTGGCCTTGGCGTGGTAGTGTCATTTGTGGCGGCTTATTTCTGTATTCACTATTTTCTGAAGATAATTAGCAAGATGGGCATGACCCCATTTGTTATCTATCGTTTAGCCTTAGGCGTGTTCTTATGTGGTTTTATTTTCCTCTAAGAATACCAAGTTAATTTATCAAGCATCACCCAGCGTTGTCTGGGTGATGCTGTTTTAGGACACCAACATGAGCTCATTTTTTCAGTGCCCCATCTGCCAGCAATCACTAAAATCCTATTTGACGACCAAAGACTTACATTGTGAGCAGCACCATAAGTTTCCATTGAATGAAGCCGGTTATTGGGTGTTTGCTAAATCAAAGAAAGAAAAGGGTGCAAGTCTTAGTCGCGCGCAAATGCGCTCGCGGATGTTTTTGCTTGCCAGTGGCATGCTGACGCCAATCGTCGCCAAGATGAAGCCGTTCGTCGCTGCCCATTTTACTCAAGGGCAAGATTATCAGTGGCTGGATTATGATTGTGGTGATGGATTTTATTTAGGTGCGCTTAAAGACAGCTTGCAAGACTCAGGTTTAAGCCTACAACCTCATGGTTTCACTGAAGCCGAAAATGCGTTATTTGTGGCGGCCAAGAATCTTAACGATGTTAGTTTATGCCAAAGCTCCACTAAGCGATTGCCTTACCATGATGAGGCGTTTGATCTACTGACCTTGATAGATAAGCCTATTAAAGGCAAAGAATACTTACGGGTGCTCAAGCAAGGCGGTATGGCCTTAATGGTTGTGGTTGGGCCTCGTCACTTGTGGCAAATTCGCGAGCAGTTATATCCAAGCTTAGAAGCTAAAGCCTTCAGTCTTGATTTGCCGGATTCGTTAACTGTGGTTGCTACTGAAACCATAGCGTGGCAAGCAGATGTGAGCGGTGAGCAAGCATTAACTTTATTGGATATGACACCGTATGCGTGGCGCGCTAATGATAAACAAAGGCAAGCAATAGCGAGTCAAGCCATTACAGGATTAGAGTTTGATTATCGTTTAGTGATAGCTAAGAAGAAGTAAAAAGGTAATTAATTTAAAGCTGGAATGACTGGTAATTTTGGTGGTAACTCTGGGGATTACAGCAAAAAATATTTCGGCAACACGGGTGTGTTGCCGAAATTGATATCATTACTTCTTGTACTTAGAAGACATGTTATCGATACGGTCGTTGGCGCGCTTAGCTTCAGCTTGAGCGTCCATAGCTGCGTTCTTAGCAGCACGAGCGTCAGCAGCTACTTTGCCTTGCTCATTTTTCATAGAGCTAACTTCAGAAGACAGCTGATCAACTTTGTTACCTAAGTTTGCAACGCTTTCTTCCAGAGCAGTAGTGTTAGCACAGCCACCCAGCATAGCAGTCATAGCAACACCAGCAATCATCATTAATTTCTTGTTCATGTAGCATCCCTTAAAGATATAGGTTTAAAAAAAAATATGTAGTTACTAACATTGTGATAACGACATATACAGCATGATTATGTCATAGCTATTTTATTTTGCTATGAAAAAACTGCATGGTGCCCGTTTACTAAATCAAATTTAATCAAAGTGTAACGGATTTCGGGTGCATATTACTAGTATGGTTATCTTTTGTAAATCCTATCTTGCGGTTTTTTTGTCATTAATTATCTTTAGTCGCATTTCTTCAAGTTTTTCTTTGATTTCAGCACCTTGATAACCTTGGTCTAATATAACGCGCACATCAATTTGCCTAGCAAGTTGGTAACATTCGCGCAGATATTGACCTCGTGGATACGCTTTATTCTCAAATCCGTATCGTCCACGACTATCTGCAGTACAGATAACTATCAGTGCTTCTAAGCGTTCGGGTTTACGCCACATATCTGTCTTATTAAAAATTTTCAGTATGGTTTCGGCGCGCAGTTGCTCAATGGTATGTAGCAATTGGTGAAATTCAGTGGCCATAAGCGCTAACTGTTTATAGTTGTTGGGCAGACGCAAGCGTTCACATAAGCGAGTCACAGGTTTAATACCGAGCAAATCATGGCCATGATGGCTGGGCCACTTATTTTTAGGGGTTAAGGCTTTACCTAAGTCATGCACTAAGGCTGCAAAGCGCAGCGCTGGGTCATCGGTCAATAAACAGGCTTGTTGCAGCACTAATAGGCTATGAAGCCCAGTATCTATTTCTGGATGATAAATTTCTGGTTGCGGCACGCCAAAGAGGGCATCGAGTTCTGGCATTATCACGTTGAGCGCGCCGCAGGCTCGCAGCACCTGAAAAAAAACTTCTGGATTTTTTGTGGTCAACGCTTTTTCAATTTCAACAGCAATGCGCTCAGCGCTTAAGCTTTCAAGCTCGCCACTCTCAGCTATTGTGCGCATTAAGCTTAAGGTTGAATTGGCGACACTAAAGCCAAGGGATGCAAAGCGGGCGGCAAAGCGTGCGACCCTTAACACTCTAAGCGGATCTTCAACAAAGGCGTCAGACACATGCCTTAAGGTTTTGCTCTTAAGATCATCAAGGCCATGATAAGGGTCATGCAATTGGCCATGAGTATCTTCGGCAATGGCATTAATGGTTAAATCCCGGCGCATGAGATCTTGCTCTAAAGTGACGTTGGCACTGGCATCACATACAAAGCCGGCATAACCACTCGCCACTTTACGCTCAGTGCGCGCGAGCGCGTATTCCGCTTGAGTGTTGGGATGCAAAAATACTGGGAAATCTTTACCTACTTGGCGATAACCTAAGGCCAGCATTTGCTCGGCGCTGGCGCCGACCACCATATAATCTTTGTCTTTAACGTCTAAGCCTAATAAACGGTCACGCACTGCGCCGCCAACCAGATAAATATCCACAGTCACCCCTTACAATTTTTTTAGGAGCATAACATGGCAAACACTCAGGCTTAAAGGTAACAAATCCCCATAACTGAGCTGTGGTTTTTGACAAGCCGAGCTGCAATCTATACCTTGACTACAGTTCCTCTCAGATCACCTTGGTTATCGATAGTTTATGTATAAAGCGTTTTTCGGACTTAGTGACAATCCCTTTTCAATTGCACCTAATCCTGCTTACTTATTTTTAAGTGAGCGTCATAGCGAAGCTTTAGTGCATCTCACTTATGGCTTAGGCGACAGCGGCGGCTTTGCGCTACTGACGGGCGAAGTGGGAACCGGTAAAACCACAGTGTCTCGCTGTTTGTTGGGGCAATTACCAGAAAATACCGATACTGCCTTTATTCTCAATCCAGCCTTAACTGAGTTAGAACTGCTAGCAACTATTTGCGATGAGCTCCACATTGACTATCAAGCGCAGCCAACGCTTAAGCAGTTAACTGATCTTATCAGTCGGTTTTTACTGAATAATCATCAACAGGGGCGCAATACAGTACTTATCATTGATGAAGCGCAGCATTTACGGGCGAGCGTGCTAGAGCAATTGCGCCTACTGACCAATCTTGAAACCGACACTAAAAAGCTATTGCAAGTGGTATTAATTGGTCAGCCGGAGTTACAGCAATTACTTAAACGCCAAGAATTAAGACAATTAGCCCAGCGTATTACCGCGCGCTATCATCTTATGCCGTTAAATCAGCAAGAGGTGGCGCGTTACGTGCAGCACCGCCTTGAGGTCGCTGGTCGTTTTCAGCCGTTATTTAGCGCTAAGGCGTTAGTGCATTTGCATCAGCTTAGTGGCGGTATTCCGCGCTTAATCAATTTAATATGCGATCGCGCCTTGATGGCGGCTTATGCCAAAGGGCTTGCAAATGTTGGCCGCGAGCAAGTGGCGAGCGCCGCGCAGGAAGTCAGTGGCGATGCCATTGAGGCAGCACCTTCTCGGCCTTGGATTGGCTGGGTGTTAGTGACGTTAATGGTGTCTGTGTTAGTGTTTGTTATTTTAACTAAATGGCTGCCAAGTGTTGAGGCTGTAGCGGACAAGGCCAGCAATCAACCTAATCCTGAGTTGACTAAGTTAGCAAGCAAACAAATATTAAGCACAGCTGAGCCTGCTATTACCTATCAGCAAAATGGCAGTAACGCTCCAAACGCCAATCAAGATGCCATAGCGCAGTTACAATGGCGCCAAGCCTTGACTCAAGCCACAGAAGCCAACGCTTACGCGGCCTTGTTAGGCGCTTGGGATAAAACGCCGATAGTGGGTTTAAGTTCGTGCCAAGCGGCGTTAGATCAAGGCCTTAAGTGCAGTCAATTTCAAGGCGATGTTAAGCTGTTAGAGCAGCTTAATTATCCTGCCGTGGTTCACATGCTTAACGATGAGCAGCAGTTGTTTTATGCCGCTTTGCTGGCCATTGATAACCACGAATTATTACTGCAACTGGGTGAGCTGCAATTTTGGGTGAACCGTGATTGGTTTAATCGTCATTTTGGTGGCAGCTTTGAGTTGTTAGTTCATCCCACCGAGATTAGCTTAAATGCTATTGGTCCTGGGGTTGTCGGTTCCCGCGTGCAATGGTTAGAAGACGCATTAGCGCTAGTGCAGCAGCGCAGCGTGCGCACTTTGTCAAAATTTGATGATGAACTCACGCTCAATCTTAAACAATTTCAACAACAACAGGGATTAAAGGCCGATGGGATTGCCGGACGCGACACCCTTAGCCGTTTAGATATGTTACTTAACACTACAGGTCCTCAACTGACGCAGGCGGTCCAATAATGTCGATATTATTGGACGCTGTGATACGTCAGAAAAATCAAACTAGCCCAGATCCCCTGCATGCCCATTTGCAGTCGCCAGTTAGCAAGGTTAAGCCTAGCTCGCAACTACCTATGCTCGCACTGTCGATGCTCGTGGGCGTAGCCTTAGGTGGTGGCAGTTATGCACTGCTTAATAGCGATGGGGTGGCGCAATGGTTATCCTCAAGTGCGCCTAATGCTCAAGCTAATGGCCAAACTATTGAAGAGGCTACAGAGTTAGCCAAAGCCGCAAAAAATAAACAAACAGAGATAGATACACAGGCGCCAAGCGTTATTCGTAGCTATCAAAGAGTCAGCTTACCCTTAGCTCAAGAGCGTCATTCTCTGGTAATGAATAGTGGCCGAGATAGTG
Organism: Shewanella sp. SNU WT4; assembly: GCF_006494715.1. Classification (NCBI taxonomy): domain Bacteria; kingdom Pseudomonadati; phylum Pseudomonadota; class Gammaproteobacteria; order Alteromonadales; family Shewanellaceae; genus Shewanella; species Shewanella sp. SNU WT4. The sequence continues at coordinate 1,280,695 of NZ_CP041151.1, forward strand.
GAATGAGTGGCGGGATTTATAGTCAAGGCTATGGTCAAGACTATGATCAAAGCTATGACCAAAACTATGACCAAAACTATGGTCAAGTAGCGAGTGCCGAAGCCATGGATGAAGATGTTGAGTTAGCAGAGACTGGTTCAGGCTCAGGCTCAGGCTTTGCTACTGCTAACTCGCAGTCGCTGATTTTAGGCAATACCAATTTAACTGCGCAGCAGCAACGCATTATCGCAGAAGCTATGGCTGCAGATAGCCAAATGGCTCAAATTAAACCCCAAACCAACCGCCAAACCCATGCCGAGCCCAAAGATTTAGTGGCGGCCTTTCAAGAGGCGCTGAAGCAAGTTGAATATCAACATTCAATGGCGAATGAAGTGAGTAGTAACAAGCTAAATCCTATTCCACAAGATAGTGACATTAGCATTCCTAAACTTGGGGAGTTGCCATATGCACTGCAAGCGCAAGTACCTGATTTTTCTATTGTGGCCCATGTGTATGCCAGTTCACCGCAAAAGCGTTGGTTGAATGTTGATGGCGTCGAGTTGCAGCAAGGTGACAGTATTGCCGGCGGCATAAAAATTATTGAGATTCGACCAAGAGATGTCGTCATGGAAATGGCCGGTACTCAATTTAGAGTCCCAGCCATTTAGCGGCGGGTTAAAAAGCTCGCTTATCGCTATGTCTTAAGCTCACTTACTAGAAGTAATATTCTTAGCAAGTGAGCAGTATCATTGGCGCTAGTTAACTTAAGCTGCTTACCCGAAAAAGTAATTAGCAATCAGTAAGGTCAAGCCATAGCCCACGCTGTAACATAAAAACAACGATGGGAAATACTTTAAGTAGCTAGTAAATGTCAGCTCTTTCACTCGGCTCATGGCGATAATGCCCGCGGCCGAGCCAATCACTAACAATGAACCACCCACACCTACGGCATAGGTCAAGCCTAACCATTCAGGTATCGATAATTGCGGTTGTGCTTTGAGTAACGCCGCTGTCATAGGTACGTTATCGATAAATGCCGAAGCAATGCCTGTGAAATAGTTAGACAATTGAGGATTGTATTGGCTGTAGATCAACGCCAAGGCATCTAAGCTGCCTATCTGCTTGAGCATGCCTACTAACAATAAAATACCTAAGAAGAACAACAAGGTTTCAAATTCTACTTGGCGAATATATTCTAAAATCTTGATTTCTTCACTGTTGCTATGATTTATCTGTCCCAGTAAAAACATCACAGATAAGCCGCATAAAAAGGTCAATACTGGCGGAATGCTAAACAGCAAGTTAAGCACCATGGTCATGGCGATGGTAATGGCAAACACAGCCGCTATGATTAAATCGACCGTTGAATATTGGCTCTGCGACGGAGTAGTTTGCACTATGCCGTTGGCATTGCGAGAAAACAGCAGGGCGAGCAATGCCACACTGCTGATAGCCGGCAAAAATAACACGATTAATTGTGACATGCTTAAATGACCATCAAGGAAAATCATCAAGGTAGTTACATCGCCTGTGATGAGCGCAACCCCCCCTGAGTTAACCGAGAAAATAATCAGCACGGCGATGCGTCTGCGCATACGCCAATGTAATTGAAAGCTTGTCAATAGCCCTATGGACACTAAGGTAGTTGTTACGTTGTCACATACGGATGATAAGACGAGTGAGAACACCGCAATCATCAGCATCAATTTACGCACGCTTAATTGCTCGGGGAAAATCTTTTCAATCAGCCCTTGAATCAAGCCTTTAGCGTTAAGGTAGGCCACAAACGTCATGGTCGACATCAAAAACAGCCACAAGGTGGCAATCTCTAGCAAGTTTTCATCGAGTTGATGTTTTATTTCTTGGCTGTGGCCAGATATGGAGGCATCAATGAATAAGCTAATCCAAGCGACGCACCCTAAAAACAGAGTGGTTTTCGCTTTATTTATATGGGTGATCTCTTCCGTCATGATACTTATTAACGCCAGTACCGCGAGGCTAATTAAGAACATATGAAACATAATGGCCATCCCAACTGCGAGTTTTTTAAGGTTTTTTTAAGTGCGCAGCGGGATTTGACTACAAAAAGTTAGCTTAAGCAACAGCTTTGTAGCGTTTGGGTAACATACGTTAGTCGTAGATAATAAAAAAGGCGTCAACGACGCCTTTTGCAGGGAGATTAATGGTTTGCTAATTAACGGCTCGCCATGTCAGCCAGCACGCGATCGGCAATGGCTAAGGTCTGTTCGATTTCGGCATCACCATGAGCCATAGATAAGAATCCGGCTTCATAAGCGCTTGGCGCTAAATACACACCGTTATCAAGCATGCCGTGGTAGAAGGCGCGGAACTGCTCCATGTTGCAGCGGGTCACTTGCTCAAAACAAGTCACTTGTGGCTCATCGGTAAAGAAGAAACCAAACATACCGCCCACATAGTTAATCGCCATTGGAATGCCATGCTTATCGGCGGCGGCTTTAAAGCCTTCGGCAATGCGCTTGGTCTTGTCTGCTAACGCTGGATAAATGCCTGGCTCACATAAGGCTTCCATCTGCGCTAAACCAGCAGACATAGCAATCGGGTTACCAGATAAGGTACCAGCTTGATAAACTGGGCCTGTTGGCGCGATAAACTGCATCACATCACGACGACCACCAAAGGCACCCACCGGCATGCCGCCACCTATGACCTTACCTAAGGTTGTTAAATCAGGAGTCACGCCATAATGGCCTTGAGCGCCGCTTTGAGATACGCGAAATCCCGTCATGACTTCATCAATAATCAGCAAGGCGCCGTATTGGTCGCATACTTGGCGCAGGCCTTGTAAGAAACCTGGTACTGGCGGAATACAGTTCATGTTGCCAGCCACAGGCTCAATGATGATACAAGCTATGCTTTCTGGATGCTCAGCAAACATGGCTTTAACTGAATCTAAGTCGTTATACACAGCGGTTAAGGTGTGCTTAGCGAAATCTTCTGGGATACCAGGTGAGCTTGGTTGACCTAAGGTCAGGGCGCCAGAGCCAGCTTTAACCAATAAGCAGTCAGCGTGACCATGGTAGCAGCCTTCAAATTTCAGAATCTTATCGCGGTTAGTGAAACCGCGAGCCAGACGAATGGCACTCATGGTGGCTTCTGTGCCTGAACTCACCATACGCACTTGCTCAATGGATGGCACCATGGCAATCACTTTTTCAGCCATTTGCACTTCAAGTTCAGTCGGCGCGCCAAACGATAAGCCATTCTCAACGGCCTTAAGCACGGCTTCGCGAATTTTAGGGTGGTTGTGGCCTAAAATCATAGGCCCCCACGAACCTACGTAATCAATATAAGCTTTGCCATCGGCATCATAGATATAGGCGCCATCGGCTTTCTCAATAAAGCGTGGTGAACCGCCAACGCCATTAAACGCACGCACGGGAGAGTTAACGCCACCTGGGATAGATAGCTTCGCCTGTTCAAATAAGCTGTCGGAACGGGTCATTGTGAGTCCTTACTGTCGTAAAATATTGTGTGGTATCGGCAGAACAAAAGAGTCGGAGTGTTGGCCTGGCGCCATCACTGTGGCCGAGAGATCAGGTAGTGAATGTACGCTTGATAAAGCATGGCTTCAAGTCGAATTCTGAAATGTTATCAGATGATTGCTAGTTTAGCGGCGCGAGTCACATCTTAATTAGTTGCTATGCTTACTATTAGTGTTCAAGCCATTGAATCGCGCGGCTTAAAGATGAATGTTAGCGAGTGTTAAATGCGCGGCTATTAAGCCCCCATAAAGGCGACTTTAACCTTGTGCGTAAGTAAGTGGTATGAGGGCCATGACGCGCAAACTTACATAAATGAGCTATCAAGCTAAAAACACGGCAAAAAATAGTAACAATACTCGCCAGTTGGTTCTAATCCCCGTAAAATCTATCCTGTCGCCTGGGTGATACACTTGGCGATATGATGAATAAACGCAATAAATGATGACAATGATCATTAAGGTAAATGCGGCCATCGCCATCAGCTATTGAGCGCCGCTAATTCAGCCTTGCTGTTAGCGAGTTTATGTCACTTGCATGCTTTAAAGCCTGCGAACACAGGACTTAAACGTCATCATTATTTGCCTATTGCGTGAGTGGCTGCAGACGATATTGCCTGGATAATCTTTGTTGTTACCTAGAAAAAGGCTTAAACATGACTAATCCATCCGAATGGCGCCGTCGTTTACATGGTTACGGAACTATGAAACGTTCGTCACATATCTATATGATGCTACTAGTTATAGTGGCCTTTGTGGTTGGGGTGTTGTCCAATATTCTTTGGCAAGAATCCCCAGTATCAGCATCAAGCGCTGAAAGAGAAGAAATAGTGCGACTGCGCGCAGAGCAAGAAGTGCGGGCGCAAGAATTGGCTAAAGCGAATATCAATTTAACCGTTGCGACTGAAGCCAATCAAAATATGCAAAAACTGTTTAATGATCAGGTGCAGCAATTAGCCTTGCTCAACCGCGAGTTAACTTTTTATCGCAGCATTATGGCACCAGATCATACCGCTGAAGGTATTGCTATCAATACCTTAGAAATACTTCCCGGCATAGAGCCAGGGCAATTGCAGTTGCAATTGGTGTTAACTCAATTAGAAAAGCGTAAACGCACCTTAAAAGGTAAGGCCAAAATTATCTTGTTAGGGCTACTTGATGGCAAAGAGCATTCGATGACATTAACGTCACTGACTGGCTCATCGCTCGAGTTTGATTTTCGTTATTTTCAGGTGTTAGACAGTCGTTTTAGCCTGCCTGCTGGGTTTGAACTTAAGCAGATAGACGTGGAGATTCAAGTGCCAGCCAGTCGCTGGAATAAGAATGCCCAAGCGAAACAAAGTTTTAATGCCGCAGATGTTATGCAAGGTGCCACGAGCACCGAGACAATACTTGAACAAAATACTCAGGTAATAGATAATCCTGAGCAGCAAACAGAGTTAAGAGGTAGTAATGACTGATCAAGCTGAAACAGCGGTGCCGATCCGCTTTACCGATGCGGCCGCTGAGAAAGTAAAAAGTCTGCTGATTGAAGAGCAAAATGACGCCCTCAAGTTACGCGTGTATGTAACCGGTGGTGGTTGTTCTGGCTTCCAGTATGGCTTTACCTTCGATGAGAAAGTTAACGAAGGTGACTTCACTGTAGAAAAGCAAGGTGTGCAGTTAGTAGTAGACCCAATGAGCTTGCAATATTTAGTTGGCGGTGAAGTAGATTACACCTCTGGCCTTGAAGGTTCGCGCTTCTTTGTGAAAAACCCGAATGCCACCACTACATGTGGTTGTGGCGCGAGTTTCTCAGTGTAATTTAGCGCTGAGTCATCAAGCATTAAGCAATAAAAAAGCCGTTAATGTTAACGGCTTTTTTTATATCAGCTATTTCAACTATTAACTGCAAACAGCAATCTCAAGCCTTAATTTCAAACCTGAGTCTCAAACATCAATCACAAGTATCAAGCGCAGCTATCACTGAATGATATTGAAATTCATTTTAGGCTTAAACCAAAGTCTGACGTTAGGCATCATAGTGACTAGGCCTTGAATCCCACCTAACAACATCAAAGCGCAAATTAAGCCAAATTGCTGGCCAAGGCTCCAAGATTGCAAGGCAGTTAACCAGTCTGGACTCGTCTCTGAGCTCATATTGAGCAGCAAGGCGAGCGCTAATCCGCTTAATGACAGCAATACCGCCATAATCATCATTAGCAGCCAAGCTGATTTTTGGCGACCGATAATAGCCACCGCCAACAAAGCTAGCAATAACGAGGCTATGATGGCTTGTTGCAAGAACAAACCTGTTGCCGCCAGCAAGCCATAAACGCTCGCTAGAAGAATTAACGGCGGTGGCATTTTATCTGTCATGACAAACTTAGTGAGCTGAACGCTTAACTAAACGCTCTTCCAGTTCGTGTGGCAATACCACAACCCCAAGATCGTCAACCACAGGACAAATGGCTACTGCCAAATCGTCTTCTTGCATGCCAGTCACCCAGCGCTCTAACCATTCGTTTAATGGAATTGCCAGAGGTTGGCAGTCTTGCCAATCATCCACAGCCCATGAGTTAGCCGCTTCTTCCGTTGGCCACATAGGGATGCAGTCTTCATCTTCTGTGGTTAACATGACGCAACCGTCGTTATCCTGCAGAGTCCAAATAACTTTTTCTTCTTTAATAATGCTCACCATCACATCGTAACGACCTTCTGGTGTCATTGAGGCTAGTTCAGCCGCAGTTTTGTTCTTGCTCATGATATTTCTCTTACTCAATTAGTTAGCCTTAGAATATCACAAGCTAGACTAATCCCAATAATGCTTTGGTACTCTCAGGGGGCGTTAGTGATTTAGTGGTATTGGCGAGGCGATGAGATATGCGCTGTTGGCGGTTAAATGTTGGCACTTAAAAGTATGCAGGGGCTGATATGACGCTGCTAAAGCGCAGCGTCAGTAACTATTAGTTAGTGGCGCTAGTCGTGGCACTAGATGCTTACTTAACGAGTTATTTAGCGCTATACAAGGCGCCTAATACGCCAGCGCGGCGAGCCCCCGTCACCGCAGGTAAGTTGGCGGGCAGGCCTTGCTTATAACGCAGTGCTAACCAAGCAAAGGCTATGGCTTCAACCCAAGTGGGCGATACCCCAAGGTCTGCGGTAGTAGTGACTACTTGCTTAGGCATTAACAAGCTTAAACGGCGCATTAGCTCGCCATTAAAGGCGCCGCCGCCGCAAATAAACACTTCGCTACTATCATCAATGGCCACAATATCATTGGCTATGCTGTGACAGGTTAAATCCAATAAGGTCGATTGAATATCGGCATCATCTAAGTGAGAGTAATCCGCCAGTTGGTGTGATAACCAGGCTTGATTAAATAACTCGCGCCCTGTGCTTTTTGGGTATGGCTGGGCGAAATAAGGATGAGACAGCATTTGCGCTAATAACTTAGGCTGAGTCTCGCCGCTTGCCGCAAACTCACCATCCTTATCATAAGCTTGTTGCAAGCATTGCTGCGTCCAGTAATCGATTAACACATTACCAGGACCCGTATCAAAACCTAACACTTGCTCAGCATTGCCGGGTAAATAAGTGATGTTGGCCATGCCACCAATATTGACCACCATGCGCGGGCTAGCACTGGCAAACGCTTGCTGATGAAACGCTGGCACTAATGGTGCGCCTTGGCCGCCTAAGGCGATATCTTTACGCCGAAAATCGGCAATCACATCAATGTCAGTTAATACAGCTAAGGTATTGGCATCACCTATTTGCAAGGTAAAACCAATCTCAAGGTTTGGCATGTGGCGTATGGTTTGGCCGTGACTGCCAATGGCGATAACGTCTTCTGGGCTGACATTAGCGTTAGCCAGCAAGGCTTGAGTCGCCTTAGCAAATAATTTGGCGACAGTGCGATCTAAGCGGCCTAAGCGGTTAATTTCATCGCTGCCGGACTGACACAATCTTTGCAAACCTTTGCGCAAATGATCAGGCATAGCTTCTGTGTGGCTTGCCACTAACTTAGGTGTGCCTTCAAAGTCTACTAACACAGCATCCACGCCATCCATGCTAGTGCCAGACATGATCCCAATATACAGAGTCGACATACTAATCTACCTTAGCTGTAGTGGTTCCATCGGTTTGGATACCCGATTGATATTTAGATAGTTGCGCCATTAAATCTTGGCTTACGCGGCTAAAGGCCGGTTTATCTGCACGAGCAATGGCTTCAGCTTTGGGCAGATTAATCGTCCTTGGGTTGCGATGGGTGCCATTAACGATAAATTCGTAATGTAAATGCGCCCCTGTTACGCGGCCGGTGGCACCTAAAGTACCTATAATCTGGCCTTGCTTTACGCTTTGACCACGTTTCACTTTGCGCGCTTTTAAATGCAAGTACTTAGTAGTGTAGGTGTCATTGTGTTTAATAAACACATAGTTACCATTATATTGGTTGTAACCCGATTCGGTGACGCGCCCACTACCGGCTGATTTAATTGGGGTGCCGACCGCGGCCACATAATCTACGCCGCGATGGGCTTTTACTTTTCCGGTCACAGGATGCAAACGCTTAGGGTTGAAATTGGAGCTGACGTATTTAAAATCCACTGGCGAGCGTAAAAATGCTTTACGCATGCTGCTGCCATTTTCGGAATAATATTGGCCATCTGTGTGGCGAATAGCTGTGTAGCGTTGACCTTGGTTGATAAACTCCGCCGCTAAAATATCACCATTGCGGACAAAATCGTCGCCAGCGTATTCATCATCATAAATCAGGGTAAAGCTGTCACCTGCGCGCAAATCGAGGGCGAAATCTATATCCCAACCAAAGAGGTTAGCCAGTTCCATAATTTGCGACGATGAAAGCCCAGCGCCTGCAGCTGCCCGCCAAAAGTTAGAGGTAATAGTGGCGTGAGCAAAGCGTTGATGCCTATCGACTGATTTAGTTTCAATATCCGCCTTAAATTGGCCGCTGGCATCTTTGCGGATCATTAGGGTTCTGACTACATCAATTTGGCGGTCAAGACCAGCCAGTAACCCATCGCCGTCGCTGTAAAGGACTAAGGCATCCCCTGGGATGAGTTTACGCAAATAAGAATCAGCGGATTTCACTTGGGTAATGTCGTAAACATCGCGACTGGTAAAACCCGCGCGCTGAAAAATAGCCGCTAACGAATCTCCAGCGTTCACTGTAATCAGTTGACTGTTTAATTCAGATTCAAGCTCGCCACTTAGGGTATTTTCTGGCAGAACTTCTGCTTCAACCTCATCTTCTCTAAGCGGCGCAGGTGTGCGTTCACTCGGCGGTGTTGGCGAGCGCATAGCTAAAGGTATATCGAATTCTTGAGCATCAGGGACTTTGATTCTTTTGGCGCTAGGCTTGTCACTGGGATCAATTGGTAACATTAACACTACTAATATGGCCAATAGTAATAAACTGAGTAATATTTGATGTGTTTTAGGTAACAGTTTTATTAGTGTTATAAGCTTTGCCATTGATGCAGATACCAAATTCCAGTGAATAGCGAGTCAGGAGTTAGTGTACACACTTTCATTTGCACAGGCTAACAAGTAACATAGCTCTTTTGATTTTTTGGCACCGAGGAGTAGCGGCGGCAATGGCGGATTTAGACCAAGTATTGGCAGAGATTAAACGTGGTACCGATGAGATTTTGCTTGAAGCAGATCTGATTGAAAAACTGAAAGAAGGGCGTCCGTTACGCATCAAGTTAGGTGCTGATCCGACCGCGCCGGATATTCATCTGGGCCACACGGTTATCCTCAATAAAATGCGCACTTTTCAGGAACTCGGCCACGAAGTCATCTTCCTTATTGGCGATTTCACTGGCATGGTTGGCGACCCATCGGGCAAAAACAGCACCCGTCCGCCGCTGACTCGTGAGCAAGTGCTAGCCAATGCTGAAACTTATAAAGAGCAAGTGTATAAGATTTTAGATCCAGCCAAGACTCGCATTGAGTTTAACTCGAGCTGGTTAGAAACCTTAGGCGCGGCAGGCATGATACGTTTGGCATCTCAGCAAACCGTAGCGCGCATGATGGAACGTGATGACTTTAAAAAGCGTTATGCTGGTGGCCAGTCAATTGCTATTCATGAATTCATGTATCCATTGCTGCAAGGCTATGATTCAGTTGCATTGGAAGCTGATGTTGAGCTGGGCGGTACCGATCAGAAGTTTAACTTGCTAATGGGCCGTGAATTACAAAAGTCGGCAGGCCAAAAGCCGCAGACAGTAATCATGATGCCACTGCTTGAAGGCTTAGATGGCGTTAAGAAAATGTCTAAGTCAGCTCACAACTATATTGGTGTGAGTGAAGTGCCTGATGAGATGTTTGGCAAAATCATGTCTATCTCTGATGACTTGATGTGGCGTTACTATGAACTGTTATCTTTCCGCCCATTGGCCGAGATTGAGCAGTTAAAAACAGACGTTGCTAATGGCGCCAACCCACGTGATGCCAAGGTTGCTTTAGCGCAAGAAATTATCGCTCGCTTCCATGATGAAGCGGCGGCAGTAAAAGCCTTAGACAATTTTGTGGCTCGCTTCCAAAAGGGTGCCATCCCTGATGATATTGAAGAAGTGACCTTAACTGCGCCAGAAGGCATGGCGATTGCCAACGTACTGAAAGACGCAGGTTTAGTAGCTTCAACATCGGATGCAATGCGCATGATTAAGCAAGGCGCAGTTAAGATGGATGGCGATAAGCTTGATGACCCTAAACTGCTACTGCAAGCGCCACTTGTGTGTGTATTGCAGGTAGGTAAGCGCAAGTTTGCCAAGGTGACATTAGCTTAAGGCTAACGGTCCATAGGGCAAACACACTTAGCTGAGTTTCGCCTTAATCAAAACCTTATAAATGCCAGCCACTGCTGGCATTTTTTATGGCTATTTATCTAGTGTTATATGAACTGTTTTATGTGCTTAAGCTGCCATTAGGAGTGTTTGCAAGGCGTGGTAGCAAATACGCCGTGGGGTTGGCAACGCCAACTGAGTGCCGCGGTTTGTAATTGCCAGCCCTGATTAAGTTGCTGCAAGGTCACTATTAATAACAACTGCGCGCCATTAGCTTCATTGCGACTAAGAAGATAATACTGCTCGGACTTTACCGTTGATGTTTGTTTGCGTGTTTGCTGGTGTTTTTGATGATGCGCTGCTGTTTGCGAGGTTGTTTTAGCGGCTTTTTTCGGTTTGATGGGGGAGGCTATGGTGAGCTCTATGGGCATAAAAGCTTTGCCAGCGAAATGCTCGGCAATGAGTTTAGGGTGCTGACTCCAGTTATCCCCTTGGCGCGCGGCTTGCTCTATCTGCTGATTAAAATGCGCCACTGGGCGCAGCGCTAAGGACACCACTATGGGGTGAGCATTAAGGGTAGCGTCAGGATTACTTGTCGCATACGCAGGCCATAGCGCACCTAAAGATAACAAACTTAAGGCGCTCATTGAGTAAATCAAAGGCTTGAAAATATAGGCTAATACATTCATTGATAAGCTTTTTATCTAACAAGGATAATGATTCGACTCAGGTTTTTCGCTAAGGTTCCCCATCAAAGGCTAGCAATTATCTAGGCTGTGATACTAGTGCGCGGATTTATTGGCTTTGCAATTGATCTTGCATGGTTTGGTAATCAATTAAATCTAGGTGCTCTTTTACTCGGCGCAGGTGCATATCAAGTTTTAAGGTAGTCACCCCTGGGATGGCAACATTAATGATTTTACCCGGCTTACCAAATAAATCTCCCGGACCTTTAAATTGGTAACTGCCAATCATGACTACTAACGAGCCCGAGTTATACATGTGCTCTATGTTGAATCTATATTCAAGCACACCTTCGTGAGCACGCTTCAAAAAATCAATAATATGCCGCTGCCCAATATACTTGCGTTTGGCAGTACGGTCATGAAAAACAGTTTCCCTGTCATAAAAGCTCTCTAGCGCCGCATAATCATGGGCCGACATAGCATCTATGTATTGAACTGCTAATTGTTGCTCTGGCGGCATATCACCATTGGCCCAAACAGGCATGGCGATAAGCAGCAAGAGTGCGTAGAAAAATTTCAATTAATATCTCTTAGTTTGACCATCAAATGCAGGCAGACTCAAATGCCAATGAATCGCCGCTAACCGTATGCTTAAGGTTACTAGCATAGCTAAGGTGATAGTGGCGGTATTATCCAGCCCTAAGCTATAACAGCCCATATAGGTAATGGCACCTAACATGGCGGCGGTGGCATAAATTTCACTGCGCAAGATTAGCGGGATTTTACGGCAAAGTATATCGCGGATCATGCCGCCGCCCACACCTGTAATCACCCCCATTATGATGCTGCCCATGCCGGAAATACCGAAGGCTAAGGATTTTTCTACGCCTATGATAGTAAATAAGGCTAAGCCAAACGCATCGGCTATGGGTAATAGGCGTGGGTCAATCTTGTTGGGGTAGCGTACTAATAAGATGGTGGGTAAGACAGTTAATAAAATGCAGACTATGTAGTTACTATCGGTTAGCCAAAAGACAGGCGTGGCGCCAATTAACGCATCACGAATACTGCCACCACCCACAGCGGTTACGGCAGCTAATACGATAACCCCAAACGGGTCCATTTTATGGCGCGCCGCCGCCAGTGCGCCAGTTAAGGCAAACACAGCGGTTCCCGCCATATCAAACAGATAAATCCAATTGATAGCATCCATGATTAGCGGCTCATGTCCTTGAGGTGGATATTAAGGGCGTCCACTGAAATACGAATTTCAACCACAGATAAAATCAATGAATAAAGTAATAACAACAAGCTGGCGCCAAACACTAATGAGCCACTCTTATTAAATCCAAGATATATCATCATCATACATAATACGCACAAGGCAAAACTTACCACGCCAGATTCCTGCATGCGGCGAATTAAGCTGATGCGTTGGCGAAAGTTTTTAATTTGAGCGTCTTGCACTGGAACTTTACCGCTACTCAGATTGCGTATTAAGGCTGCCAATGAGAAAAATCTATTGGTATAAGCCAGTAATAACAGTGAAATAGCAGGGAACAGCAACGCGGGAGTGGTTAACGATAAGGGGGCAACATCAATAAGCATATTAATTCCTACGCAGGGGCAGCTAAGCGCAGCGCTATCCATATCAAGGGCAAGCTGCAACAAAAACACATAATAAAACCTTGGCAGCGGCGAGTTAGCCGATAAGCCATGTCAATCGTGGCGGCATAAGGCTCGGCGCCATACACCAATTTGGGTCGAACAACTTTCTGGCCGCTAAACATTTGTGGCCCACCTAAGCTAGTGGCTAAGCTGCGCGCACCTAAGGTTAAAATTTGCGGTAACTCTTGCTTGCGGGTCACAAACGCCTGACTTATGGCCATGGGTTGATGATAGAGCAAGGCCACCAGCGATTGCCAAATCAGTTCAGGCAGCCACTGCAACCATTTATCGAGTGTATATATAGATTGCGCAAAAAATTGATACTTAGGGTCTTGCTTGGGCCAACAAAAAGCGAGCTCATTAATCATACGCACTAGTAACACTAAGACGACGCCGCCAAGAGGAAAATAACATAAAGCTGTGATTAAGGTGCGTGCTGGCGTGGTTAGTTGCGCTTCAATTGTCGCTTTACTGATCCCTATCACAGATAAAGCGTGAGTATCGGCATTCGTTATCGTTTGTAACTGGATTTTGGCTGTTTCTTTTTCGCCAGTTAATAATAAGCCCTGAATGCGGCGCGCTTGGCGATTGACTTGCACGCCAATAAAGCTGATATACAGCAGTAAGCCTTCAAAAAACCACGGATAATAAGCGAGCATTGGCAGCAAGGTTAATATTAGCCACCAAGGCACAATCAACAATAGCGCGGCTAAAGTGCCCGCGAGCGCTTGTTGAAACCTAGAATTGGTGGGTTTACAGGTCTTGGCGCCGAGTAAATGGCATAGCTGCTGCCAGTAATATCTTGGGTCTAATGCCTGCGGCAGTGGCACCAGATAAGCAAGTATTAAGGTCAATAATAACAGCGACAAAGAACCAAGGAGTGGACTGTCCTGCAGTAACGTCTCTAGGATGCGATTGTCCATAATCGTCTCAAGTGATTGCCGCTGTTAGTGGTGACCTTATAACTAATAATCGCGCTTACAGCTGCTTAAGTAACGCCATTACCATTAAGGCCGAGTGATAACCCGCCTTTACAATATAGGCATCAAAATCAACAGGTGAATCATTATTGGCGTTATCGCTCAGTGAACGAATGACCACAAATGGCACCTTAAATTGATGACAAGTTTGTGCAATGGCCGCGCCTTCCATTTCGCAAGCGGCCATGGTTGGGAAGTTTTGCAGCATGACTTTAGTGCGGGCAGGGTCGCAAATGAAGCTGTCACCTGTAGTGATGAGGCCTTCAATGGCTTTTACTTCACCCAGTTCATTAATAGCGGCTTTGGCGGCGGCCACTAATTTAGCATCGGCGATGAAGGCGGCGGGTTGCTGCGCCATTTGACCGATTTCATAGCCAAAGGCAGTCACATCGACATCGTGATGACGAACTTCGTTTGAAATCACAATGTCGCCAATAGCTAAGCTGTCGACAAAGCCACCCGCGCTGCCAGTATTGATAACTGCATCAGGCGCGAATCTATCGATAAGTAAGCTAGTGGCGATAGTGGCCGCTACTTTACCTATGCCGCTGCGAGTCACTATGACTTGTTTGCCATTGAGTTCACCTTCAACGAAATCTATGCCAGCAATGGTGTGCGCTACGCTGTTAGTGAGGGCGGCTATTAAGTGCGCCACTTCTGGCTCCATAGCGCCAATAATACCGATTTTCATGGTGTTGCCTTGTCAATGAGATAAAGGCGCTACTATAGCGTTTTTAGCGAGATGAAAAAAGTGTGGCTAGCGGTTTTAGCGCAGCAATAGCTCAGGCGAGAGGGAGACGTTAGTAGCCATGCAGGAATGCAGGAATGCGGGAATGGGTGTGGGAGAGGTCGGGGCTTAGTGCTTGTTAAGTAAATAACCACCAACAGCCTCAATGGGCGCTGCTGGTGGTTGGATTTTCGCTGAGCTTTAAGTGTTGGCGGTTATGAGGCTTCATTTAAAAAGCTTAAAATCCCAAGCGCAGCCTTACGCCCCTCATCAATAGCCGTCACTACTAAGTCTGAGCCGCGCACCATATCGCCGCCAGCAAAGACTTTGGGATGGCTAGTTTGAAATGGCATCTCAGTGGTTTGAGCCGCTTTTACCTTGCCACTGTCATCGGTCGCTATGGCAAAGTCAGCAAACCATGGGGCAGGGCTTGGCTGAAAACCAAAGGCAATAATGACAGCATCGGCTGCCAATATTTGCTCGCTGCCAGCGATAACTTCTGGGCGCTGACGCCCTGAGGCATCTTTGCTACCAAGCTTAGTTTCAACGCACTCTAATCCCACTACTTTGCCTGCTTGCGCGGTAATTTGCGTTGGTTGACGATTAAATAAAAAGGTCACGCCTTCTTCTTTGGCATTTTGCACTTCTTTGCGTGACCCTGGCATATTAGCTTCATCGCGGCGATAGACGCAGGTCACTTGGCTGGCGCCTTGGCGAATGGCGGTGCGCACGCAATCCATGGCGGTATCGCCGCCGCCTAACACCACGACTTTTTGGCCGTGTAAATTAAGATACGGAAATTCACTGTGGTTCTGCCCCATCAATTGATTGGTGTTACCAATCAAATACGGCAGAGCTTGATATACACCGCTACTTTGTTCACCGGGTAAATCGGCTTGCATGGCGCGATAAGTGCCCATACCTAAAAACACAGCATCAAATTCACTGAGTAAGGTATCAAAACCTATATCTTCACCTATGGTGACGCCTAAGCGAAATTGTATACCCATGCCTTCCATGACAGTGCGGCGCGTCGCCATTACGCTTTTATCTAGCTTAAAGGCCGGAATGCCATAGGTAAGTAGGCCGCCAATTTGCGGATATTTATCAAATACCACAGGCTTAATGCCGTTACGGGCGAGAATATCAGCGCAGCCTAAACCCGCAGGCCCCGCGCCTATGATGGCTACTCGCTCAGGCCTTGGAATCACTTGGCTTAAATCAGGGCGCCAGCCTTGGGCAATTGCGGTATCAGTAATGTATTTCTCAACGCTACCAATAGTGACAGCGCCAAAGTCATCATTAAGGGTACATGCGCCTTCACATAGCCTGTCTTGTGGGCATACGCGGCCACATACTTCTGGCAAGGTATTGGTTTCATGCATGAGTTCTGCTGCTTCAAAAATACGACCTTGTTTGGCAAGGCTAAGCCAATTAGGAATGTAGTTGTGCAGCGGACATTTCCACTCGCAATAAGGGTTGCCGCAATCTAGGCAGCGATCGGCTTGAGTGGCCACTTCATTGCTTTTGAACGGCTGATAAATCTCAATAAATTCTTTTGCGCGCCGAGCTATTGGGTGTTTAGCCGGATCATGACGTTGCACTTCGATAAATTGAAAATCATTGCTCATGGCTGATTACCCTGCTTTGACGGCTAAAGGAGAGCTGGTGGAATCCAGCGTTAATAAGTCGGCGGCATCGATATTTTTGGGCTTAACCAGCACAAAGCAATCAATCCAATTTTCAAAATCGTTCAAGATCATGGCGCCATGCTCACTCTGGGTGAGGGCCACATGTTGCTGAATTAAGGCTTTTAAGTGCTGTTGATGAATACTTGAGCTCACGGCTTGGCTATCAACTAACTCGCGGTTTAAGCGCTTATCAAACTTATTGTATTGATCAAACACGTAAGCAAAGCCACCTGTCATGCCGGCGCCAAAGTTAGCCCCAGTTTTACCCAGCACTAGCACTATGCCGCCGGTCATGTATTCACAGGCGTTATCGCCAACCCCTTCCACAACCGCAATAGCGCCCGAGTTACGTACAGCAAAGCGCTCGCCAGCGGTGCCGGAGGCAAATAATTTACCGCCAGTGGCGCCATATAAGCAGGTGTTACCTATGATGGCAGAACGCTCGGTTTTAAAGTTACTGCCATGGGGCGGAAATAGGGTTAACTGGCCGCCAGACATGCCTTTACCTACATAATCATTGGCATCACCACATAAGGTCATGTGTAAGCCCTGACTATTCCATACCCCAAAACTTTGCCCTGCCGTGCCTTGCAATTTAAGGTGAATGTTAGCTTTAGTGCCTTGACGGCCATATAAGCGCGCTATGTTGCCAGAGAGCGTAGCGCCTACTGAACGGTCGGTATTGGCGATAGTGTAATTAAGCTCAAGCGCTGTTTTCTCCGTTAATGCCTGCTCGCAATCGGCCATAATGCGCTGATTTAATGCGCCAATATCTTCGGGTGGGTTGCGCTCCCGCCACACTAAACCGCTGCCTGCTGGCGGCGTGGCTTGATATAACACCGCAGATAAATCAAGGGCCGCTTGTTTAGCGGTAGCGCCAACCGTCATAGTTAATAAGTCGCAGCGCCCGACTAACTGTTCTAAATGGGTAAAGCCGAGCTGAGCTAAATAGCCTCTGACTTCTTCTGCGATAAATTCGAAGTAGTTCATCACTTTTTGCGGTAAGCCGTGATAGTGATTATCCCGCAGCTGTTTATTCTGGGTAGCAATGCCGGTAGCGCAGTTATTTAGATGGCAAATGCGTAAGTACTTGCAGCCTAGCGCTATCATAGGGGCCGTGCCAAAACCAAAGCTCTCAGCGCCGAGCATGGCGGCTTTAACGACATCAAGCCCGGTCTTTAAACCGCCATCGACTTGCAGGCGAATTTTATGGCGCAGACCATTAGTCACTAACGATTGATGGACTTCGGCTAAGCCTAGCTCCCACGGGCTACCTGCGTATTTCACCGATGAAATAGGACTCGCGCCTGTGCCGCCATCATAGCCAGAGACAGTAATCATATCGGCGTAGGCTTTAGCTACGCCGGTGGCGATTGTGCCAATACCAGGTTCAGAGACTAATTTGACTGACACCATGGCTCTTGGGTTGATTTGTTTTAAATCAAAAATTAACTGCGCCAAATCTTCAATGGAGTAAATATCATGGTGCGGCGGCGGTGAAATCAGGGTAACGCCTGGGCGTGAGTGCCTTAAGCCTGCAATTTCAACGCTGACTTTATCCCCTGGCAATTGTCCGCCTTCACCAGGTTTTGCGCCTTGGGCGATTTTGATTTGCAGCACTTCGGCATTGACTAAGTAATGGGCGGTTACGCCAAAGCGGCCCGATGCCACCTGTTTAATGGCTGAGTTACGTTCACTGTTAAAGCGCGACGGATCTTCGCCGCCCTCGCCAGAATTAGAGCGACCACCTAAACGATTCATGGCCACCGCCAGCGCCTCGTGAGCCTCAGGGCTTAAGGCGCCAATACTCATGGCGGCAGTATCAAAGCGTGGATACAGCTTAGAGGCTGGCTCTACGCTTGATAGCTCAACGGGCGTTTGACTGGTGCTTAAGGCTAATAAGTCGCGCAGTACTGCCGCTGGGCGTTTATCCACGGCATCAACAAAGCGTTGATAGGCTTCGCCATCTTTATTATTTAAGGCTTGCTGCAAGTGAGTGACGACATCGGGATTAAAGCTGTGGTATTCGCCGTCTTCTACATATTTAAGTAAGCCGCCTTGGGGCAGAGGCATATGGGCTTGAAAGGCAAGCTTATGCAGTTGTTTTTGGTCTTGCTCAATATGGCTAAAACTCGCGCCTTGAATGCGGCTAATCACGCCTTTAAAGCACATGTCGACCACATCATCGGCAAGGCCAACGGCTTCAAATAATTGTGAGCAGCGATATGAACCCACAGTGGATATGCCCATTTTGGACATAATTTTTCTAAGGCCTTTATCAATCCCTGAGCGGAAATTGATCATTAGCCCAGTTGAATGCTGCTCGCCATTGCGCGCCGCTAACGCTGCAATCGACTCATAAGCTAAATATGGGTAAATGGCGGTCGCACCAAAGCCGAGCAATACCGCAAAATGATGTGGGTCGCGGGCGGTAGCGGTTTCTACAATGATGTTGGTATCACAGCGCAAACTGTTATCAACTAAGCGCTGCTGCACAGCGCCCACCGCCATGATGGCCGGGATCACTAAGCATTTACTGCCGATGGCTCTATCGGATAATACCAGCAGGCAAGTGCCCATACGCGCCAGACGCTCGGCTTCATCGGTAATGCGTTTAATGGCGTGAGCTAACCCTTCGTTGGCGTCATAACACAGATTTAAAGTGTCAGCGCGATAGTTGGCTTTATCGAGTGTCAGCAGTTGATTGAAATCGCTGAATAATAAAACTGGCGAGCCAAACATAACGCGATAAGCATGGCCTGTGGTTTCATTAAATAAGTTTTGCTCACGGCCAACACAGGTGGTCAGTGACATCACGTGTTTTTCCCGCAATGGGTCAATTGGCGGGTTAGTCACCTGAGCAAACTTTTGGCGGAAATAATCAAATAAAGAGCGCTGCTTAGTCGATAGCACGGCCATAGGGGTATCATCACCCATAGAGCCTATGGCTTCTTCGCCTTTGCTGGCCAGCACCCACACAATTTGCTCGAGCTCTTCACGGCTATAACCAAATAGCTTTTGATATTGCAGTAATTTAGCCGCTGAAAACTCGCTATTGCCTTGCTTGCCTTGGGGCAATTGTTCGGCGGGCGTGAGCACTTGGCTGTTTTTAGTCATCCACTGACGATAAGGATGGCGACGCTTAAGATCGTTATCAATTTCAAGTGATTGATACAATTTGCCATCTAAGGTATCAAGCACTAACAATTCACCGGGGCCAACGCGCCCCTTTTCTATGACTTCATCAGGAGCGTAATCCCAAATTCCCACTTCCGAGGCCAAGGTTAAAATTCTATCTTTAGTGATGACGTAACGCGATGGTCGTAAACCATTGCGATCCACCGCGCAGGCCGCGTGACGACCATTGGTCATAACTATGCCAGCAGGGCCATCCCATGGCTCCATATGCATAGAGTTAAAGTCATAAAAGGCTTTTAAATCATCATCCATTTCTGGATTGCTTTGCCATGCTGGTGGAATAAGCAGGCGCATAGCGCGGAATAAATCCATGCCGCCTGAGAGCAACATATCGAGCATATTATCTAAGGACGATGAGTCTGAGCCAGTTTCATTCACAAACGGCGCCGCCATTTGTAAGTCAGGCAATAATGGCGAGCTAAATTTATAGGCGCGCGCTCTTGCCCATTGGCGGTTGCCAGTAATGGTATTGATTTCCCCATTGTGAGCTAAATAGCGAAAGGGTTGCGCCAGTGGCCATCTTGGGGAGGTGTTAGTTGAAAAGCGCTGATGAAACAGACAAATGGCGCTTTGCAAACGTAAATCGGCTAAATCTGGATAGAACACAGGTAAGGCCGCAGGCATCATCAGCCCTTTATAAACAATGATTTGCCCAGATAAGCTTGGGATATAAAATTCAGAGTCATGCTGCAATTGCTGCTCGATGCGGCGCCTTGCCATGTATAAACGGCGCTCTAAGTCTTTTTCGCGCCAGCCAATGGGCGAATTGATTAACACTTGGGTAATGTTTGGCAAGCTCTTAAGGCCTGTTGCCCCTAAAGCTGTGGTATTGATAGGCACATCGCGCCAACCGGCGATACTTAAGGTTTCTTTTTCGAGTTCTTTGCGTATCACTTGTTTGGCCATTTCGGCCAAGTCTGGGTCTGGGTTTAAAAACAGCATGCCAACCGCAAATTTGCGGCTTAAGTGCCAGCCTTGCTCATCGGCAATAGCTTGGAAAAATTTGACGGGTAATTGCATCAGCAAGCCGCAGCCATCGCCGGTGGCGCCATCCGCTGCCACACCACCCCTGTGTTTCATTCTATCCAAACCTTGAATGGCGGTTCGAATAATTCTATGGCTGGCTTCGCCATCCATTTGGGCTATTAGGCCAAATCCACAGTTATCTCTCTCGAAACTTGGATGATATAAGCTCATACGAAAATCTCCCTTGATACGACTTAACTGAGCGGGAGAGGAGTCAGCGCTAATGTAAGTCGCCTACTAACTAGCCAATGCCCGGACTCTCCAAATTATCGAGACATTAGACAAAGGTCAAATGCAAAAATGCATAAACGTTAAATAATAATCTAATTAGCTTAAAATTTCTTACTTAAGCTTACGTTGACGTAAACGTGCTTAAATTTATTAATGTCATTGTTTTAAATGGATTTTATTTGTTGCGCTGTGTGAGTGCGTCAATTATGCCTATTTATGAAATAATGAGTTTTATTGCAGATACAGTGAATAATCGCTATCTCAAACTTTTCGCTACAACAAGGGGCAATCACTGCGATTTATAGGAGAGTTAGCTTGATAGCTAGTGTTTATCACTGTGGTTAATCAATGCCTTAGGATATTTAGTTGTCAGCTTCAGCATTTTGTGTGGATAACGGCTGCGAAGATCAGCAAATTCTCATACAATAACCGATTTTTTAGGAGGCTTTGTGGGCCTAGATTCATACATCAATACCTATGGCGCCGCCTGTAAAGCACGTTTTGGTCAAAAAGTTAAAAAGCTGACTATCGATGCTAAATTCACTTGCCCGAACCGTGATGGCACCTTAGGCCGCGGTGGTTGCACCTTTTGCAATGTATCTTCTTTTAGCCACGAAGCTGGCACCGACCTTGGTATTAGCGAGCAAATTAGCCAAGGCAAATTTAGACAAAGAGATAGGCAAGCTAAAGGCTTAGGTAACAATAAAGATGCCGCCAATGATAAGTACATCGCCTACTTTCAAGCCTATACCAGTACCTATGATGAATACGCCTTATTAAAGGCGCGCTACGATGAAGCCATTAAAGATGAGCATATCGTTGGTCTTGCTGTTGGTACTCGCCCCGATTGTGTCCCCGATGCTGTGATTGAATTATTAGCCGATTACCAAGACAAGGGGCTCGAAGTCTGGCTCGAACTTGGGCTGCAAACCGCGAATGAGCAGACCTTAAAGCGCATTAATCGTGGTCATGGCTGGCAAGAATATGCCGATACTGTAGCGCGCGCTCGCCGCGCTGGCATTAAGGTTTGTACCCATTTGATTTTGGGTTTGCCTGGTGAAACTCATCAAGATTATATGCAGACCTTAACGCAGGTACTGGAGTTAGGCATAGATGGGTTGAAGATTCACCCGCTGCACATAGTTGAAGGCAGCACTATGGCTAAGGCATGGCGCAGCGATAAACTCACCATTATGGCGCTAGAAGATTATGCCTTTAGTGTGGGGGAGATGATCCGCGCTACCCCTAAACATATTATTTATCATCGAGTTGCCGCGTACGCGCAGCGCCCTATGTTACTCGCGCCCGATTGGTGTAGTCGCCGCTGGGATGCCATGGTTGCCATTGAAGATAATCTACGAGAGTTTGGTGGCCAAGGGCAGGCATTAAGGAGCGATTAGACTGGTGATTAATGCCGCCATAATCATACATTCTATTTAGTTGTAATTAGTAATTATCTAATTTTAAAAGAGATAATTTAATTGTGTGCATGTTGCCGACAAAGTGACCATCTGCTAAAGATTCTGCGCAAAACTTGCCGCGATTAGATGATTGGCTGTGATTTAAGGCGCATATTTAGCAAGGTTTAAGGCTTGCGCCTTTAACGGTAAGAGGTATCATGATGTATCTCACGCTTAGCATTTCGAGGACAATTACATGTCGCAAGCCGATTTAGACACAGTTTTGGATTTAAACACGCTCCAACAATATTGCAATGCCATTGGCGCAACCACCTTATTAAAAAGTGTGGTGTTGTTTGAGCAGTTATTACCAGAATATGTCGGCAATTTAATTCAAGCTCAAGAGGCTTCCGATAAGGAAACTTTATGCGCAGAAGCCCACAAGTTTAAAGGTGCCGCGGGATCGGTAGGAATGAAGCGAGTCCAGCAATTCGCGCAGTTATTACAACACGGTGAATCAGAGCAATGGTCTGAACTGCACTGTGTGTGGTTAAGTAACATAGTTGAATTTAGTGCTAAAGATTTGGCAAGCCTTAAGGCTTATCTTGAATCTCAAGCTTAAGCTTGCGACTGTTTGATTAAGAGGCCTAGGGCCTCTTTTTTTATGGGCGCGCGTTTAATAACTGTGAGGTGGCACTTGAATCTAAGCGCTAGGAGTATGCTAAAGTAATAGGACTTTTGAATTTAAACTGCACAAGGCAATCGAATTCATGAAACACCTTCCCAGCCTTAAAAATTTGTATTACCTAGTACATCTGCATCAAGAACAAAACTTTAATCGCGCCGCCAAGGTGTGCCATGTGAGTCAGTCAACCTTATCCAGTGGTATTCAAAATCTGGAAGAGCAGTTAGGCCATCAACTGATTGAGCGTGACCATAAATCGTTTATGTTTACCGCCATTGGCGAAGAAGTGGTGCGCCGCTCCCGTAACTTACTGACAGATGTGGATGACTTAGTCGAATTAGTCCAAAACCAAGGCGCGCCGATGACAGGCACCATACGTTTAGGTTGTATCCCGACCATAGCGCCGTTTTTATTAAGCCGCTTAGTGCGCCATTGTCAGACTAACTACCCAGAACTTACTTTATTACTGAAAGAAGATACCACCGACAGGTTGCTCGGTGCCTTAGGCAAAGGCGAGCTTGATTTATTGCTGCTGGCATTACCTGTGGATACCCAAGGCTTTCATAGCATGAAAGTTGGGGTTGACCCGTTTAAGATGGTGATGCATAGCGACTTAAAAGAAGGCGTGCATGTGCCTATTGATTATCAGCAACTGCCCGATGAAAGTATTTTCTTGCTGCAAAGCGAGCATTGCATCACAGGGCATGCGATTACCGCTTGTCAGTTAGGGGATAGCGCTAAGGTTAACCCATTTGCGGCGACGAGTTTGCACACTTTAGTGCAAATGGTGGATAGCAAGTTAGGTACGACTTTCTTGCCACAAATGGCCATTGATTCAGGTATCTTATCTAATACCGATTTATGCGTGTTTGACCCGCCAGGGGAAGCACCTTATCGCGATATCGGCTTAGTGTGGCGTCAAACCACCAGTCGAATTTTAACCTTTAGAACCTTAGGTTTAGAAATTCAAAGTTTATTAGAAAAGGGTGGCCGTTAAGCTGCTTAAAGTTAAGCGGATATCTAGTCTTTTTCTAAGACTAGGACTTAGGCTAGGATTTTATTTCGCGGGCTAAGTGTTGAATCTGTAATATCGCCTCGGCGCATGTCTGGCACAGGCAAGCGTCAGGGCGAATAACAGCATTTGGTTCAAGGGTTAAGTCAGAAGTATTTGCCGCTGGACGGGTAGGAAAAGTGATATTAAGGCACCAACAGGCATTAATGTTGGCGCCAGAGGCCACAGCGCACTGGTTACTGGCTTGGCAGCGAGGGCAAATCTGGCTATTAGGCGCTTCATTGATAGGCGCTTTGCTTATCGCTGCTGTGCTCACAGTAGGCTGGTTTGCGGCGAGATTTGCGTCTGGCTCAGTGCTCATCGGCTTACTTTCTCCCATTATGACTGCCTTATTGCTTCTTACTGACACCAAAGACTTCAGTGGTATGTTGCTTACCTTTAAGCTGTACTTGGCCTAAGTTATTGAGGCGATACAAGCTGTCATCCATATTCAATAATTCGGCAAGATTACCTGAAATCAGCATGCGCTGACCTAAAGGATTACACTGATCTTGCAAGCGCGCTAAGGTATTGATGACATCCGAGAAGAAACTAATCTCTTGTTTATGCACGCCAACCACAGCGGCCACTACTTGGCCACAATGGGCCGCCGCCTTAAATTTTGGCACAAACCCGTAATGCTCTTCAAAATAATGGCGCTGCCAATTGAGTTGCTGGCTAAAGTCAAAATAGATATTCATCACTCTATCCTGCTTAATGCCTTGATTTAATGGCCAATGGATCAGTACTGCATCGCCCATATACCTGTATATTTCGGCATCATTATTAGCCACAGTTTCAGCCAACAAGCTAAAACTATCTTGAATTAAGCGACTAAAGCGGTAATCACCTAAGGTTTCCGCGTGAGTGGTTGAAGCCACCATATCTAAATATAAAAACAGTCGCTGCTCATAGCGCGGACGATGATACTTACCTAAACCAATATTGAGTAACACCCTAGGGCCAACTAATAAGCTCATTTGCTCAATAAAGGCGAGGCCAATGCGCACTACCACTAAATAGATGATCAGTGCCTGAAATGACGGGGTATAGAGAATATGCACCGACAGCATTTGCCTGAGGGTCGTCATATGATTAGTAATGGCCCACATGTTTAGGTACTGGGTCATATAAGCTAAGGTTGTGGCGCCCAGTAATAAAAACAGGCCTTTAAAGATCACTGAAAACAGATAGGGCAGGCGATTAATCGCTGATAAGTCAGCAATTAAGTTAGATAACCAATGCAGGGAGCCAAAGATAATACCCATATAAATGGCAAGTGTGGCGAGATCGCCACTGCCAACGGCCCACTGGGGAAGTTCTGGGCTTTGGGCATAGCGAAAGAAGACAAAAGCGGCCATGGCCACGGTCCACGCAAGTATAGCGAAAAGCAATTTTGTGACTTGACGACTGACTATCACTAGGGGAAATACGCCTCATATTGCAGAAGGCGTTAGTTTATAGAAAAACGCGACAACTTGAGAAGATTAATTCGTGATCAAGATCAATAAATGTAGAGAATATGACGAAAAGTTCATACTGCAAGCGGCGCAGCAGGTTATTGGAACGCTTGACTCAAGATTTCAGCGGTAAAGTTTATCTTTAAATAAAAGCCGCGTGGGTTACTGAGTTGCTTTTGTCCTAGGCTATCTATGCTAATGGTTTTTACGCGGCTATTGGCAGCCTTTGGGCGCAGTTGCAGCACTTCGCCATGGCGCGCGGTAATCTTATTCACTTGGCCGGTGGCAATCAGCTCCATGATTTCTTCCCAGTCTTGCTGCAATTGCTGCCACTGCGAAGGCGAGGGTTGCCATAAAAACGCCGTACCAATGCGCCGCTCGCCTAAAGGAATATGGCGATCACCAGCAATCGGTACCCATAGTACTTGCTGCAATTTATGACTCACCAAACAGTCTTGCCAGCGCAGCCCTTGAATATCGTTAAGCGGCGCAACACACACATAAGTGGTTTCAAGTGGCTTTCCTGCGGCATTAATGGGGATGGTTTTAAGCTCAACGCCTAAATGACGGAAATCTTGCTCAGGTTTAGAGCCCGCCGTGGCACCGAGTTCCAACTCAATTAACTGCCCAACCCAACCTTTATGGCGCTGCAGATTGGCTGGCATGACTATGTTATTGGCCTGAGCCAATTGCGCTAAGGTCATACCCGCCATGTTATCGGCGCGCTCGAGTAATTCCGCTAAGGTTTGCGGTGAGTGCTTAGTATTATTCATGGCGGAATTTTAGCAGACTCTCTCATTGATTCAATACTCAAGCGGCTGCGGTTAATGCTGATAGCGAACTTACGTTGTCAGCCTTAGCCTTGCTAACGTTAGCGAATGACGATTATTTGAAAATAAGCCCATATGAAAATCAGTCTAGATAAATAGGCGCATAAAAATAGACGCATAGAAATAAGCACTTATATAGCAGCGCAAATACCCAAAGAGACACATATCGACAACAGCCACAAAAAATTGAACGCGAATTATTGATTGGTTAAAAAGTGAGCGATTGTTTTAGGGGGGATGACCTTAACTAAAATTTTAACTTAACTTGATGTAATTAAAAGCTTTTACTTAGTTATGCTATTTTGCCGTTCAGTTACTCGCTATTTGCCCCACCGTTCCTCACATAGTTATCCACAGGTTTGTTGGATAAGTGCCATTTTTTCACTGCTATAAAGGATCAAATAGCTCAGGTCAAGCCTAAATTCCGCCTTAAAATTGTTTTTTGAGACGGTTTTAAAATTATATTGTGAATAACTTGGTGAGCTTATGTACCGATTATTGTCGATTTTTAGGCTAGTATGATTATTGAACGATTTTGAGTTTTATCAATGAATAATCAAAAGGCATTTAATTAAAGGCATTTAAATACAACTGCTTATGCTTGCCGCGGTTGGCGAATGTTAGTCACAATATTTTGGCAAGATCTTAGTGATAGTGAGTTTTTACCGAGTTTCAAACAGAGATATCCACAGATTTTGTGGATAACGCTCAAGTTAGCTAACATGCTTTGTTGATAAATAAGTGTGAAATGCTTGATTTATCCATAACCCTTGGTTAATCAGCAATTGCTGCCAGCCCCGCTTTGTGAAACAATCGAAGCCATTAATTTTATGCTATTGTGGAGTCCATGTGATTGATAGCGACGGCTTTCGCGCAAATGTGGGCATCATCATCTGTAATAAATTTGGCCAGGTTATGTGGGCCAGACGCTATGGACAACATTCTTGGCAATTCCCGCAAGGCGGTGTCGATGATGGCGAGTCCGCTGAAGAAGCTATGTACCGTGAACTTTATGAAGAAGTAGGTTTAAGGCCTGAACACGTACAAGTCTTATGCAGTAGTCGCTCTTGGTTACGTTATCGCTTACCCAAACGCTTAGTGCGTCAAGATAGTAAGCCTATGTGTATTGGCCAAAAGCAAAAATGGTTTTTATTACAGTTGAAAAGCCAAGAAAGTGCCATCAACTTAAATTCATCAGGTCATCCCGAATTTGATGATTGGCGCTGGGTTAATTATTGGTACCCAGTGCGGCAAGTGGTGTCATTTAAACGCGAAGTATATAGAAAGGTCATGAAGGAATTTTCTCAAATTGCTTTATCATTTCAAGCGAAGGAACCGCAGCGGCGGCGTACTCGCTACCGCAACTAGGAGACGGGGTCAGTGTTAAATACGCTAAGAGACATCACACAAGCTGTTGCCTCAGCCCCAAATCTGGAGCAGGCGTTAACTCTGCTGGTGACTCAAACCAAGCAGGCGATGAATACTGACTGTTGTTCTATCTATTTGCTTGAGCAGCAACAGCTGCTCTTATCCGCCACCGATGGTTTATTAGCCTCGGCGGTCGGGCAAGTGAGTGTTCCCCTTGATCAAGCCTTAGTGGGCTTGGTTGCACAAAAAGAAGAAGTGCTCAACCTCGCCAATGCCCATTTGCATCCCCGTTTTAAACTTATCCCCGAAGTATGTGAAGAGCACTATCAAGCTTTCTTAGCTGTACCTGTGGTATATCAAAAAGCCGTAGTCGGCGTATTAGTGGTGCAGCAAACTGAGGCGCGATTATTTAGTGAGCATGAAGAGTCATTTTTAATGACTTTAGCTGCGCAGCTCGCTATGGCCATTAGTTCACAAAAGCAAAAGCAGCAGCGCTATAAAAACTATGGTGCCATTCAAGCTCAGCATCAGATTTTATACCATGGCAAAACGGCCTCCAAAGGCATAGCCATAGCTTATGGTCTAGTTCTCGGCGCTGAAATTGCTATTGCCCAGCCTGATTTACCTTGTGACAATCTTGATGAAGAGTTAGCGCGCTTAGAGAGTGCCTTACAGCGCAGTCGTGATGATTTAAGTGTGATGGCGTCTCGATTTGAACATGAACTAAATCAAGATATTAGCTCAATATTTACCGCCATGCAGATGCTGCTTGATGATGCGAGCCTTGGCGGCGAGTTTAGGCAAAGCATTAATCAAGGCTGGCGCGCCGAAACTGCTGTTAGCCGCGTGTGCTGCGCCTACATCTTACAGTTTGAAAACATGGAAGATGTGT
Organism: Shewanella sp. SNU WT4; assembly: GCF_006494715.1. Lineage (NCBI taxonomy): Bacteria > Pseudomonadati > Pseudomonadota > Gammaproteobacteria > Alteromonadales > Shewanellaceae > Shewanella > Shewanella sp. SNU WT4. The sequence goes on from NZ_CP041151.1 coordinate 1,308,884, forward strand.
ACCTTAAAGGCCGAGCCGCGGATATCCGCGACTTAGGCATGCGGGTGTTAAGGCAATTGATAGAGCCTGAGCGCGTTGCTTTAACATTAGATAAACCTGTGATTTTACTCGCAAGAGAAGTCACCACTGGCATGCTGGCCGAGTTTTCACCGCAAAAGCTTGCAGGTATTGTGACTGAGTGGGGCGGAACTAACTCTCACGCTGCTATTTTAGCGCGCGCCTTAGGCATTCCGGCGCTGGTTGGTGTTGAGCAGTTGTTTGATGCCGACTTAAATAACAAGTTAATGGTCATCAATGCCAACCGTGGCCAGTTATTAGTGTCGCCAAGCCCCGCGGTAGTCAGTGAATATCGCATGCTTATTTCGGCGGAAAAAGCCTTAGCCAAAGAATACGCCGCAGAATTAGCCTTACCGACCTGCACCTTAGATGGCTACAGAATTCAGCTGTACTTAAATGCCGGCCTCATTAGCGGCGTGGTTAACGATCTTGCCAATGGCGCCGATGGCATCGGGCTTTATCGCACTGAAATTTTATTTATGCTGCAGCAAAGTTTCCCGTCAGAAGCTGAGCAGATGGCGGTATACCAGCAAGTATTAAGCGCGGCCAATGGTAAGCGCGTGGTGCTGCGTACCTTAGATGTTGGCGGTGATAAACCGCTGCCTTATTTTCCTATCAATGAAGATAATCCGTTTTTAGGTTGGCGCGGCATACGTTTATCGTTAGACCACCCTGAGCTTTTTTTGATTCAAATCCGCGCCATGCTGCGCGCGAGTATCGGCCAAGCCTCTGAGCTGTATATCTTGCTACCTATGGTGAGCTGCCTAGATGAAGTCGAGCAAGCCTTGGCGATATTTGATCAAGCCTGGCAAGAAATTAATCTTGATAGTGAAGTGCTGCTGCGCCGCCCGAAAGTAGGCGCCATGATTGAAGTGCCCGCTATTTTGTATCAGATAGATCAATTGGCGCAATTGCTGGATTTTGTCTCGGTCGGCACTAACGATCTCACCCAATACTTGTTAGCGGTTGATAGAAATAATCCTAGGGTCAGTAGCTTGTATGATAGTTACCATCCAGGCTTTCTGCGGGCGCTGCGCCGCGCGAGTTTTGATTGCCAACAAAATCAGCTTGAAGTGAGTGTTTGCGGTGAACTCGCTGGTGAAACCTTAGGCGCGTTAATTTTAGTGGCCATGGGTTTTGATAAACTCAGCATGAACCAAGGAAGCCTAGCGCGGGTCAATTATTTACTGCGGCGCATTTCTCGCACTGACTTAAGTGCCATGCTTGAGCAAATTTTACGCTTGCATGACGGTAATGCTGTGCGTCAGCATTTGCTGATGTTTTTAGATCAGCGCGGCTTAGCAGGGCTGATTTAACGACATTGGTTTAACTGCATAGGTTTAATCGCTTAGCGTTAACTGCACAGCATTAACTGAAAATGCTGAGGGTGAAGCGTTGGCACTACGAGTGACAGTAAGCTTAATGAACGGATAGCAGCTTAAGTATTTGTCTGATAATAATAAAATGGATAAGACGTGGACACTATAGTTTGGTTGATGGTTTGGTGCTTAATTTTAGGCTCATTCGTGGGCTTTCTAGCTGGCCTGCTAGGCATAGGTGGCGGCCTTATCATAGTGCCAGCCTTACTCTATTTATTGCCTAAGGTTGGTATCAGCGAACCTCATTTATTATATGTGGCCATTGCCACCTCGCTTAGCGCCATCATATTAACCTCGGCATCCTCAGCCAAAGCTCACTGGGGGCGCGGCAACGTTGATTTTACGGTATTAAAAGCGTTACTGCCTGGCATAGTCATAGGCGCGTTTTTATCGGGATTTATTGCTAAGGCCTTTTTGGGCGCCTATTTACAGCAAGTGTTCGCTATCTTTGTCATGCTCATGGCCATCAATATGTGGTTTCCCCTTAAAGTTAACGCCGCAGCGGGCTTACCCTCTAACAGCGTTATCTTTGTCATCGGTATTATCATTGCCATGATTTCGGGATTAATGGGGATAGGCGGCGGGGTATTATTGGTGCCATTTTTAGTCTGGTGCGGCTTAGCCATGGCCAAAGCTGTGGGGACTTCGTCTATGATAGGCATAGTGATAGCCTGCTTTGGCTCACTGGGTTATATCACTACCGGTTGGGACGTTCACTCTTTACCTGCTGGCACCTTAGGCTACATCTATGTGCCCGCGTTACTTGCCATTGTTTCAACCTCAGTATTAACCGCTCCTCTTGGCGCTAAAGCCGCCAGCATCTGGCCAACACCCATTCTTAAACGTATTTTTGCACTGCTATTGATAGTCATAGGTGTAAAGCTGTTACTTAGTTAAGACTGGATGCTCATTGTGCTTGCTTACCTGCGAATTTTTAAGTGATGGCGTTACAATAAATTCTTTTCACTTAAGCCGAAATGAGCATATTTCTGTTATTGTAGCGCGCTAGCCGCAAACGAATAACGACAGGCTTGTGGATCGTTTTTGGAGTGAATTTTTGAGTGTCTAATGGTGTAAACCCTAAACAGCTCAAATTATTCAGTCGAGTGTTAACTCGCAGAATCTTATTATCTCCATGTTTTTATTTTAATTTTTTTGAAGGTAGGTGGTACGCTAATGCAGCAATATCTTGAACTTATGCAACATATCTTAGATAAGGGCACAGACAAGTCTGATCGCACCGGCACTGGCACTCGCTCAGTCTTTGGTCATCAAATACGATTTGACTTAAATCAAGGTTTTCCTTTAGTCACCACCAAGAAATGTCACTTACGCTCGATTATCCATGAATTATTATGGTTTTTAAAAGGCGACACCAATGTTGCTTATTTACATGAACACCAAGTAAAAATTTGGGATGAGTGGGCAGATGCTGACGGTAATTTAGGCCCAGTGTATGGCGCGCAGTGGCGCAGTTGGCCGGCCGCTGATGGTCGTCATATCGACCAAATTAGCCAAGTGATAGCGGATATTAAAGCCCAGCCTGATTCGCGACGATTAATCGTATCAGCATGGAACGTAGGTGAACTTGATAAGATGGCATTGGCACCTTGTCATGCTTTTTTCCAATTCTATGTCGCTGACGGCAAGTTATCTTGTCAGCTTTATCAGCGCTCATGTGATGTCTTCCTCGGCTTACCTTTTAATATCGCCAGCTACGCCTTATTGACCATGATGGTCGCGCAGCAATGTGATTTAGGCTTAGGTGATTTTGTTTGGACCGGTGGCGACACCCATTTATACAATAACCATATGGAACAGGCGGCATTGCAATTAAGTCGTGATCCTAAGCCATTACCTGTGATGAAGATCACACGTAAGCCATTGTCTTTATTCGGTTATCGCTTTGAAGATTTCGAACTTGAAGGCTATGAACCGCACCCACATATTAAGGCGCCAGTGGCAATTTAACGGCGACAAACCTAAAAAAGCGACTAATACCTCGGTTTTACCGAGGTATAAGGCTTATTCTTGCGATTATTCTTACTCTGCAAGCTTAGTTAAACTAAGGTTAATATAGATAGGAGATTCATTATGGAAAAAGCACTTCGCAATTTTTTAGGTCAACCGTCAGCAGGGGGCATCTTACTGCTAGTTGCTGTCGCTCTGGCAATGTTAATGGCAAATTCACCACTAGCATTTATTTACGATGGCTTTTTAAACACTCCGATGCAGGTGCGTTTTGGCGCACTGGATATTGATAAGCCGTTATTGCTATGGATTAACGACGGCTTAATGGCCTTGTTCTTTTTATTAATCGGCTTAGAAGTTAAGCGTGAAGTATTAGAAGGCGCGCTCTCAAGTGTGGCCAAAGCTTCACTGCCAACCTTCGCTGCTATTGGCGGCATGTTAGTTCCTGCTGCGTTTTACTTGTTGTTTAACTATGGCAACGAAATTACGCAAAATGGCTGGGCTATTCCTGCCGCCACTGACATTGCCTTTGCCTTAGGTGTTATGGCGCTGCTGGGTAATCGCGTACCTGTTGCCCTTAAAGTCTTCTTATTAGCCTTGGCAATTATTGATGACCTTGGAGTTATCGTGATTATTGCCTTGTTCTATAGCTCAGATTTATCGGTGATCAGCTTGATCATTGCAGGTCTGGCTATTACTGGACTATTTACCCTTAATCGCAGTGGTGTTACTTCATTAGCGCCTTACGGGATTATCGGTTTAATCTTGTGGGTCGCGGTACTGAAATCTGGCGTACATGCCACTTTAGCCGGCGTAATTATTGCCATCAGTATTCCTATGCGTGCCAAAGATGGCAGTTCGCCATCCGAGCATTTAGAGCATAGCTTGCACCCTTGGAGCACCTTCTTAATTCTGCCGGTGTTTGCCTTTGCTAACGCTGGTGTATCACTGGGCAATATGAGCTTAGATATGCTGTTGTCACCTGTGCCATTAGGGATTGCCGCGGGTCTTGCCTTAGGTAAGCCAATTGGCGTGATGTTATTTAGTTTTATTGCAGTGAAACTGGGCTTAGCTGAACTGCCATCTGGCATCACGTGGCGCCATATTTTCCCTGTGGCCATTATGTGTGGTATTGGTTTTACCATGTCGATGTTTATCTCATCATTAGCGTTTGAGCAGACTCTAGGTAATTATGGCGATCTTGCGCGCTTAGGTATCTTGATGGGGTCATGTATTGCCGCGATTGTGGGTTATTTTATGTTATCCAAAGTCTTACCAGCGAAAGGAGCCGTAAAATGAAAAAAACACTGATCCTTGCCCTCGTGGCGCTCATGTGGGGCACTCAAGCTCAAGCCGTGCCTGTTATCCAAGAACTGCAAAGCTGCAATAAAGATGTTAATGCTTTGGAATGCCAAAGCTATTTAGACGGCATAGTTGACGGCGCCTTGATCTTTAAAGGTAAATCAGTAGGTAAGCGTTTGGAGCCTACGGGTTACGAAGCGCGGGCATTAAAATATCGCGGTGGTAATCGCTTTAAGGAAGCTAATCGCGTTTATTGCGCCGATAGAATACCTGATAGAAGCGTATTAGTTGCGGCCGTGAGTGAAGCTGTGACGACTGGGGTGGTGACCACCCAAGATGCACTGACAGAAGTTATGGTTAACTTACTTGATTGTCAGCGTGTAAAGTAAATGTCGCATCTTAACTATAACCATCTGTATTACTTTTGGATGGTTAAGCGCCATGGTTCAGTTACGTTAGCGGCGGAGGCTCTGTGCCTTACGCCGCAAACTGTGACTGGCCAAATTCGCGCCTTAGAAGGTCGCCTTAATGGTGAATTATTTAAGCGCGTCGGCCGGCGTTTAGAAGCCACTGAACTTGGCGAGCTGGTATTTCGCTATACCGACAAGATGTTTAACCTCAGTTATGAAATGCTCGATATTCTTAATTATCAGCGCGAGCAGCACATCTTATTTGAGGTTGGCATTGCCGATGCGTTATCAAAAGCTTTGGCGAGCCGGATTATTTTATCGGTTATGCCAGATGATAATTCTATTCACTTAGCTTGCTTTGAAGCCACCCATGACAGTTTAATGAATCGTTTGCGCGATCATAAGCTTGATATGATTTTGTCTGATTGCGCGGGTGAATCGCTTAAATATCCTGAAATCCTGTCAAAGAAATTGGGCCAATGCAATATCGGCTTTTTTTCCAGTAAACCGGTGACTCGGCCATTTCCTGCATGTTTAGAAGAGCAACCTTTGTTGGTGCCGAGTCGTAAGACTTCGGTGGGGCAACAATTACATCGCTGGTTTGATGATAATGGCTTAAACGTCAAAATCTTAGGCGAGTTTGATGATTCTGCCATGATGAAATCCTTTGGGTTATTCCATCAAGGTATTTTTGTGGCGCCGACGATTTATCAAAAAGATCCTGAGGCGAGTCATATTCAATTAATTGGTCAATCCGATCAAATTCAGCAAGAATTTCATGTGATGTTTGCTGAGCGCATGATTAAACATCCAGCGTTAAAACGCTTACTCAAAACGGATTTTACTGAGCTATTTGCCGGACTTGATGTGCGAGTGCAGGTTTAAAGGTGCTGGAAACACTGGGGCGATGTTATCATGGCTCCAGTGTTATCTTGATTGCATTCAACGCAGAACCATCATTAAAGGAGTAAGAAGGTGACTGAACTGATGAATATTTCACGGGTTAAATGGGCATGTCGACGCGGTATGCTAGAACTTGACGTGCTATTTCAGCCTTTTGTTAACGAGCAATATGAGTGCTTAACCGTTGAAGATAAGCTGTGCTTTATCCGCTTACTGACCAATGAAGATCCTGATTTATTTGCTTGGTTTATGGGTCATGAATTATGTAGCGATCCTGAACTTGCTGCCATGGTAGTGAAAGTTCGTGGGCGCCCAGCCGCATAACTTTGTCATTGCCGCCTCGCGCCATTGGCTAATCAGTCAGTGGCTCGGATTATTGTTATTAAGTTTGACGGCGCTGGCTTGGCCGAGTGATTTACCTTTCATTATTTATCTGCTGTTTACACTCATTCTTGGCACTATCTTAATGGTTCGATGTTGGCAATTGTGGCGTTTTCGCGCTTGGCAGCAACGCTTTAGTCTCAATGCTCAAGGTCAGGGATTTTATTATTGGATGCCTGCGCCGTCTTCACCATTAGCGCCTGCAAATTTGCACGAACATAATCAAGTTATGGCGAGTGATAATCTAAGCCTTAAGATGCAATTAGCCTTTAGGCCTTGGGTATGCCCGTGGTTTTGCTGCTTTGCGATTGATACTCAACAAGGGCGAGTGTGGCTGTGGGTATGCGCCGATATGCTGTCTATGCCTGAGTATCGCGACTTATGCCGATTATTACTTAACTACAAAAAAGCGCCCGCAGGCGCTTAAAAGATTATGTTAAAGAAGCCTTACACATGCTTGGCAGGCTCTAAAATAGTCGGCTTAGCCACTTTAGCCAGTTCTGGGTAATCTAAGTTGTAATGTAAGCCGCGGCTTTCTTTGCGCTCCATGGCGCAGCGAATAATTAATTCAGCCACTTGTACTAAGTTTCTCAGTTCTAGCAAATTATTGCTGACTCTGAAATTGCTATAGTACTCTTGGATTTCTTGCTGCAATAAATGGCAGCGGCGCAGCGCCCGCTCTAAGCGTTTATTGGAGCGCACAATCCCTACGTAATCCCACATAAATAAGCGCAATTCATGCCAGTTATGGGCAATCACTACTTCTTCATCAGAATTAGTCACTTGGCTTTCATCCCATGGCGGTAACTGGCCTGGGTCTGCCACTTTATGCAGTAAGGATTGAATGTCTTCAGCGGCGGCTCGAGCAAACACTAAGCACTCTAACAGTGAGTTACTGGCGAGACGATTAGCGCCATGAAGGCCAGTGTACGCCACTTCGCCAATAGCGTAGAGACCGCTAAGATCAGTTTGGCCATGTAAATCTGTCATCACGCCACCGCAAGTGTAATGAGCGGCAGGCACCACAGGAATGGGCTCTTTAGTCATATCCATACCCAGTTCTAGGCAGCGCTGATAGATGGTCGGGAAGTGCTTGATAATAAAATCGGCCGGCTTATGGGTGATATCAAGATATACGCAATCCACCCCTAAGCGTTTCATCTCATAGTCTATGGCTCTGGCGACAATATCACGCGGCGCTAATTCGGCGCGAGGGTCGATGTCAGGCATAAAGCGCGTGCCATCAGGACGTTTCAGGTAAGCGCCTTCACCGCGCAGCGCTTCTGTCAGTAAGAAGTTGCGTGCTTCGCTGTGATAAAGACAGGTAGGATGGAATTGATTAAATTCCATGTTGGCTACGCGGCAACCTGCGCGCCACGCCATAGCTATGCCATCACCGCTCGCGACATCTGGGTTAGACGTGTATTGATACACTTTAGATGAGCCGCCTGTGGCTAAAGCCACAAATCTGGCCTTAACAGTTTCAACCCGCTCGCTATTGCGGTTCCACACATAAGCACCTAACACGCGATTGCCTGGGCGACCTAACTTGCGACTGGTGATTAAATCAATGGCGTTATAACGCTCGAGCACCTGAATGTTTGGGTGTTCAAGGATACGTTGTTGTAAGGTCAGTTGGACTTCTTTACCTGTGGCATCGGCGGCATGCAAGATGCGTCTATGGCTATGGCCACCTTCACGGGTTAAGTGGTAGCGAGTTTGCTCATTGAGCACACCTTCTTCCATATCGAAAGCCACACCGCAATCAATTAACCACTGCATTGCTGAGCGGGCATTGCTAGCGGTATAAGTGACGACGGCTTCATCACACAGACCCGCGCCTGCAACTAAAGTATCGGCAACGTGGGACTCAATGGTATCCTCTTCATCAAAGACTGAAGCAATACCGCCTTGAGCATAATAGGTTGAGCCTTCATTGAGAGGGCCTTTAGAGAGTAAGGTGACACTAGCGTGCTCGGCTAAGTGTAGCGCTAGGGTTAACCCTGCCGCTCCGCTACCTATCACGAGTATGTCTGATTGGTGTTCAATGGCTGGTTTCATGGGTATTATGCGTAGCATTCTCGGTTTGGCTATGGTAAACCAAGATTTAGCTTGTGCCTACCGCTAGCAAGGGTTCAGATAGCAACAGAAGCAACAACAGAAGTTAGTTTGGGCTGAAAAGCAACAGTTCTGTGACGCGGTGCTCATTATTTGTTCGTAAACGATATGTTTATGACTTAATTTTAATTTTTATTTAAATTTTCAGAACTTTTATCAGGGATGCGAGTCTATTTAAGGGTAAATGATTCGAGCACCTAAGAAATCAGAGATTTAGATTTGGGAGAAGTCAGCTCGAATGGGTGGACAACTAAGTGATCAGCAACTCGTTGAGCTAGTACAAAAGGGCGATAAAAACGCATTTAATCTGCTAGTACAAAAGTATCAAGGAAAAGTGATTAACCTTATTTCTCGATATGTGCGTAACCAAGCAGATGTTGCCGATGTTGCGCAAGAGGCCTTTATTAAAGCCTACAGAGCCTTAGCTAATTTTCGTGGGGAAAGCGCATTCTATACTTGGTTGTATCGAATTGCGGTCAATACTGCTAAAAATTATCTAGCCTCACAAGGTCGAAGAGCCCCTGCCAATGATGTCGATGTTGAAGAAGCCGAATACTTTGATGGCGCCGATGCGCTCAAAGAATTTGATTCACCAGAGCGACTATTGTTATCTGATGAAATTCGCAATGTAGTGTTTGCGACTTTGGAAACCTTGCCCGACGAGTTAAGAATGGCCATATCCTTAAGGGAACTTGATGGCCTAAGTTATGAAGAAATTGCAACAGTGATGGATTGCCCTGTAGGTACCGTACGTTCACGAATATTTCGTGCCCGTGAAACCATAGATAAGCAATTACAGCCCTTGTTGGAAAATTAATGCCAATGCTAAAACAGGTGAACAATGGATAAATCAGGTCAGGAATGGGTATCTGCCGCCGTCGACGGTGAAGTTGATGCGCAGTCTTTTGCTGAATTAGCAAAAGATATCGACTCTCATCAAGAATGGCGAAATTATCACTTGATAGGTGATGCCTTGCGTTCTGAATTGCCAAGTGTCATTAATTTAGACTTATCAGCCGCTATTGCCGATGCTATCGATAAAGAGCCGACTGTGTTTGCGCCGGCTATGAGCGCGCAAGTCTCTAGCGTCACTGCTTTTGGCGACAAAGCCATAAGTGCGCCGGCAAGCAATGAGGTAGTAGGCAGCAGTGATACTAAGACTGCTGAGTCTAAGACCACTAAAGCTAAGGTGCTGCCATTTTTACGACCTTTGGGTCAGTATGTCATTGCAGCCAGTGTCGCATTATTCGCTGTTATTGGTGTTCAGCAAATGTCACAAGTGTCAGATGCTGAGTTAGCGCCTTTACCTGTGCTCAATACCCGTCCTTTGATTGGTAACGCCGCGCCAGTAAGTTTTCAGGCAAGCCCAGTGCAGCAAGAATACAGTAATGAGCAAGTCACTGAGCAACGTCGCCGCATTAATCATTATCTGCAAGATCATATGCTGCAGCAGAAATTAAATAATGGTGATGCCTTGCCACAGGCGCTACCGCAGCAGTAATTAACTGTGTTGCGAATCAATTGATGGTTGGAAAGCTGCAGCTTGTAAGTTAATCTTCAAGCTGCATTTTTATGTTTACTGGAAGCTTGATTGTCCTCATGAATTCTATGTCAAATCGCTCACTCTGTTGCGCTGTGATCCTCTGCCTGTGGGCCTCTTGGCCGCAACTTGCGCTCAGCGCTCAAACTGAAAATACTGGGGCGCAACCTACTGTGCCTCAATCGGCAAATACTCAAGCCGCTAAAGCGCAGTCGTTAGATGCTGAGCCGATTGCAAAACCTGCCACCGAATTACCGCAAGATGCCAAATCTTGGTTAGTGAACATGAGTGAAGCGCTGCGTACCGCTCAATATAAAGTATCTGCTATTCATTTACAGGCTGACCATATTCGCCCGTTTGTGTATCTGCACGGCATAGTTAATGGCGAGCCAGTGGAGTTTTTAGAGTACCTTAATGGCCCGCCTAAAAATGCGGTACGTGTTGGCCGCACTGTTACTTATATCGAGCATGAGCAACCAGCCTACAGCGTTGAGGCCGGTAGAATTGAAGGCAGTTGGCCTGCGGCATTTTCTGGTGATATTGAACAATTAGCAAAGGGGTATGAATTTGTATTAGGTGGGCGCAGCCGTATTGCCGGTCGCCCAGGTCAGATGGTGCGCATTATCCCTAAAGATGATCTTAGATATAATCATCAGGTGTGGATAGATATGGAGAGCTTTTTACCCCTGCGCTATGACTTGCTCTCTGATGATCGCGAGCTTATTGAGCAGATGTTAGCCATTGAGTTATTAGAATTACCAGCGCCAGCCCCCTTACTAGAAGAAGCGTATCGCACTGAATGGCCACCGGTTACTAGCCCACCTGAGCGCGCTGAAGGTCAAAACTGGTTGTTTAATGGCTTACCACAAGGCTTTAAAGTGGTCGCTAAAGATCATCACAGATTGCTGGGTAGTCAGCAGACGGTTGAATATATAGCGCTGTCGGATGGATTAGTGGATATTTCTGTCTATGTGTCACGGGTGGGCGAGACTCCTATGCCGGAAGAGTTAGTCACTCGCAATGGGTTATCCTTAGTGACTGAAATCGTGGGCAATGCCGAGGTAGTTGTTATTGGTAAAGCGCCGGCAGCAACGTTAAGTCATATTGCCCACAGTTTGCATTTGGAATAAGCGCCATGATGGAACAATTTGCTAAGGTCATTGATTGCCGCGACCCGTATATGCCGCTTATCGAAGTGACTTTAACCAGTGCCTGCAATCATTGCGATACTGGTGAGTCTTGCGGCACTCAAGCCGTTTCAAAAGCCTTTTCACCTAAGGTGCAACGCTTTTTTATTCACAGTCCCTATGCGTGCCGCTTAGGTGATGTGCTTAAAATCGGGGTGACTGAATCGGTATTGTTAAAGGCGGCAGCATTAGTGTATATGCTGCCGTTAGTGGGCTTGTTTAGTGGCGCGCTTGTTGGTCAGTGGTTATCAGAATTAACCGATTTTTCCGGCCAAAGCGGCGTAATCATTAGCTCGATACTCGGCGCTATTGCCACTTGGCGGCTCGCTAAATGGTGGTCAGTAAAGCTTGAAGCTAAAGCTGAACCGCAAGTCATGGCTAATTTAGGCCAGCCATTAGTCATGTCCCACGGTTAGCCTTGGCTCACTAACCCTAATGAATCTGATTGGTATTGCGGGCTCATTAGGGTACAATTTCGTACCTTACGTTTTCCCTTTTAAGCTTAGTCACTGCAGCATAATGAAACATATTAGAAACTTTTCGATTATTGCCCATATCGATCATGGCAAATCAACCTTGTCTGACCGTTTAATTCAGGTCTGTGGCGGTCTCACTAACCGTGAAATGGCTGAGCAAGTTCTTGACTCAATGGACATTGAGCGCGAACGCGGGATCACCATCAAGGCGCAGAGTGTGACCTTGGATTACGTCGCTAAAGACGGTGAAACTTATCAACTGAATTTTATTGATACTCCTGGCCACGTTGACTTCTCGTATGAAGTATCACGTTCTTTAGCCGCGTGTGAAGGCGCATTGTTAGTGGTTGACGCCGGTCAAGGCGTTGAAGCTCAAACTTTGGCGAACTGTTATACCGCGCTAGAAATGAACTTAGATGTGGTTCCAGTTCTCAATAAAATCGACTTACCTCAGGCTGAACCTGAGCGTGTAGCTATTGAAATTGAAGACATAGTGGGCATTGAAGCCCAAGATGCTGTGCGTTGTTCTGCCAAGACTGGTCTGGGTATTGAAGATGTCTTAGAAACCATCGTTGCTAGAATTCCACCACCACAGGGCGATCCTGACGCGCCATTACAAGCACTGATCATCGATTCATGGTTTGATGCTTACTTAGGCGTTGTTTCTTTAGTACGTGTGAAGCACGGCCAATTACGCAAAGGCGATAAGTTCAAAGTCATGTCGACTGGCCAAACTTATAATGCTGACCGCGTAGGTATCTTCACTCCTAAGAAGAAAGACACCATGCTGTTAGGTACTGGTGAAGTTGGTTATGTCATTGCTGGTATTAAAGAAATTCACGGCGCGCCAGTAGGTGATACTTTAACTTTAGCTAAGCATGGTGCTGCAAAGCCATTGCCTGGTTTTAAGCGAGTTAAGCCACAAGTTTATGCGGGTGTGTTCCCCATTTCTACCGATGATTACGAAAGCTTCCGTGATGCCTTGAATAAGCTCAGCTTAAACGATGCGTCATTGCAGTTTGAGCCAGAAACTTCATCAGCATTAGGTTTTGGTTTCCGTATCGGTTACTTAGGTCTGCTGCACATGGAGATCATTCAAGAGCGTTTAGAACGTGAATATGATCTTGATTTGATTACCACAGCGCCAACAGTAGAGTACGAAGTTGAGCTGACCAATGGTGAAATCGTCTATGTCGATAACCCATCGGATCTGCCAGCGCTTAACAATATCGCTGAGATGCGTGAGCCGATTGTACAAGCCAACATTTTGGTGCCAAAAGAATACTTAGGTAACGTCATTACCTTATGTATTGAGAAGCGCGGCGTACAAACCAACATGGTGTATCACGGTAATCAAGTCGCTCTGACTTATGATATCCCTGCGGCCGAAGTGGTCATGGATTTCTTTGACCGCCTGAAATCAACCAGCCGCGGTTACGCGTCACTGGAATATAACTTCATTCGTTTTGAACCGGCCGATATGGTGCGTTTAGACGTACTTATCAACGGCGATCGCGTTGATGCGTTAGCTATGATTATTCATCGCTCGAACATTCGTCATCGTGGTCTGGCCTTGGTTGAGAAAATGAAAGAACTCATTCCAAGACAGATGTTTGATATTGCCATTCAAGCGGCTGTGGGTAGCCAGATTATTGCCCGCACAACAGTAAAAGCCCTGCGTAAAGACGTAACCGCCAAGTGTTATGGTGGCGACGTGTCGCGTAAGAAGAAACTGTTGAACCGTCAGAAAGAAGGTAAAAAGCGGATGAAGCAAATCGGTAACGTGGAAGTACCACAAGAAGCCTTCTTGGCCGTACTGAAACTTAACGAGTAATCATTCGTGACTAGAATCTCAATCATTCTTGATTGAGTTATTCATGGTAAGGCGCCGCTATCAGCGGCGCTTTAGTTAGTTTTCCTGTGAACTTTTATAGGTTTAGGCTTACTAACTAAAGCGAGGGCATTACCTAATTTTTTTTGCAGGAGTTTACATGGCAGCCTATTTTTCCATTATTTTGGTGATAGCCACTCTGATCACTGGATTGATCTGGTTATATGATTTAGTAATGTTAAAACCTAAGCGTAAGGCGCAATTAGCCTTGGCCTTAGAAGCAAACGCTCAATTAGATGACGACACTCAAGCAGGGATCATGCGTGAATCTGTGTTGGTGGAAAACGCTCACTCAGTCTTCCCTGTTATCGCTTTTGTGATGATTTTGCGTTCATTCATTTATGAACCGTTTCAAATCCCATCAGGTTCTATGATGCCGACCTTATTGGTGGGTGATTTTATTTTGGTGGAAAAGTTTAGCTATGGCCTGCGTGACCCTGTGTGGCGCACTAAGCTCATTGAAACTGGTGAGCCAGAGCGCGGCGATGTGATGGTATTTAAATACCCAGAAGATACTCGCATTGACTATATCAAGCGCGTAGTGGGTCTGCCGGGTGATACCATCATCTATAACAACAAACAGTTATGGATAAAGCCCGCTTGCAATGGCAGTAATCAGAGCGAATGCGCTGAAGCGCGTTTAGTCGCTCGCAGCGAAGTCAATCGCGGCGAGTTTATTCAAGATGGCGTGCCATTAATTGAATATCAAGAGCAGCTTGGCGCAGTGCAGCATCACATTCTTATCAACCCTATGCGTCCTGATGCCAAAGCCTTCTTTTATGAGCAACCAGGATTACCACTGGGCGAGTGGATAGTTCCCGCTGGTGAATATTTTGTCATGGGTGACAATCGCGACAACAGCAAAGATAGCCGTTTCTGGGGCTTTGTGCCTGAGGCTAATTTGGTCGGTAAAGCCGTAGCTATTTGGATTAGTTTTGAGTTTGACCGCCAACCGTCGGATTGGTTGCCAACCTGGTTACCTTCTGGTGTACGTTTTAACCGAATTGGTGGAATAGTTTAATGTCCCATGTACCTAAGCATTATTCACGACTATGTTGTACTTTAGGTTATGAATTTAACCAGCAAGCTTTACTCATTCAGTCGCTGACGCACCGTAGTGCCGCAGCTAAACACAATGAACGCTTAGAGTTTTTAGGGGATTCAATCCTCTCTATCGTGATTTCAGATGCGCTGTATCATCAGTTTCCTAAGGCGACTGAAGGCGATTTAAGCCGGATGCGCGCCACCTTAGTGCGCGGTGATACCTTAGCCGTTATAGCGCAAGAATTTAATTTAGGTGAATACTTAAGCCTAGGCCCTGGCGAGTTAAAGAGTGGCGGCCATAGACGCGAATCGATTTTAGCCGATGCGGTAGAAGCCATTATTGGCGCTGTCTACTTAGATTCAGATATTGAAGTCTGCCGTCAGTTAGTCTTAGCTTGGTATGCCTCGCGCTTGCAAGAAATCGAGCCAGGTGTAGGTCAAAAAGATCCTAAGACCTTGCTGCAAGAATACTTACAAGGCTTTAAAAAGCCTTTGCCTGATTATCAGGTGACCTTGGTTGAGGGCGAAGCCCATGACCAAACTTTTACAGTGGAATGTCGCATTAAAGACCTCGCTGAGCCGGTAATAGGTGTTGGCAGTTCACGTCGCAAAGCTGAGCAAATTGCCGCAGCTCAGGTATTGGAGTTATTGAAAAAATGAGTAAAAAAGACTTGCCACAGCTATCCGAGCATGACGCTCTGGAACAGGCGGATAACAGCCCGTCGCTGGATGAATTGTTGGCAAGGATGGATTCTAGCCGCCCAACTGCCGTGCAGTTAGAGCATAGCTATTGCGGTATGGTTGCCATTATTGGTCGCCCTAATGTGGGCAAATCGACCCTATTGAACCGTTTATTGGGACAAAAGGTGAGTATTACTTCGCGTAAGCCACAAACCACTCGTCACCGTATTATGGGTATTCATACCGATGGCGCGCATCAGGTAGTGTTTATCGATACCCCAGGTCTGCACATTGAAGAGCGTCGCACCATTAACCGTTTGATGAACCGCGCTGCGGCCAGTTCATTAGCTGATGTGTCTATGGTGATTTTCGTGGTCGATGGTATGACTTGGACCGCTGACGATGAAATGGTGCTCAATAAACTGCGCCGTGGTGGTGAAGAGCGCAAAACAGTGCTGGCGATTAATAAAGTTGACCATATCAAAGATAAAGAAGCCTTGTTTCCTTATCTGGAAGAGCTGGCTGAAAAGTATGACTTTGATGAGATTTTGCCGATTTCGGCTAAAACCGGTACCAACGTCACTCGCATTTTAGAATTAGCACAGCAAAGCTTGCCAGAGGCCGATCATTACTTCCCTGATGATTATGTCACTGACCGTTCACAGCGCTTTATGGCGTCTGAAATTGTGCGCGAAAAGCTGATGCGCTTCTTAGGCGATGAATTGCCTTATGATGCAACGGTTGAAATCGAGCAATTTAAGATGATGGAAAATGGTGTTTATCACATCAACGCCTTGGTCTTGGTTGAGCGTACTGGTCAGAAGCGTATGGTGATTGGTAAAAACGGTGAGCGTATTCGCACCATAGCCACCCAAGCCCGCTTAGACATGGAAACCTTGTTTGATAATAAGGTGTTCTTAGAAGTGTGGGTAAAAGTGAAATCTGGTTGGGCTGACGATGAACGTGCTCTGCGTAGCTTAGGTTACGGCGAAGAATAATAGTCGCCATGCATCGCGGCTATATACTGCACCAAAGACCCTATCGAGAAAATAGTGTGATTTTGCACTTATTGATTGATGGGGTCGGTCGAGTGGATGCCGTGGCACGTTGTGGCCGCGGTAAACGCTCACAAAAGGCCATACTCCAAACCTTTCAGCCGTTACTCATCCAATATCAAGCGAAACATGAATTGGCGACCATTACCGCCATAGAAGCTTACTCTCCAGCCATCCCCCTTAAAGCCAATAGCTTATTTGCTGGCCTCTATCTTAATGAAATCCTCTATCGCTGCATTAAAGGCCAGACGGGTGACAGCTTATTTGTGCCTTACCATCAATGCTTAATGGCGTTAGCGGCAAGCTTTGACAGCAACGCACTGCGCTACTTTGAAATGGCGTTATTGACTGAATTAGGCGGACTTACTGACCTTCATAGTACCTTTGATGGGGTTGACGTGCGTGCTAGCGGGACTTATCAATACCTGCCCGATATCGGCTTACAGTTAGCACAATCCTATTTGAATTATCCCCATTTGAGTGGCAGCATGTTGCTGCGATTAAGTCAGCGTCAGTTGATAGCCGAAGATGGCATCGCGGCGCGCAATTTTATGCGAACCTTAATGCAACCCTTTGTCGGTGACAAGCCACTCAATAGCCGGTTGTTGTTTACCCAAACCCGCAGCGTGCGGGATAGCCAAGTTCAAAAGGAGTGACCATGTCGGGTATTTTATTAGGCGTTAATATTGATCATATAGCCACTATTCGCCAAGCGCGCGGGACGGATTACCCTGATCCTGTACATGCAGCGGCGGTGGCTGAACATGCGGGCGCCGATGGCATCACTATTCATTTGCGTGAAGATAGGCGCCATATTATTGATAGGGATGTTTACCTCTTGGCTAAAACCATCAAAACACGCATGAATTTTGAGTGCGCTGTGACTGATGAAATGATCAATATCGCCTGCGACATTAAGCCTACTTATGTGTGTTTAGTGCCAGAAAAACGCCAAGAAGTCACCACCGAAGGCGGTTTAGATGTGGCGGGTCAGCTTGATAAAGTGCGCGCTGGCGTGGCGCGTTTAAGTGAGCAGGGCATTTTAGTGTCGTTATTTATTGATGCCGATAAAGCGCAGATTGATGCGGCCGTTGCGGTTGGCGCGCCAGTCATAGAAATTCATACCGGTTGCTACGCCGAGGCGACTACTGCCGAGCAAGAGGCGATAGAGCTTAAACGCATTCAAACTATGGCGAAATACGCCTTTGATAAAGGGCTAGTGGTTAACGCTGGCCATGGCTTGCATTACCACAATGTAAAACCCATCGCCGCGATTAAAGAGCTGTATGAGCTTAATATTGGCCATGCGATTATTGCCCGCGCCGCGATAGATGGCTTAGCGGTGGCGGTTAGGGATATGAAGCAGTTAATGCTACAAGGTCGCCGCGGCGAGTAATAGGTACTTAGATGGCGATTATAGGCTTAGGCTCAGACATAGTTGAAATAGCAAGGTTAGAGCAACAAGTTGAACGCTTAGGCGAGAAACTGGCGCAGCGCGTGCTTACCGAGCAAGAGTTAGAGGTGTATCGAGACTCAAAGCAGCCGGCGCGCTTTTTGGCTAAACGCTTTGCCGCCAAAGAAGCTGCCGCTAAGGCGCTCGGTACTGGCATAGGTCGCGGAGTCTCGTTTCATCATATTCATATTACCAATAATGAATGGGGCGCGCCGTTACTGACCTTAACTGGTGGCGCGCTGGCACGCTTACAGCAACTCGGTGGTCAACATTGCCATATTACTATTGCTGATGAGCGCCATTACGCGGTAGCAACTGTGGTGCTTGAGTCGTAAATCGCTTTGTTCACTCAACCAATAAAAGCCAGCTGATGCTGGCTTTGTTGTTTGTGGGCTTGGTTGTTAGTGCGGCTTGATTACTGGAGCTATGACCATAGTGAGCTTGCACCACCTGTAAGGTAAATTATTGGTAGGGCTAACACTCGAGATAAGTGATTATCCCGCTAGTCATTATCTTGCTTATGGATTAACTTGTTGCTTAGTTGTGAAGCCTCATTTTCCACTTAGATGTAATGGCTTGATGAATCACTGGGGATAAGATGAAAACCATAGAACAGCAGTTAACGCGCTATAAGAGTGTGCATTTAGATAGTCGCAATATCAAAACCCACATAATAGGTATTCCCTTGATTATTTGGGCTGTGTTGATTTTGCTCGCCTGCATTCCGCTGCAAGTCACTTTGCTGACTATGAGCGTTAATGTAGCGTCGTTATTCGTGTTTCTAGTGCTGATTTATTATGCCTGCCTGCACAAGCGTTTAGCCTTAGGCATGTTTATTGCCATTATGCCGCTGCTGGTGAGTGCGAAGTGGTTAAGTGAGTTGAGTTACGGGCTTGAATCGGCCATTGGCATGTTTGTTATTGGCTGGCTATTCCAAGGCCTTGGCCATAAATTTGAAGGCGCAAAACCTGCGTTTATCGATGATCTCAATCAGTTATTAATCGGGCCAATATTTTTGATGGCAGAATTCTATTTTGCTTTGGGCTGGGAGCCTAAATTATTGGCGGATATTACTCCCAAGGCGCATGCGCTTAGGGCTGAACTTGACGCTAACAAGCAGGCTAAGGCCTGAACATCTAGCTTCTAGCTTGCAGCGCTTACTCGTGGAAGCGCTGCAGTTTTATGCTTATAAGCTTTTAGCATTGCTAATGTGTAACTGCTTACTGAGTCTTAAACAAATGCGGCATGACTCTAACGGTTTTAATCATATTGCCTGATACTTCAATGATTTCCATTGGATAGCCAAACAAGCGCAGGCTAGTGTTAGTGCATGGAATATCTTCCAAATACTCAATGATTAAACCGTTAAGAGTTTTAGGGCCATCGATAGGTAAATCCCAGCTTAAATGTTTATTTAAGTCGCGGATATTAATGCCAGCCTCTATTAAATAACTGCCATCAGGCTGCGGATAAATCTCATCTTCTGGGCTTGGCGCCATAGAGGTAGTGAAATCCCCAACAATTTCTTCAAGAAGATCTTCAAGGGTAACTAGCCCTTGAATATCACCGTATTCATCCACCACTAAACCGATACGATTTTTATTCTGTTTAAAATTAATTAGCTGAGTATTGAGCGGCGTGCCTTCTGGGACAAAATAAAGCTCTTTGACAGCTCGCAGTAACGAAGCCTTGCTGAACTGATTTTTAGACTGTAAGCGCAGTGCATCGCGCAGATGAATAAAGCCGACCGCATCATCTATGGTATCGCGATACAGCATTACCCGAGTATGCGGGCTTTGTATCATGGCCTTAGTGATTGAGCGAAAGTCATCATTGATATTAATGGCGTAAATTTCAGCGCGCGGCACCATGATATCTTCAACGGTAATATTGCCTAAATCGAGCACCGACAGCAGCATTTCTTGATGATTAGCCGGGATCATGGAACCTGCTTCATACACCACAGTGCGCAGCTCTTCCTGACTTAAGGCATGCTCAGATCGGGAGTTATTAATTCTAAGCAGTTTAAGCACTATGCCAGTAAAGATATTAACGAACCAAATCAGGGGGGAGAACAGCCATAACAAGGGTCTAAGTAAAAAACTGGCAGGGTAAGCCACCATTTCAGGATGTCTTGCCGCTATGGTTTTAGGGGTGACTTCGGCAAAAATTAATACCACTAAGGTCAGTATACCGGTGGCTATGGCTACGCCTAAATCGCCCATAAGACGCAGGCCCAGCAAGGTAGCAATGGCGGAAGCACCAATATTAACTAAGTTATTACCAATGAGGATGAGGCCAATTAACTTGTCTTGTTTATCCAGTAACCCTTGGGCTCGCATGGCACCTGGGTGACCTTGCTTGGCAAGATGCTTTAATCGATAACGATTAAGGCTGAGCATGGCAGTTTCAGAGCTAGAAAAGTAAGCTGAAATCAGTAACAACAACAACAGCAGAATAAATAAGGTACTAGTTGGTATGGTGTCCAAAATAGCTCCAGTTAAGGGTAAACAAGGGTGGAGACATATCCACGAGGCGGGAGGATGATGTTATCCCCCCTTTAATCAGCTTAACGAATGATTAATTCTTTGACAATTCGCGCGCCAAAATAGGCCAGAGTTAATAAGCCTGCGCCAGATAAGGTATAGATGACGGCGGTTTTAATGCGGCAACCCACGCGATAATCCTGCCACAGCATCACGGCATACACAATCCATGCCAGCATAGATAAAATCGCTTTATGACCTTTACCCTCAGCAAACATATCATCCAAGAATACAAAGCCTGTCGCTAAAGATAAACTCAATAAAATCATACCGATAAACACCAGATGGTACAGCTGTTTTTCAACCGTCAGCAGCGGCGGTAACGCCTTGTTAAGCATAAATTGCTTCTGCTTTAATTTTTGTTGAATGAAATACAGTTGAATGGCATAGAGTGCAGCAATCATTAAGGTGGAATAGGCCATTAACGACAACACGACATGAATAAGCATTTCTGGGTGTAAATCAAAATGGGTAATATATTCAGGAGGCACTAACCATAATAATGCCACTGAGATTACCGAACAGGCATATACCACAGGTACGGCAATCATCACTTTTAGGCGAGACATAGTGATGGTAAAAGACAAGGCAATGATCCAATTAACCAAAGAGATTACATTGGTTAAACTAAAGTTTTGTCCTTCTGCGGTAAATATTGCCTGATACAGAGCGGCGCCATGAAACAGTACCGCTACCGCAGCAATCGCGGTGACTAATGAGCGGCGAGGGCCATCGGCATGAAATAACCTACTGGTCACCAACATTAAGGCGATACAGTAGAAAAGCATGGCAGTAGCAGAATAAAAAACCATGGCATTAAACCTGTTGTTAATTGTGAGTGCAAAAAAGATGGTGTAAATCGGGCAGTTACTACACCCAATATAATTAGAATACCATGACAGCGATTCAAATGGGCAGTGATACAGGTGGCAAAAAGTGGCAGTAGTTGATGAAAATCCAGCTTTTATCGGCGAATCGCAATTTGCAGCCACCAAGAGTATGGAAGTCGGTAGCATAATACGCCGACCTCGTTATAATACAGGCCAACTAGATGGCGCAATATAGGTAATGACTGGACGATGTTTGAGAATCTCACTGACAGATTGTCACGCACGCTTAAAAATATCAGCGGGCGTGGTCGCTTAACCGAAGACAACATCAAAGAAACGCTACGCGAAGTGCGTATGGCTTTACTTGAAGCTGACGTGGCTCTGCCTGTGGTGCGGGAATTCGTCAATAGCGTAAAAGAACGCGCTGTCGGCCAAGAGGTCAGCAAGAGTCTGAGCCCTGGCCAAGTCTTCATTAAAATAGTTCAGAGTGAATTGGAAAAAGCCATGGGCGAATCCAATGAAGCTCTGGATTTAGCTGCCCAGCCGCCTGCTGTGATCATGATGGCGGGTTTACAAGGCGCGGGTAAAACCACCAGTGTGGCTAAACTGGCGAAGTTTTTACGCACTCGACATAAAAAGTCGGTATTAGTCGTCAGTGCTGACGTCTATCGTCCAGCAGCGATTAAGCAGTTAGAAACCTTAGCAACCGAAGTGGAAGTTGAATTCTTCCCATCGGATGTGAGTCAAAAGCCAGTCGCGATTGCTAAAGCGGCCATTGCTCACGCTAAGCTTAAGTTTATTGATGTGGTGATAGTCGATACCGCAGGCCGCTTACACGTTGATGAAGCCATGATGGATGAGATTAAGCAGTTACATGCTGAAATCAATCCAATCGAAACCTTGTTCGTGGTTGACGCCATGACAGGTCAAGATGCGGCTAACACGGCCAAAGCCTTCAATGAAGCGCTGCCGTTAACCGGTGTGGTACTGACTAAAGTCGATGGTGATGCTCGCGGCGGCGCGGCGTTATCTATTCGTCATATCACAGGTAAGCCGATTAAGTTCTTAGGTGTTGGTGAAAAAACCGATGCACTGGAGCCTTTCCATCCTGATCGTATCGCTTCTCGTATTCTTGGCATGGGTGACGTACTGTCACTGATTGAACAAGTCGAGCGCGGTGTTGATAAAGAAAAAGCGCTGCAACTTGCCACTAAAGTTAAAAAAGGCGGCAAGTTCGATTTAGAAGATTTCCGTGACCAGCTTCAGCAAATGAAGAACATGGGCGGCATGATGGGTATGCTAGAAAAGCTGCCAGGTGTCGGCCAATTGCCACCAGAAGCCTTAGAGCAAGTGCAAAATGGCAAAATGACAGGTCAAATGGAAGCCATCATTAATTCGATGACAGCGGCTGAACGTAGCAATCCTGATATCATTAAAGGATCGCGCAAGCGCCGTATTGCTGCAGGTTCTGGCACACAAATTCAAGACGTCAATCGCATGCTGAAGCAATTTAGCCAAATGCAAAAGATGATGAAGAAGATGTCGGCCAAAGGCGGCATGCAAAAAATGATGCGCGGTATGCAAGGCATGCTTCCTCCTGGAATGAAGTTTCCAGGACGTTGATGTTACTGGCGTAAGCCAAATTTTAAGGGTTCGGAGGTAGGCCAATCTGGCCAAATCCCTAGCCTGACTTAGCCTGTCTTCAAGGCTCCCGAGGTGTAATAATCGGCAGATTTGGTTGCATTCGTTGAAAAGTCAGGTAAAATCTTCCGGCTTTCTATGCTGGGACTCTTCGCGAACACGGAGTTCCAGTTTTTATTTTTGCTTCAGGCAAATCATTAGAGGATTAAGAACGCATGGTTACCATTCGTTTAGCTCGTGGCGGCGCAAAAAAGCGTCCATTTTATAACATCGTTGTTGCTGATAGCCGCAATGCTCGTGACGGTCGTTTCATTGAGCGTGTAGGTTTCTTCAACCCTATGGCTCGCGGTCAGGAAGAAGCTCTGCGCTTAGACCTGGATCGTGTTGAGCATTGGGTTGCTAATGGCGCTGCGACTACTGATCGTGTTGCCAAACTGATCAAAGACGCTCGTAAAGCAGCTGCTTAATAGCGTTAAGGGTATAGATTGATGAGCAGTAACCAACAACCAATCGTATTGGGCAAAATTGGCGCGTGTTTTGGCGTTAAAGGTTGGATGAAAATCACATCTTATACCGACTCTGTTGAAGGTATTTTTGACTATTCACCCTTATTGCTGATGCAACAAGGTGAATGGCGTGAAGTGAAAGTTGTACAGTGGCGTCTCCAAGGCAAAGCGGTTGTCGCATTGCTGGAAGGGATTAACACTCGGGAAGAAGCGCAAGCACTGACACATAGTGAAATTGCGATTATGCCTGAACAGATGAATTCTCTGCCAGAAAACGAGTTTTACTGGCGTGAACTGATAGGTTGTACTGTAACTAACACTAAAGGCTACAACATGGGAACGGTTGATCAGATCTTGGAAACAGGTTCTAACGACGTTCTGATGGTTAAGGCCAACGCCAAAGATGCTTTTGGTAAAGCGGAACGATTGATTCCCTTTGTCACGGAACAGTTCATCCTTGAGGTGGACGTTGCGGCCAAACAGATTACAGTGGATTGGGATCCAGACTTCTAAGTCGAGGTACGCACATGTGGTTAGGGGTAATAACCCTGTTTCCTGAGATGTTTCGTGCCGTAAGCGATTTTGGGGTGACGGGTCGGGCCGTGAAAAATGGCCTGCTGGAACTGCAAACGTGGAATCCTCGCGATTTCACCCATGATAGACACAGTACTGTGGATGACAGGCCTTATGGTGGTGGTCCCGGTATGTTAATGATGGTGCAGCCTCTACGTGATGCTATCCATGCCGCGAAAGCGGAAGCAGGTGAAGGCGTAAAAGTCATTTACCTGTCGCCACAGGGGCGCAAGCTGACTCAGCAAGGCGCGTCTGAACTAGCACAATCAGATAAACTGATCTTAGTGTGTGGTCGATACGAAGGTATTGATGAGCGCATTATTCAGACGGAAATCGATGAAGAGTGGTCTGTGGGTGACTATGTCCTCTCAGGTGGCGAATTGCCAGCCATGACATTGATTGATGCGGTCGCTAGGCTTGTGCCTGGTGTCCTAGGTAAACAAGCGAGTGCTGAGCAGGATTCCTTCTCAGATGGTTTACTTGATTGCCCGCATTATACCCGTCCTGAGTGCTTGGATGGTTTGACTGTACCGGCAGTGTTACTTAGCGGTAACCACGAAGAAATTAGACGCTGGCGTCTCGAGCAAAGTATCGGAAGAACTTTTCTTAGACGACCAGAATTATTTGACAATCTAGCTCTGACTGACGAACAAACCAGACTGCTGGCGCAATTCGTTGAAACAACGAATAAGTAAACAGTCGACGCTCAGTTATATCTAGAACGGAGTTTTTATGAACAACATCATTAAAATGCTCAACGATGAGCAAATGAAGAAAGACGTACCAGATTTCGGCGCTGGTGATACAGTAGTTGTACAGGTACGTGTTAAAGAAGGTGAAAAAGAGCGTCTGCAGGCGTTTGAAGGCGTAGTTATCGCTAAGCGTAACCGTGGTCTGCACTCTGCATTCACCGTACGTAAGATCTCTAATGGCGAAGGCGTTGAGCGTACTTTCCAGACTCACAGCCCAGCAATCGGAAGCATTGAAGTTAAGCGTCGTGGCCGCGTTCGTCGCGCCAAGCTGTACTATCTGCGTGATCGTTCAGGTAAATCTGCACGTATCCGTGAAAAGCTGGCTACTAAGTAATTATTTAGTAGACCAACAAACCGACGTAAAGTGTTCGCACGAAGACCCGCCCTTGAGGCGGGTTTTTGTTTGTGGTGAAAAATTTTCAGTTGCTCGTGCTAACATCTTCAGGCATTGTAATGCTGTAGCATTACGCAATTACAGCTTTGAATTTGGAGGCAGCATGGTTGACACTAAGCTTGACAATATTCACATCAGCAACGAGCAGGTGCTGATCACCCCGAATCAATTAAAACTGCAATTACCGCTGACCGAGCGTCATTTAGCCTTCGTCAGTGCGGCGCGCCAAACTGTGGCCGATATAGTGCATAAGCGCGATCCTCGCCTACTGGTGATCACAGGTCCTTGTTCCATTCATGACTTAACCGCAGTTAAACACTATGCGCGCCAATTAAAAGCGCTGCAGCTTGAATTAAGCGATGAGTTTTTTATCATAATGCGGGTCTATTTTGAAAAGCCAAGAACCACAGTCGGTTGGAAAGGCTTGATTAATGATCCCGATCGCGATGAATCATTCAATGTCGAAAAGGGCTTACGCCAAGCGCGTGAGTTTTTACTGTTTTTAGCTGAGCTGGAGTTACCTGCGGCCACCGAAGCGCTTGATCCTATCAGCCCCCAATATTTATCTGAATTAATTTCTTGGTCTGCCATTGGCGCCCGCACTACAGAATCACAAACTCACAGAGAAATGGCTTCAGGCTTGTCTATGCCAGTGGGCTTTAAAAATGGCACGGATGGCAAACTTGATGTCGCTATTAATGCACTCAAATCAGCGGCCAGCAGCCACCGTTTTATGGGCATTAATAGTGATGGCCAAGTAGCTTTATTGCAAACCGCTGGTAACCCGGATGGCCACGTTATTTTGCGTGGTGGCCGCGAGCCCAATTACGATGCTGCCTCGGTTAATGCTGCCGCTAACGCCTTACACGCATCGGGGCAAAGTGCACGCTTAGTGATTGATTGCAGCCATGGCAATTCCAATAAAGACTATCGCCGCCAAGTGCCAGTGTGCCTTGATGTCATGGGGCAAATTGCTGCTGGTAATAACAGTATTATTGGGGTTATGCTCGAAAGTCATCTGCAAGCGGGCTCACAGGATGCAAGCGCGTCATCTTTGCAATATGGCGTATCTATTACTGATGCTTGCATCGATTGGCCGGCAACCGAGCAAGTGTTAAGGCTCGCGGCGGTTTTGGTTAAACCGGTATTGGCCACGCGTTTTCAGGGAGAGAATTGATGAATGAAGCGACGAGTGAGGCACTTGAATTATTACGTCAGCAAATAGATGCCGTCGATCAAGAATTGCTGGCATTAGTTAGGCGCCGCTTAGATTTAGTGGCAAGTGTGGGCCGGGTTAAGCATCAAGCGGGTTTACCTATTTATGCGCCTGAGCGCGAGGCTAAAATGCTGGCTAAACGCCGTCAAGAAGCCAGCGAGATGCATATAGCGCCGCAGTTGATTGAAGATTTATTAAGGCGCTTAATGCGCGAATCTTACCTGAATGAAAAAGACGTAGGGTTTAAGTCGGTCAATCCAAACCTTAGCCGCGTAGTGGTGATTGGCGGCGCGGGTGCCTTGGGGCAAGTGTTTGTGCAAATGCTGCGCCTCTCTGGCTATCATGTTGATATTTTAGATGTTAATGATTGGCATAACGCTGATGCACTGCTAGATAACGTGGGCTTAGTGCTCGTGAGTGTACCCATTAGCTATACTTGCGAGCTTATCCGCGAAAAACTGACACGCTTACCAGATAACTGCGTGCTTGCCGATCTCACGTCCATTAAAGCATCGCCTCTTGATGCCATGTTAAAGGCTCATCGCGGCCCAGTCGTTGGGCTGCACCCTATGTTTGGCCCGGATGTCGGCAGTCTCGCTAAGCAAGTGGTGGTAGTGTGCCATGGGCGTGAGCCAGAGCAATATCAATGGTTATTGCAGCAAATGACCATTTGGGGCGCGCGTATTGTGGAAGCCAATGCCACAGAGCACGACAATGCCATGCAATTAGTGCAAGCTATGCGTCACTTTTCAACCTTTGTCTATGGCCTTAATCTGTGTAAACAACAAGCTGATATAAAACAATTATTGCTGTTTAGCTCACCAATTTATCGGCTCGAATTAGCCATGGTGGGGCGTTTATTTGCTCAAAGCCCAGAGCTTTATGCTGATATCATTTTTGCGCAATTGGGTTCTGAAGGTGTGATCGGGGACTATCTAGCTAACTATCGCCAAGCCTTTGAATTACTTAAAAACCGAGACAGAGACACCTTTGTTGAATGGTTTAAGCAAGTTGCAACTTGGTTTGGCGATTTAGCGCCGCAATTTCAATTAGAAAGTCGGCAAATGCTGCAGTCAGTTAACGATATTCACTCCAATCCTTAAATTAGGTTAGAAGCTTAACGTCATCACAGATGAGCCTAGTTATTACATCTCATCTGTGATTGCTCGCTCCATGCCTTACCCCCCGCAATTAACGTCCAGTTAGCTCAATGCGATTAACCTCAAAAAAATCGAAATTATGCGATCTCAATCTTAAACATATAAATATTATGTATGTTTAATTATGCCTGCGAACCTCCACTCGTTATGCTTATAACATATAAATCAAATGCATGTATTAGGTGGCTTTATGTTTTGTATTCAATGTGAACAAACAATCCGCACTCCAGCGGGCAGTGGTTGTAGTTATTCGCAAGGTATGTGCGGCAAATTAGCGGCAACCTCAGATCTGCAAGACGTGCTGATCTATTTATTACAAGGCCTCTCTTACCATGCGTTAAAAGCCAGAGAGTTTGGCATCATAAATCATGATGTAGATACCTTTGTGCCTAAAGCATTTTTTGCGACCTTAACAAACGTCAACTTTGATGATGAGCGCATAGTGGCGTTAGTTGGTGAGGCGCTGAGTTATCGTGAGCAGTTACTGCAAGCCTATAGTGGCCATTGTAGCGCCGAAGACTTAGCCAGCGCGCCGGTATATGCCTCGATGACGTTAGAGGCTGCTAAAAATAACATTATTGAATTGGCGGCCATGGCAGCGCCTAATCGTGGTAGCACTGAGATTCATGAAGATATTTTAGGGCTAAGACTCTTATGTCTTTATGGTTTGAAAGGCGCCGCCGCGTATATGGAGCATGCGCGCGTATTAGATCAAACCAGTATCGATGTGGCCACTGAGTTTCATCGCTTGATGGATTTCCTGGGTTCTGACAGTGAAGATGCTGGCGCGCTATTTGATGCTGCCATGGCGATAGGTCAGCTTAACTATCAAATCATGGCCATGTTAGATTTAGGCGAAACTAGCTGTTTTGGTCACCCTGAGCCTACTCAAGTCAATACTGTACCTTTTAAAGGCAAGGCCATTTTAGTGTCAGGTCATGATATGAAAGACCTTGAGCTGATTTTGCAGCAAACCCAGGGCTTAGGCATTAATGTTTATACCCATGGTGAAATGCTGCCAGCCTTAGCTTATCCAGCCTTTAAGCAATATCCGCATCTGGTCGGCAATTACGGCAGCGCTTGGCAAAATCAGCAAACCGAATTCGCTAATTTCCCAGGCGCTGTGGTGATGACTTCTAACTGCATTATCGATCCCTTTGTTGGTCAATATAACGAGCGTATTTTTACCCGTAGCATAGTGGGCTGGCCTGGGGTTACTCATATTGAAGGTGATGATTTCAGTGCTGTTATCAATAAGGCCTTAGCGCTTGATGGCTTTAAATATGATGAAATTCCACATTTAATCACCATAGGTTTTGCGCGTAATGCCTTAATGGCGGCGGCGCCTGCTGTGGTTGAAAATGTCAAAAACGGTAGCATCAAGCATTTCTTCTTAGTGGGCGGCTGTGATGGTGATAAGTCTGAACGCAGTTACTTTACTGAGTTTGCGACAGCAGCGCCCAAAGATAGCGTGATTTTGACTTTAGGTTGCGGCAAGTACAAATTCAACAAGTTGGAGTTTGGTGATATTAACGGTATTCCGCGCTTGCTTGATATTGGCCAGTGTAATGATGCTTATTCAGCCATTCAATTAGCTTTAGTCTTAAGTGAGATTTTTGAATGTGAACTCAATGAGTTACCTTTGAGCTTAGTATTATCTTGGTTTGAGCAAAAGGCGATTGTTATCTTACTGACCTTGTTATCCCTTGGCGTTAAGAATATCCGCACTGGCCCAACGGCGCCGGCGTTTTTAAGTGCTAATTTATTGCAAGTGCTAGAGCAGCAATTTGGTTTGAAAACCACCACGACTGTGGATGCTGACTTAGCAAGCTTATTAAACCGCGCGTAATTTAAGTAAGGTGAAGTGGCTTAAGTGCAGGCTTTGCTCTCGGCTTCTGCCACTAGAAGCTTGAGCCACTTTACTGGAGATAGACATGAGTAATCCTTTCGCGGCGGCGTTATCGCAATTACAAGTCAGCGCGCCATCAACACCTGCTAAGTTAATCCCGCAAGCTTCGCCCGTTAGCGCGTTAGCGCATAGTTGGCAATCAATGAAGCAAGCAGCATGGACAGCCTCAAGCATTGAGCTTGAGTGCATTGATAAAATACAGCAAACCATGAATGTCGTGAGTTTGGTGTTTCGGCCTTTGCAGCCGCAGTTATTTATCTTTAAGCCCGGGCAATTTGTCACTATTAGCGTCGCGATAGCGGGGAAGAATTACCATCGTAGTTATTCCATTTCATCATCACCGTCTGCGCCACTCACGCTGGAGTTAACCATTAAGAAGGTTGATAACGGTAAGGTGTCAAATTACCTAGTGGATGAGTTTGCCATTGGTGATTGCATTCGTGTAAGTCAGCCTCTTGGGAATTTTAATCTCATTGATATTAACGCTGATAAGTACCTATTTATCAGTGCTGGCTGCGGTATTACGCCTATGATGTCGATGGCTACATTTTTAACTGACAGCCAAGTCAGTGCTGATGTGGCCTTTGTGCACTGCGCGCAGGCACCTGATGATATTATCTTTAACGACAGATTACGCCACTGGCTAAGCCCTAAATCGCACGCGGGATTAAATAGTCAGCGCAATGATTACCAACGTAGTCTTAGCTTTGTGCTTGAACATGGGCTTGAATCTGTTAGCGAGCAAGGGATGCGCGATGATGATGGCATACATTGGGGCTATGGCCGTATTAGCCTTAAGCATTTACAAGCGGCGGTGAGTGATTATCGCGAGCGCAGCATCTTGGTATGTGGCCCAGCAGGCTTTATGCAAGCGCTGCAAAGCATGCTGCATTACGTTGGCTTTGATATGGCGCGTTTTCATCAAGAAAGCTTTATGCCAGCAACAGAATCAGCGCCAACACTGACTGCTGATGGTATTAATCCCAACCCAGTTGTAAAGCTAATGAGTCAAGATGCCAGTGTGCAGTTGCATCAAGGTGACTTACTGCTTGATGGCATAGAATCTTTAGGCTTACCTATTATTGCCGCTTGTCGCAGCGGTGTTTGCGGCTCATGCAAGTGCAAAGTGATTGCTGGGGAAGTCGCTCAAAGTTCGACTGCGCCCTTAAGTGAGGCTGAAATCAACGATGGCCTAGTGCTTGCCTGCTCAAGCCGATTACTGACAGATGTGACTATTGCCTTAGTCTAATGACAAGCTTAACTGTGATTTAAGTTATAAATTTAACTGCTGACAGGATATTGCGCTTTTAACTTCTAGAACGTATTGTTTAAGGGAGCAATGACGCTGGTCCCGCGCCAAGGGATTGATTCCAAACAAGAGAGGCACTATGTCATTAACCACCACTGAAAATGTTTTGTCTGAAGATGTCAGTCTTGGTCATGTGTTGTATGGTTTGCAATCAGCTTTTGCGTTATTCCTAGTTCCTGTGCTTGTGGGTTTAGTGATTAATCTTGCCCAGCGCACTCCGGGGGCATTACTTAATTCACATCTAAAATATCAACGACATAGCACCCTAGGTTTAATCGGTTTAATGACCTTAGGCTATTTGATGGCCGACGGTTGGATGAGTGTGCTCTTGTATGCCACCGCACTTACTTGGTTTTGCCACCGCATTATTCGTGGTTGGTTGAGCTTGTTAGATGGTCAGGCGATTTAGTTCAATCGCTAATGTTTTACCCCTCAGCTAATTCATAAATAAGCCACATTATAAAAAAGCGCCCAGTGTAGTGATTGCTACGCTGGGCGCTTAGTTTTTAATGCTTAGTTGTTAGTCGTGAATAAAATGACTCACAAGTTCAGTTAAGGTGCGAGTGGGTAAATTCGCCGAGAGTATGATGGCTTCTGCCCCTAAACTCTTCGCCGCCAGAATATTGGTCTTAGCATGCTGACTATTACTGCGACTGCGGTGGATCACAGGTAAATGACTGGCACTGATCAACTGACTAATAGCTTCAAGGTCGGCGCGGCTATTGCCTTGATAATCTTGCATACCCGCTTCAATTAAGGCTAGTTGTTGATTGCCTTGCTCCAGTAATTTATCCGCGCAGCCGAGCCAAGTCTTAATATTCGTGGCGGGATCTTTTTCTAATAACACAGGTAAGGTTTGCTGGCCTAATTGCGCAATCAAGCTGTGATTATTCATGTGCTGGCCGCTGACATAGAGTGCATCTACAAAGCGCGGCAGGGTAAGCGGCATGTGAGTCACTTCAACCACGAAGGCGATGTTTAATTGCTGGCAAATGGGCGCTATGGTATCGAGCTCGCACGTTGAGTAGATATCATGAGTCAAGATAATCGCGCCAAAGCCATTGTTTTTAAGGCCTTGTAAACAACTGCGCCAGCCTTGATGGGGTAGGCTACTGATAAGAGCAAGCGCCAATTTATGACTATCCCCAAGGGCATGACTGGCTAGCATTATGCTTGAACAATCAGGTTTAAAGTCGACACTTGAGCGGCTAGTCACGGCTTTGTTGTTAGCGCTGTCAGCATGAATTTCGGCTTCATTTTTAGCATAGTGAGTATCGCTTGCATGGTTGTCATAGTTAGTATCGTGTGCTTGCAGCGCTGTACTTGGCGCTGCGTCTTGAGTCTCGGCGATGGGTTTAAGTAATAACTGCTGCTGATTAAGCTCAGCGGGTTTTACTGTTTCTATAGGATAGCAGCCCAAAACCTTGATATAGCGGGTTTGGCGCTCAAGCTCTTGCAAGGCGGCATTAAGATTATCATCGGCTAAGTTAGCTTCGATATCGAGATAGAACATTTCTTCCCAAGGCGTACCAGCAATAGGGCGCGACTCTAACTTGGTCATATTGAGTTGATGCTGTTTTAGTACCAGTAGAGCATCAACTAAGGCGCCGGGCTTATGGCCGGTTGCCATAATCAAGGTTGTTTTCGCCGGTAATTGACTGGGCACAGACACAGGTTTTCTGCCCACGACAATAAAGCGGCTTTGATTAATGCTTTGATTGGCAAGACCGGCATCTAGTACTTCTAAGCCATAAAGCTCGCCACCTTCAGCGCTACCAATAGCGGCGAAAGTCTCATCCTTACTCTCTACCACTTGCTGCATGGCATCGGCACTACTGGCGCAGTAATGCAGTTGCCATTGGCTATGCTGCTGCAGATATCTATTGCATTGACTCATCGGCTGAGGATGAGCGCATAACTGAGTGATATTGGCTAACTTGCTACCAGGTTTGGCTAATAAGCAGTGGCCGACCTCGATAGTGATTTCACCTATGATGGATAAGCGGGTGTGTTGCAGTAAGTCATAGACTTCATTGATAGAACCCGAAGAGGTGTTTTCTATGGGTAAAAATCCATAATCAGCGTGGCCTTTTTCGACGGCTGCGATTATATCATCAAAATTTTGGCAGCCCATTTCGAGCATGCTCATCTGGCGGCGCTGACAGTAGCGACTGGCGGCAATATGCGAGTAAGAGCCACGCGCGCCTAAATAGGCAATGCAAAATTGCTGAGTTTTATCCTGAGGATTGGCAATATTTTGCAGGTAAGCCTGCTGGCTGAGTACTGAGTCTTCAATAATGGCTTGATATAAATTAATCACAAAATGACTATCAAGGCCTTGCTCACGCCCTTGGGCGACTAAGCGCGATAACAGCTGCTTTTCACGCTCTAAATCTCTGATGGGGCGAACATCCACGGCTTTACTGCGAGCCACCTCAATACTGAGTTCACGCCTTTTGGCTAACAACTTTAGCAAGTCTGCATCTAGGCTGCTGATAGCTGTGCGGATCGTATCTAATGGCAGGGGTTTATCCATGGTGTAATCTCATCAGGAGGTCGAATCAATAACTTACCGCAGTTGGTGCAAGAGTAGTAAGTAATCGCTGTGATTAGTTTAAGTATCAGCTTGAAAAACTACGGCTAGCAGGCATAAGTGTCAATCAAAAATGTGGTCAGCTAATTGTTTTCCATAAAAAAAGCGCACTAAGTGCGCTTTTTTTTAGAAGTGATGCTACTTATGCTTTTTCAGCACCCTCGTAGTCATAGATTTCTTCGAAATCATCATCAAGAATGTCAGTCTCATCAAAGGCGTCTTTGTGATCCGCTTTACCTGAGTTTCTTAAAGCTTCAGGCTTATGAGTTAAGCGATTTAACTGTTTCTCCAGTTTTTGCCCCATGGCATTAATGGCTGTGTATAAATTTTCGTGGGAAGCCTGAGCAAACAATTCTCCTTGAGGCAATTTAATCGATGCTTCAATTTTAAAGAGCGGCTTTTCCTCGGTGATGATCACATGGGGGTTAATCATAGTAATGTCGTGGCGTTCGAGTTTAGCTAAACGGCTTTCAACTCTTTCGCGAATGGGAGCGGTGACTTCAAGGTGCTTACTGGTGATTTTTAGCATATATTGAACCTTATTTTGTTTCCCTTGAGATCAGACTAGCAATCTCTCACGAGAAAGTCGTGATCTAAATCACGCTTTTTGCGCTATTTAAGTTCGATTGCTGACAATTTGACCCAACGTGCAAAATCGATTAAAAAGTGGTGAATTTTGATTGCAACTGCGCCAGAGAGGCGCCATATTTGATGGGATTAGCTAAGGCTTAACCTCAGTATTTTCGTCATTTCTCTGCGTAAAAAATTCCAACATCCCCTCTATTTAGTGGCCGTTGATGGTAATTCATCGGCGGTTAGCGACTAAGGTTTGGTTCTGTTAACAATAATCGTTATCATAGCTGTGATTTAATTGCTCACTTGGAGGTGACAGTGGCAACTTGCATAAAGGTATGGGATAAACCAACTCGACTGTTTCACTGGCTGACGATTGGCCTGTTAGCAAGCTTATGGTGGACGGCTGACCAAGCGCTGATGGATTGGCATCAAGTGTTAGCCTACAGCTTAATGGTGTTAGTGGTATTTCGAATTATTTGGGGTTGCTTTGGCAGTGAAACCTCGCGTTTCAGCCATTTTGTAAAATCGCCTATACGGGTGATGAACTATAGCCGCCAAATATTAACCAGCGGTATCAAGCCTCACCTTGGTCATAATCCACTGGGTGGGTACATGGTGATAGGTATCTTGACCTTATTAACCATTCAATTAGCGACGGGTTTATTTGCATCCGATGAAGTGTTCACTGAAGGTCCTTTATATGCCAGTGTCTCTGCGCAAACGGCTTCTTGGCTCACATGGCTACATAAGTGGAACTTTAACCTCATTCTGGCCTGTTCGGCCGTGCATGTCTTAGCGGTTGGCATTCATCGTTTAAAGGGCGACGCCTTGATAGGCGCTATGATCACTGGCTCAAGACAATGGCATGATAAGCAGCCACATTTGCAGTTTAAATCGAGCTGGCTGGCATGGGGATTAATCATCTTACTGGCAGTGCCGATTGGCTATGGGCTCATTTGGCCTGTGGTTGAATGGATGTAGATTATGTAGATATAGTTATTATAAAAAAAGCGCCTTAGGCGCTTTTTTTATTCGGCACTTAACGTTGAAGAAAGATTAGTCTTTCTTGAAAGTATCGTGACATGATTTACAGTTTTTAGCCGTGGCTTGGAAGGCTTGCTGTATTTGCTTTTTATCACCAGTGTCAGCCACTAAGGCTAAGTTCGCGGCATCAGTTTGAAACTGCTTCATCTTGGCATCAAAATCGGCGCGATCTTGCCAAATATTAGGCTTAGCACCGGTATCGCCTTGGCTAGAATCAGCAACAAAACCTTCTAATGGTAATTTAGATAAGGCCGCAACATTTTGCGCGCGCACCGCAAATACGGCAGCGTCAAAAGGCTTTTTGCCTTTCATCATGGCGCCCATGTCACCAAAGTTATAAGCAATCAGACTGAAAGCACTTTGACGATAGTCAATGGCATGTTCCGTGTCTTTGAAGTCATTGGCAGCGTAAAGCGGAGCACATAAGGCTCCAGAGATAAGTAGCGCAGCAATTCTTTTCATGTTCCCTCTCACATTTTTAGTTGTTAGCGTGATTTCAGCCAAGATTGTACCTTGCCAGTGTGTGCTTTCCCTATGACTTTAATGTAAAAAATTGTCAACTCGCATCAATACACTCCTAAGGACAGCGCTTAATTCCTCAGGTACACTGTCCTTATGTACTAGTACTTGAGTATGGGAAAATGAAGCCTCTATGGTCAGATACGCTAGATAATCTTGCTGGGTTAACTGAGCGTCGCCAAGTTGAGTTATGGTTTGAATTATTGCTCACAGAAGAAGAGCGCCATGCCATAGCAGGGCGGTTACGGGTGTTTCAGTTATTGCTCGATGGCAAACTCAGCCAAAGGCAAATGGCGGCAGAACTTGGGGTGAGTATTGCGACTATCACGCGTTGCTCCAATTATCTTAAGCATATGGAGCCTAATATGCGTCAGCAGATTAGCGGCTTGATAGCACTTACTCCGACAGACGACTTCAGCGAATAAGTCAGCGCTTAAGAGTGAACTATGTTTGAGAGGGTAAAACTAAAAACGCGCCGAAGGCGCGTTTTTATTAAGCAGTTAATCGCCAATATGTACGCGATTAGTGGCAACCACATCCGCCATGGCTATCACAGCCTTGCTTCTTTTCTTCGTGATCGTGGTTATGATCGTGGTCATGACCATGACCGCCGCAACAACCTTCTTCTTTGTCGCCGCACTCACCATTACCACCACAGCCACCGCCGCCACATCCACCATGACTGTGAATATGACCATGAGCAATTTCTTCCTCAGTGGCTTCACGCACGTCAACCACTTCTACATAGAAGTTCAGTGCTTGGCCAGCCATCGGATGATTGCCGTCAACAATGACAGTGTCATCTAATACTTCAGTCACTTGTACTGGGCGTTGACCCATTTCAGTTTCAGCAATAAAACGCATACCTGGAACTATGTCTTCGATATCACCGAAAGCTTGAATAGGCACTTCTTGACGTAAACCGTCATGATACGGGCCATAAGCTTCTTCAGCTTCAATAGTCACATCTAAGGTGTCACCAGCGACTTTACCTTCAAGGGCTTTTTCTAAACCTGGGATCAGGTTTTGTGCGCCATGCAGATAAACCATAGGCTCCATTTCAAATGAACTTTCCAGCAATTCACCTTGCTGATTGGTTAAACGGTAATGGATAGTTACCGCGTTATTTTGAGTGATGTTCATAACGGCTCCAAACATAAAAGTGTGGGCATAATACAATGGTTTTTTCAGCAGTGCGATAGTTGCGCCTTGCTTCTGTAAGCCTGACCACGCTTTTTGCGAATGACAGCGGCCAATCTTTGGGATGTGGTTCAGTATGCCTAAGATGAAAATACTTCATACACAGCATTTGCTGTCACCACTTAAGCTTACTTTTACGTAAGCGGTTAGTTTATTTATTTGATATATAAGTAGTTAATAACCATCGCGTGAGAATTTTAGTCAATAGTGATGATTGGGTTAATGCCTGCATTAACATTTGATAAAAAAGTGCAACAAGGCGGTTGACAAAAAATCACTTTTCAAGCAATTCTAAAAGCACAGTTAATTCAGGGTTAGGTCTATGGCACAGTTAGTCGTTATTACTCGTACCACAACCACCACCATTATTACCATAATGGGGGCGGGCTGACAGTACCCTGAAAATCACATTCACAAGCCCGCTCCCCACCAAGGAGCGGGCTTTTTGTTTCTTAGTGGGCGGCATATGGAGTCTTTACAATGAAAGTCATGAAATTTGGCGGCACTTCACTAGGAAATTGGCAACGTTTTATTAATACGGCTGCCATTGTAAAAGCGCAAGCCGCTAAACAGCCGGTGGCGTTAGTGCTATCTGCGCCCGCTAAGGTCACTAACCTGCTAGTGGATTTGATGGAGCGCGCCACTTTAGGCCAAGATACTGCGGCTGTGCTTAATGCCTTACAAGCCATCTTTGAGCAAATCTTATTAGATAGCGGCACTGAGCTTAATGAGGATGCCATTAATGCGCTGCGCCAAGCATGGCAGCAGCAATGGCAGCAATGGCAGCAAAAATTAACCGGCATTAAGTTGTTGGAGCAATGCCCTGATAGCGTGCGCGCTGAAGTGCTCACCAGTGGTGAGCGTTTATCTGTGGCGATTATGCAGGCCATTTTACAGCAGCAAGGGCTAGTGGTTGGGGTATTAGACCCAGTTAAATTATTTAAAGCCCATGGCTCTGTGATGGAAGCTGCGGTGGATATCAGTGCGAGCCGGCAAAACTGCGGTCAATTAGCATTAGGTGAAGCGCAGGTTTGGATAATGCCAGGCTTTACTGCGGGCAATGGTCATGGGCAAGTCATGTGTCTTGGCCGCAATGGCTCAGATTATTCTGCGGCCGTGTTAGCTGCTTGCTTAGGGGCGTCAACCTGTGAAATTTGGACCGATGTTGATGGGGTATATAATACTGACCCACGCTTAGTTCAAGATGCTAAGTTGTTATCTCAGCTCAGTTATCAAGAGGCGATGGAGCTCTCTTATTTTGGCGCTAAGGTGCTGCATCCCAAAACCGTCGCGCCAATCGCTCAGTACCATATTCCTTGTTATATCAAAAATTCGCTAAATCCTGAGGCAGTGGGCACCTTAGTGTCTAATGCCCCCGACGAGAGTGGCCTTAAAGTTAAAGCCATTTCTAATCTTGATCAGCAAACCATGTTTGATGTGTCAGGCCCTGGCATGAAAGGCATGGTGGGTATGGCAAGCCGTGTATTAGGCGCCATTGCCCGCATTGGTGTGTCAGTCTCGCTAATTACTCAAAGCTCAAGTGAATACAGCATTAGTTTTTGTGTGGCGAGTGTTGATGCGCCAGCGGTTAAGTTATCCCTTGAAACAGAATTTGAATTAGAGCTGCAATCAGAGTTACTGGAAGCGCTTACTATGCGCGATAAGCTTGCGATTGTGTCTCTAATTGGTGATGGCATGCGCACTCACAGAGGCGTCGCCGCAGGCTTTTTTAAGGCACTCGCCCAAGCTGGGGCTAATATCATAGCCTTAGCGCAAGGCTCATCGGAACGCTCGATTTCAGCGGTAGTTGACCAAGTTAAAGTGTCCCAATGTTTGCGCGCTTGTCATCAAGGATTTTTTGGCGCCAGTCAGTACGTCGATGTGTTTTTAGTGGGCTGCGGCACAGTGGGCGCTGGCCTATTAGCCCAAATAAAAGCGCAGCAAG
Organism: Shewanella sp. SNU WT4; assembly: GCF_006494715.1. Classification (NCBI taxonomy): domain Bacteria; kingdom Pseudomonadati; phylum Pseudomonadota; class Gammaproteobacteria; order Alteromonadales; family Shewanellaceae; genus Shewanella; species Shewanella sp. SNU WT4. The sequence continues at coordinate 1,347,445 of NZ_CP041151.1, forward strand.
CGGCGCTCGCCAAACAAGATATTCGCATGCGTGTGTGCGGCATTATGAATTCAAGCAAGATGCTGCTCGATATCGATGGCATAGATTTAACTCATTGGCATGGCTTACTCGCAGATTTAGGCCAAGATGCTTGCTTAGATACCATGCTGGCTTTTGCTCGCGATCAGCAATTAGTCAATCCTGTGCTGGTTGATTGCAGTGCGAGTGAGCGAGTCGCGGCGACTTATGTTGAGGCATTAGAAGCCGGTTTACATGTAGTGACGCCTAATAAAAAGGCCAATACCCGCGAGTACGCCTATTATCAAGCGCTGCAACTTACTGCGCGCGCTAAACGGCGCCAATTTTTGTATGAAACTACCGTGGGCGCGGGTTTACCTGTGATTGATAATCTTAAAAAATTGCTGTGCGCAGGCGATGAACTGCATAAATTTAGCGGCATTCTATCAGGCTCATTGTCGTTTATTTTTGGCTGCCTTGATGAGGGCTTAAGTTTATCTGAGGCGACGGTAATTGCGCGGCAAAAATGCTTTACTGAGCCAGACCCAAGGGATGATCTTTGCGGTATGGATGTAGCGCGCAAGGTATTAATCTTAGCCCGTGAAGCGGGTATGGCGCTTGAACTCAGTGATATCAAGGTGCAAAGCGTGCTGCCGACAACATTTGATGATAGTGGAGATATTGACTCCTTTATGACGCGCCTTCCCCAAGTTGATAGTGAAATCGCCGCGCGAGTGGCCGCTGCTAAGGCGCAGGGCAAGGTGTTGCGTTATGTTGGCATGATTGATGAGCAAGGCTGCCGCGTTGAAGTGGCGGAAGTTGCCGAAAATGACCCGCTTTACAGTGTTAAAGGCGGCGAAAATGCACTGGCCTTTTATAGCCGTTATTATCAGCCTATTCCTTTTGTATTAAGAGGATATGGCGCAGGCACTGAGGTAACTGCGGCGGGAGTTTTTGCTGATGTGTTAAGAACCCTTAACTGGAGCCGGGAGGTGATGGCATGATAACTATCTATGCACCAGCCTCTATGGGCAATGTCAGTGTGGGCTTTGATTTATTAGGGGCGGCCTTAGCGCCCATAGATGGCAGTTTATTGGGAGATACCGTCAGTATTGAAGCGGGCGGGCAGAGCTTAAGCCTAAAAGTGCAAGGACCCTTTGCCCATAAGCTGCCAGCTGATCCAAAAGAGAATATTGTTTATCAATGCGCGCAGACCTTTTTAGAAGCCAAGGCGCCTAATGCCAATGTCATTTTAACCTTAAACAAGAATCTGCCCGTGGGAAGTGGCCTGGGTTCCAGTGCAAGTTCAGTGGTTGCAGCCTTTAGTGCGTTAAATGACTTTTTTGATAGGCCTTATGGCCGTGATGAGCTGCTGCTATTAATGGGAGAGTTTGAAGGCAAGATTAGCGGTAGCATACATTTTGATAATGTGGCGCCCTGCTATTTAGGTGGCATGCAATTAATGTTGTCATCACCTTCGGCCTTATGCGCATCTATGCCTGTGATGGATGATTGGTATTGGGTAATTGCATACCCAGGTATTTCATTATCCACCGCATTAATGCGTGGCTTGTTGCCCGAGCATTATCCTAAAGCGACTACGCTCAGCTTTGGACAAAACTTGGCAAGTTTTATTCATGCGCTGCATACGCAGAATTCAGACTTAGCTTTGTCATTACTCAAAGATGTCATCGCTGAGCCATATCGCGCCGATGTTATCCCTCAATTTACTCATGCCAAACAAGCGCTATTAGCCATGGGGTTATCGGCGTGCGGCATCTCTGGCAGTGGGCCATCACTCTTTGCTGTCACCACCAATCAGTCGCTCGCTTTAAATGCTAAAGCGTGGTTAGCGCAGCATTACGTCACTACCGACACTGGTTTTGTGCATGTATGTCAACTTGATACCCTCGGCAGTCGCCCGCTTTAAGGATAATGACAATGAAGTTATATAATTTGAGCCACCCAGAACAACAAGTGAGTTTTAGTGAAGCGGTGCGCTTAGGGTTAGGCAAAGGCCGAGGTTTATTTTTTCCGTGCGACATACCAAAGCTTAAGGATATCAATGTGGTACTAGCCATGCCTTTTATTGAGCGCAGTCAATATATCATTAAGCAGTTTTTGCAAGGTGAGTTAGATGAGGCCAAAGTTGATGCCATGGTAGCTAGCGCCTTTAATTTTGATTTACCTTTAGTGAAAGTTGATGGCGCGCGTTACTGTTTGGAATTATTCCATGGCCCAACCTTAGCTTTTAAAGATTTTGGTGCCCGCTTTATGGCCCAATGTATTAATGCTGTGGGTGACGGTAAGCCGTTAACTATATTAACGGCTACCTCAGGTGACACTGGCGCCGCAGTCGCCCATGCTTTTCATGGGCTAGACAACATCAAAGTGGTGGTATTGTTTCCACAAGGCAAAATTAGTGTATTGCAGCAAAAGCTATTTACTACCTTAGGTGGCAATATCCACACTTTAGCCATAGATGGCGATTTTGATGCCTGTCAGGAACTCGTTAAGCAAGCCTTTGATGATGAAGATATTCGTCATGGACTTGGCTTAAATTCTGCCAATTCTATCAATATCAGTAGGTTACTGGCGCAAGTTTGTTACTACTTTGAAGCTGTGGCGCAGTTTCAAGTAAAGCATCCCAATCAAGCCCCGATTATTTCTGTGCCGAGCGGCAACTTTGGCAATTTAACGGCTGGCATGTTGGCTAAAGCTATGGGTTTGCCGGTGGCACGTTTTATTGCTGCAACCAATGCTAATGATACTGTGCCGCGCTATTTAGGTGATGGTAATTGGCGCCCCAATAAAACCATAGCCACCTTAAGTAATGCCATGGATGTAGCTGAGCCCAGCAACTGGCCAAGAGTCGAAGCTTGTTGTGATGTTATGGGCTGGCCGCTTTCAAGCTTATTAAGTGCGAGCGTGGCAGATAAAGCGGCAAGTCTTGAGTTACAAGCGTTAGCGCGCGGCGGCTATGTGAGTGAACCACACGCTGCAATCGCAGCTAAAGCGCTAACTGATACGCTTGCTGCCCAAGTTGATAGCGAGCCAAAGCCGTTAGGTATCTTTTTGGGCACGGCGCATCCTGCTAAGTTTAAAGAGGTGGTGGATAGCGTGCTGAGTTGTCAGTTACCTTTGCCACAAGCGTTAGCGCAGGTGAGTGACGCGCCATGTTTAGCTGAGCCTATGGCGGCAGATTTTGCCGCATTAAAGCGTTACTTATTTGCGCGCATAGTGTAAAGGCAAGTATGACTAAGCTTGCTGGTGGCATTCATTGGCACCAGCAGTTAAATTTGAGTGTTTTATGGGATTTATCTCGCAATGGCGATAGAGGCAGGTTTACTTCAGAGATTATTTTTTTGTTAGTATAAAAAACTGAGTTATCAGTCATAGTAGTTGTTTTTGCAAAATATTTGACTGTCGGTGCGCCAAAATTATTTTGAACTATATTTAAGTAGTTTTAATAATTTGGTGGAAATGTCGGAATGGATTCTAACTCGTTACCCCTAAGTGTTGATCATCTTAGCTCGCCTGCTATTTCCCTTTCAGCCACTTTGTTGCTGCAATTAGCGCAGCTACAGGCTCAATTTATTCAAGGCCAGGCGGTGCGCGTAGCCCTCACTCGAGTGCTTGCTGAGCACAGTCAGGCGAGCGTTGTGCTACTCGTCGACATCAATGAACTCGATAATGACGCTATGCCGTTAAGTTGCTCGTCGAGCTCAGCGATTACTAGTGTTAATGCTAACTATTGGAGTGAAATCCGTCATTGGCCGCATGCGCCAGAGCCCAAATGTGTCCATGCTTGGCTGCATTATAGCGTTTGGCCAATTGCTAACTCTTCATTAGTCATTTTCTTTGCGCAACCGGATGCCAAGTGGCAAGACACCTTAAGCGAAAAGCAGCAGATACTGACAGATATTATTTATCCTATGTTAGTAGCGCCCAAGCCCTTAACTATCCCTGTGCCTGTCGCCACGAATACCAATAATGTATTTCAGAATATTGTTGATAGCTTTGAATACATGACCATGATCATTCAAGTGGATAGCAGGGGTATCCCGATTATCGCTTATGCCAATGATGCGACCGCAAAAATCAGTCATTACCTTATTGGCGAACTGATTGGTAAACCCATAGCTATGCTATTTGCACAGCACGATAAGCAAGTGACTGACTTTGAAAGTTTTAATGATGCGCTCACTCAATTTACCGGTTTTGATGGTGAAATTAAGATGAATCGACATCATGATGAAACCACCATAATGAAAGTGAACTTGTTTGCAGTTAACCTCGCGTCAGAAACTGTGAGCGTCTTAATTGCTCATGATATTTCCATGGAATTGCAGATGCAGCAAGCCATGTCGCGCACCCAAAAAATGCAGGCATTAGGGCAGTTAGTTGGTGGTATTGCCCATGATTTCAATAATATTTTAGGTGTGCTTAAAGGCAACCTTGAATTAATGCAGTTAAAGAATCGCCAAGAAAGCTTAGATAAATATCTCACTACTGCCTTTAAAGCCTGCTCACGGGGAACCGACTTAACTCGGCGTTTATTGCAATTTTCACGGCAAGAACAATTTAATGCGCAAAACTGCAGTATCAACGAGGTCATTAGTGGCTTAAAAGATATCTTCGATAAATCCCTGACGGCGCAAGTACAAATTGCCATGGAGTTTGGTGCAGACCTTGATGATATTTGCGTGGATCGCGGTGATTTAGAAGATGCCATGCTCAACATGACTATCAATGCCAGAGATGCCATGGAGGGGGTCGGTGCTCTGACCATACGCACAGGTCAAGAGTGGCTTGGCGGCAAACTGCCTGGCTCCTTAACTGATACTCAAGTTAAGAGTGGCCATTATGTGTGGATATCAGTTAAAGACACAGGCTGCGGCATACCTTTACATTTAGTTGAAAAAATCTACGAGCCGTTTTTCACCATGAAAGATAAAAGCAAAGGCACTGGGCTTGGCTTATCTATGATTTATGGATTTGTAAAACGCTCCCACGGCTATATGAGTGTGGTGGATACCGGCCCTCATGGCACTGAGTTTAAAATGTGGTTCCCAGCACAAGAGAAGAAAGCTCATCAGGCAGTGATAGATACCGATACTAATCTGCTTCATTACCCTAAAGTAATGAGTCCATTTAAGGTGTTAATCGTTGATGATGAACCCGAAATCGTGGCAGTAGTGCAAGACTATTGTGAAATATTAGGCATGACCATAGAAACTTGTACTGATCCTGTCACCGTCAGTCGTAAATACAGCGGTGGCAATTGCGATGCGCAGTTATTAATTACTGATGTGCTTATGCCTGGGGGGCTCAACGGTTACAACTTGGCGCAAAACTTACAAGAAAATAACCCGTCATTGTCGGTATTACTGATATCAGGATACATACATGACATAGGAATTAGTAAACAGAAAGAAATGCCGTACCCGGTATTGAATAAGCCTTTTGATATTAAAGGGCTGATTAAGGCGATGTTAAAGCTTGGGATTAAGTTCACTGGTGTTGATGACAAGGATGAATCATGGAAAAGCTAACTCTTTGGGTTGTAGACGACGATATAGATTATGGTGAGCTAATTAAGGAAGTATTAGCCGATGACTATCATCTTAATGTTTTTAATAATGCAAAAGATTATGAGGCCGCCCTACTGGATGTTATTCCAGATATTATCTTAATGGATATCAATTTACCTGATAAAGATGGCATAACCTTATGCCAAGAATTACAACTTCGTCATAGCCAGGTGGCAGTGGTGTTTGTCTCCGGCATGAATACTTTAGAAGAGCGTCTTCGCGCTTATAATGCTGGCGGCGTAGATTTTGTCGCTAAACCTTTTGAGCTCAAAGAGCTCATCATCAAAGTCAGTGCGGTGGCGAGTTATCAGCAAAAGCAAAAAGTGTTAGCACAGGCTGAAAGTCTATCGCGCAGTATGGCATTTCAATCTATGACCGAATCGGCGCAGTACGGTTATGTAATGCAATTTTTCCGCCAATGTTTCTTATGTCATGACTATCAATCATTAGCGAACGCTTTTTTCAACGTGATGGCGCAGTTTGATTTAAATACTTGTCTTGAAATTGTCACCGATAAACCAGAGTACTTCGCGCCGGCCGGCGTTGCGATTAGCCCCATAGAAACCAATATTTTGGAGTTATTAGATAAGCAAGGCAGGCTTTATGATTTTGGTAATCGTACTGTGTGTAGTGACAAGCATGTCTCATTTTTAATCAAGAATATGCCTATGAATGATGATGTGCTTTATGGGCGTATTCGGGATGTGATTGCTGTGATTGTTGAAGGGGTTGAGGCGCGTGTGATGGATATTCGGCGCGAGCAAGCGATGTCGAATGCAATTGTCGATATTAAAGTACTGTTAAAAGAGTTAGGCCAATCAATTGCAGAAAACGACACCAAATTCCAATTAGCATTGGAAAAAATCAATATCGATATTCATTCAAGTTTTCATGTACTCGATATGAATGAAGAACAAGAGGATTATTTCGCCAATATAGTTAAGAAGAACCTTAAGCAGGCGAACTCGGCGCAAGATGCTTTCTTGCATTTGCAGTTATCCTTAAATACCGTGATGTCAGTCTTAGAAGCTACTTCAGAATAATGTGAGTTAGATCATATAAATAATTATGAGTTGCAAGGTATAGTGGATAAATATCGTTCAATGAATACGGCTAGCAGGCATTAAGGATAAGTTATGCTAAAGCGATTAATGCAAGATCATCGGCATATAAGTATCTTACTTTCTATTCTTGAGCGTAAGACCAGTAAGCTCGAAAGTGGCGAGAATATTAACTTTAACCTAGTTAAAGATATTGTTAGTTATATGCAAGAATATGCTGAGCATAGCCATCATCCACTCGAAGATATTGTCTATGAATATTATCTAGAAAAGACACAAGATAAGATGACCGCGAATCGTTTAGCGGGCGAGCATATTGAATTGAATGCTGCGACCGCAGCCTTGATGGCATCATTAACTATGATTTTAAATGATGTCGTCATCCCTCGGGAAAAATTGATTAGAGATCTTCATCAATACGTGACGCAGCAACGCAGTCACATGCATTATGAAGAAACCGCTATCTTCCCTGAATTAGAACATAGATTCAGCCCTAGTGATTGGGAAGCTGTGGGTGACTTTTGTCAAATAAAGTTAATTGAAGACCCTTTATTTAGTGACAATGACACACAGCTCTTCCAAGAGCTAAAAGATTTTATCAACACTGATAGTTAATAGGTAGTGTTCATAATTCTGTGTCATTTCAGTAAAATATTCAAAAACAGGAATGACACATGACCCAACCTTTTAACTTCGAACAAGCCCTTAAAGATCTGCAGTCAGGTAAAAGCCTCACAGGTAAAGACAGCATTCTTGGTCCACTGATCAAGCAACTCACTGAAGCGGCTCTCCAGGCTGAGCTTGAGCAGCATTTAGCGCATGATCCTCTGCCTAATCGTAAAAATCGCAAAACCCCTAAGACCATTAAGCATCCGTCCGGTAACTTTGAGTTAGACACCCCTAGAGACCGCAATGGCACTTTTGAACCTCAGTTGATTAAGAAAAATCAAACTACGCTAACCGATGAAATCGAACGTAAAGTGTTATCGATGTTCAGTATAGGTATGAGCTATCGCGATATTAATCAACATGTTGAAGATATGTATGGGATCAATGTATCTAACGCAACAGTCAGTGCTATCACTGATAAACTCATCCCCGAACTTAAAGCGTGGCAACAGCGCCCATTAGATAGCCATTATCCTATCGTTTGGCTTGATGCGATACATTATAAAGTCAAAGAGGATGGGCGTTACGTCAGTAAAGCCGTTTACACATTGTTAGCGCTTAATATGAAAGGAAAAAAGGAAATTTTAGGGCTTCATTTATCCGAAAATGAAGGCGCTAATTACTGGCTATCCGTACTGACCGATCTTAATAATCGTGGTGTAAAAGATATTCTTATCGCCTGTGTTGACGGCTTGACCGGTTTCCCTGAGGCGATAGCCAGTATCTTCCCTAATACGGAAACACAGCTAGGTGTTATCCACCAGATCCGCAACTCAATGAAGTATGTCGCCTCAAAACATCAGAAAGCGTTTATGGCTGATTTAAAGCCTGTGTATCGAGCCGTGAGTAAAGAAGCCGCAGAGATGGCATTGGACGAACTGGAGGCCAAATGGGGTGATGCTTATCCGCTGGTAATCAACTCTTGGCGTCGCAAATGGCATAATTTGTCCCATTATTTTAGGTACCCAGAACATATCAGGAAAGTGATTTACACGACCAATGCCGTTGAGGCGGTACATCGCCAATTTAGAAAGCTCACCAAAACCAAAGGTGCTTTTCCTAATGAAAATAGCTTGTTGAAGCTACTTTATGCAGGCATATTAAACGCCTCAGATAAATGGACCATGCCAATCCACAATTGGAGCCTTTGTTTATCTCAGTTAGCGATTTATTTTGAAGGGCGTTTAGATAGCGTGCTAGAAATTTAAAAATTAGCCTGACACAGAATTTTGAACGCCCTCAGTTAATAGGCAACGCCTAGGCGCTGCTTTTTATAAAATAGCGTCAATATCCACTTCAATATCGCAGAGGCTGTCGATGTCTTGAAGCTCTTTGAGTAAGCGGCGCTTATCTTTGATTGCTTCAATTTCACGCCATTTACGTTTTTTGCTGTTGCGACGATTTGGCTTCTCTATGACATTGTCATCTTCACGATCTAACATACTTCCATAGTCTAAGCGATCCATGGTGACCTCCTCTGCAAATGTAATGGTCAAACAAAGAAATACCATAACTTAGGAAGAGGATGCAACATCTATGTTTCAAATTTGTTAAGAAACAAATAAATATACGCAAAAAAAAACAGCCCGCAGGCTGTTTTATACTCTGGGCTCAATTAAATATGAGCTTGCTTGAAGAGGTTAATCAATGAATTGCTTGATGAATCAAGTGCTTGGCATTGTTCGTCAGCATTTAAACGCGTGAGAATGTCATTGCCTAAGTTTTTACCTAATTCAACTCCCCACTGATCAAATGAGTTCACATCCCAAATAGCGCCCTGAACGAATGTTCTATGTTCATAAAGTGCAATCATAGCGCCTAAGGTAGCTGGAGTTAACTTATCCATCAATAAGGTGTTGCTCGGCTTATTGCCGGCCATAAACTTATGTTTAGCAATTAAATCTTTTTGTTCTTCACTCAAAGCGCTGGCGGATAATTCTGCTTTGGCTTCATCATATGTGCGACCTTGCATCAGTGCCTGGGTTTGACCAAAACAGTTAGATGCCAATTGCACATGATGCTCACCCAGAGGATTGTGGCTTTGTAATGGCAAGATAAAATCCGCAGGGATTAAGCCGGTGCCTTGATGCAGCAATTGATGATAAGCATGTTGGCCATTAGTGCCTTCACCCCCCCAAATCACAGGTCCTGTGGTGTAATCCACATCGGTGCCATTTAACGTGACTGACTTACCATTGCTTTCCATATCTAATTGCTGGAAATAAGCCGGTAAACCACGCAAATAATGATCATAGGTCAGGACCACGTGAGACTGCGCTTGATAGAAGTTGCTGTGCCATAAGCTGATAAGTGCCATGATCACTGGCATATTCTCTTCAGCTGGGGCTTGCTTGAAATGGGTATCCATTTGGTTGGCACCGCGCAGTAATTGGCGGAAATTATCCATGCCAATCATTAACGCAATCGGTAAACCAATCGCTGACCATAGTGAGTAACGACCACCTACCCAATCCCACATCGGGAAAATGTTGTCAGCATCAATACCAAATTCAGTGGCTTTGGCAACATTAGAGCTCACGGCCACAAAATGCTTAGCGACATCGGCTTGCGCCGCGCCATTGGCCAAGAACCAGTCTTTGGCGCTAAGGGTATTGGTCAGCGTTTCTTGTGTGCTAAAAGACTTGGATGACATGATGAACAAGGTGGTTTCATTGTTCAGCTTGTTAAGCTTTTCGGTCAGGCTAGTGCCATCAACATTGGCAACATAATGGCACTTTAAGCTCTTGCTCCAATATGGGCGCAGGGCCTCAGAAACAATTTTTGGGCCTAAGAATGAACCACCAATACCAATACTGACGATATCAGTAATGGTTTTGCCAGTATAACCGCGCCATTGTCCTTGAGTGACTCGCTCAACAAAGTCTTCCATCTTGGCTAAAGTGGCTTGAACTTCTGGCACTATATTGATGCCATTCACTCGAATATCATCAGTAGCATCAGCACGCAGCGCAGTATGCAGTACAGCGCGGCCTTCAGTGGTGTTGATAATATCGCCATTAAACATGGCTTGCACTTTTTGAGTTAACTGCGCTTCTTTAGCTAAGGCAAATAATGCAGCTAATACGGCATCATCGATACGGTTTTTTGAGTAATCGAGTAATAAGCCACAAGTTTTGAGTGAAAACTGATCGAATCTGTTCGGATTCTCGCTAAACATTTGACGCATGTGCGGCAAATGTTTAGCCATAAGTTGTAAGTTCTGCCAATGTTGGCTTTGGATTAAGCGAGTCATCAAACACTCCTTTGTTATGTTAGGCCGTTAAACGGGCAGTTAACATGACTTCTAATTTTGCTTGGTCGATGGCAAAATTGCGTATGCCTTCAGCCAGTTTCTCAACGGCCATGGCATCTTGGTTATATTCCCAGCGGAATTGCGCTTCTGTCATAGGTGTTGGTGCTGGCACTAATGTCGTGGCGGCTTGTAACTTAGCTACAACCTTAACGTCAGAATTAGCCAACTCTTCTAATAAATTCGGGCCAATGGTTAAACGATCGCAACCCGCTAACTCAATAATTTCACCGGTATTTCTAAAGCTAGCGCCCATTACCACGGTTTGATAACCGTGTTGCTTGTAGTAGTTATAGATTTCAGTCACTGACACTACGCCAGGATCTTCACTGGCAGAATAATTAAGGCCAGTATCTTTTTTGTACCAATCTAAAATGCGGCCAACAAATGGCGAGATTAAGTGCACGCCAGCTTCCGCACACGCACGCGCTTGAGCAAAGCTGAATAATAAGGTGAGGTTACAGTTAATACCTTGCTGTTCTAATTGCTTGGCAGTGCAGATGCCTTCCCAAGTAGAGGCGAGCTTAATCAAAATTCGTGAGGTATCTATACCTGCGGCTTGATACAGACCCACTAATTTTTTAGCTTTTTCGATAGAGGCGGCTTGATCAAACGATAGGCGAGCATCAACTTCAGTCGACATGCGACCTGGAACCGACTTTAAGATCTCAACCCCGATATTCACGGCCAGCTTATCGCCAGCATCGGCAATTTGAGTCGCTAAATCTTGGCTTTGTGATTTGGCATAAGCGATTGCATCATCAATTAAGTGAGCATACTCAGGAATTTCTGAGGCTTTTAAGATTAATGATGGGTTGGTGGTGGCATCTTGTGGTTGGTAGCGTTTGATAGCTTCAATATCACCGGTATCAGCAACGATAGTGGTTAAAGCTTTAAGTTGCGCTAATGTACTTGCCATGAATTACATCCTTCTCAATGATGGCCGAAAATAGGCATAGAGAGTATTAGAAGCGATTTTTGCCGATATTCCAACCTTTGCTGAAAAAAAATTACATTTCTGAATCTAAATGAGTTTAGTGATTGTATTTTATTGCTAAATTTATTCAAAAAAAAAGCCGCTATGATAGCGGCTTTGGCAGTTTCGTAAAGATTAACGCATTACTGGCGCCATTTGTACCACGCTCACGTGAGCTTCGATACGACGGTTAGCAGCATTGGCTTCAGCTGAATTACCTTCCATTAATGGCTGGGTAATACCATAGCCTTTGGCAGAGATTCTGCTTGCGGCAATACCGAATTTTTCTTCCAGTACTTGAGCCACCGCTTCAGCACGTTTTTGTGACAGAGTCATATTGTAGTCTGGCTTACCAACATTAGAGGCAAAGCCCTTGATGACTACAGTTGAATCTGGGTTGTTATTCATGAACTCGGCTAATAAACCCACTTCATCGTAACTGGTTTGATCCAGTACTGCTGAGTTGTTAGCAAATTTTGCATCAACGTCGAGCTCTTGAGCGGTTTCCGCCATAACGGTACAGCCTTGAGCATCCACTAAGTAACCCGCTGGAGTGTCAGGACAAGCATCTGAGCTATCAGGTACGCCATCGTTGTCAGAATCCAGTACGACTGGTGGCGCTACCGGCGCAGGAGTCGCCACTTCAGAACCAAAACGATAGCTTAACTCTAAGCCCCAATAGTTACTTTCCATATCTAAAGTATTCCACTTGGAATCTTCAAGATTCTCATAACGGCGATACTTAGCTTGTAACTTCAGGTTTTCAGTAAGGTTGTAACCCAGACCTACGCCATAATAAGGAGCAACACCATTGTCTGAGTAGTACTCAGAGCCCCATTGCTTGTTATTTGACAGGATATACTTCATGGCGCCTGCTTCAGCAGATAAACTCCAGCTGTCAGCAAAAGGCCACACGGCTACTAAGCCTAAGGTTGCACCCTTAGCACCAACATCGTTTAACTTGTCGCTATAGTCGGTCCACACCGCTTGGCCTAAATCGCGATAGCCAAGTTCAAGACCTAAATAATCATTGAACATGTAACCTGCAAACACATCCCATGCATACGGATCATCTTCACCGCATGTCTTCATGGTTTTTTGGTCACAATTCGGCTGATAGTTATTGACGCCGACACCAGCACCTACATACCAAGGTGTTAATTCTTGAGCAGCAGAGGCCATCAAGGGAAAACAAGCAGCAACTAAAACTAACTTTGATAAGTGTTTCATACATTCTCCAGTTCCATTGCCAATGCCATCAGTCAGTTATTTACTGGCTTTTAATGTCATATCACAGTCAGGCATTGGTGTGTTTTGTGTTGTGGTGTGTTGTGATATGTTTAAAAGATTCTAGCTTATGTTGCGAATAATATCATACGCGTTTCAAGCGGTCATTATTAATAATTTCATGTTGGTTAAAGGTTGTTAATCTGTTGGTTTCGGCTGTTTTTTGACACTTTAGTAAGCTAATCGCATTGGGAACTAGAAATTATTTTGGAATGGTGCGGTAGGTCGGTATATTAGCCAAAGTTAAGCTAGTAAAATTGAGTGTAGAACGCCTGCTGCTTCAATTGACGCTTATGTCTCGTATTGCTCCCAATCACTTAGCCATTAAGTTAACTGTTAATTAGCCACAATAAGTCAGTGGCTATGGGCATGTGTTGAATGGAGTCATTGAGACATTAACCCTAGCGTTCATTGTTTTTTGCGGTAAGGCTTAGGTTAGTGAGTTTAGGTTGGTGGTTTGTTGCACTATGATGCTGATAGGTTGGCTAACTGTAGAGCAAGTGGTTTAGTGCGAGACAGATCACGCGGTTTTTTGTAAAACCTATGCTATTTTGATCCGCTGGTTCAGAAACACAATTGAATAAGTTTGCATAAGTATTCGAATAATTAAATTACAACAAAACTCTGCACCAGTTATCACTAAGATTCATTCACCACAGCAAGCTGTTATGGCTTACTGCAACGGGAAGAAGTAGAACGATATGTTAGAAACAACCATTAATTTCTTAAATTCATTGTTATGGGGCAAGCTCCTTGTTTATGGACTTGTAGGCGCTGGATTATATTTCACCCTTAGATTAGCTTTTATCCAAATTACCCATTTTGGACACGCCATTAAAATCATGGCGATTAGTCGTCAAGGTTCTCAAGGCGGTTTATCTTCCTTCCAAGTGTTTTGTACCAGTATGGCCGCTCGAGTAGGCGCTGGTAATATGGCCGGGGTTGCCGTTGCTATTGTTGGCGGCGGTCCTGGCGCTGTGTTTTGGATGTGGCTTATTGCCGTGTTAGGTATGGCCACTGCTATGGTGGAGTCAACCTTAGCTCAGGTCTATAAAGTCAGAGACAACGACGGTCAATTCCGCGGCGGTCCAGCTTATTATATGGAAAAAGGCTTAGGGCAACGCTGGATGGGAATTTTATTCTCCATCTTTTTAATCATTGCCTTCGGTCTAGTGTTTAATGCGGTGCAAGCTAACACTATCTCTGCCGCGATGGATCAGGTTTTTGATGTACCGCCAACCTATATGGGCATAGTCTTAGTCGTGTTAAGTGGCTTAGTCATCATGGGGGGGTTGCAGAAGGTCGCAAAGGTTTCTGAAATCGTAGTTCCTATCATGGCGCTAAGTTATATCTCGATTGCCTTTGTTATCGTGGTTCTTAATATTCAAGAAGTACCCGCCATTCTCGCGTTAGTGGTTAAAAGTGCTTTTGGCTGGCAAGAAGCTGCCGCTGGTGGCGTCGCTTATACCATAGCCCAAGCTATGCAGTCGGGTATTGCTCGCGGTTTATTCTCGAACGAAGCCGGTATGGGTTCTGCTGCCAATGTCGCGGCCAGCGCCACACCGAATCCTAATCATCCAGCTTCACAAGGCTTTGTACAGATGATGGGGGTCTTTGTGGATACCATAGTGATTTGTACTGCGACCGCGGCCATTATTTTACTGGCAGGGGACACTGGGGCTGATGGTAACGGCATTCAATTAACCATAGGCGCGATGTCTGAACATGTCGGCTCATGGGGGGGCAGCTTTGTGGCTATGGCTATCTTGCTGTTTTGTTTTACTTCTATCATAGCCAACTACTCTTACGCTGAAACCAATGTAATGTTTTTATGTGGTAACAGCAAAAAGGCGTTGCCACTCTTTAGAGTGTGCGTACTTGGTATGGTGATGTTTGGCGCAGTTGCCAAAATTGATTTGGTATGGAACCTTGCCGATGTTTCTATGGGCTTGATGGCTATAGTAAACATTATTGCCTTAGTACTGCTATCTGGCTTAGCTATTCGAGTAATTAACGATTATCGTCGCCAAGTGGACTTAGGCATTACTCCAGAGTTCGATCGGTCTAAGTTCCCAGAGTTAAACAAGCAATTAGATGATGATATCTGGTTACCCGATGAAAGTAGTAAATAGCAAGCTAGCTAATTTCGTTTAGCCTTATCGAAAAAACCACGCCGGTTGCGCGTGGTTTTTTTATGGGGGTTAGGTATGATGTTGGCCAGACTAATGGAGAAAATCTTATGCTTATTCTTGTGTCTCCTGCTAAGACTCTAGATTTTGTAAACCCAGCAACCACAGAGCAATATAGCCAGCCCAATTTACTCGCACATAGCCAAGCACTTATGCCTGTGTGCCGCGATTTAACCCCTATGGATATAGCCTCGTTAATGAAAGTTAGCGATAAAATTGCAGGCTTAAATGCTGCTCGCTTTGCTGAGTGGCAACCGCCATTTACACTCGCTAATGCCAAGCAAGCGCTATTTGCCTTCAGAGGGGATGTTTATACTGGGCTTGACGCCGATAGTATGGATAGCGACTTGTTACAGCAAGCCCAGCAACATTTACGAATTTTGTCGGGCTTATATGGGCTATTAAAGCCTTTAGATCTCATTCAAGCTTACCGTTTAGAGATGGGGACTGGACTTAATAATCCAAAAGGTAAAAATTTGTATGCCTTTTGGGGCAACATAATTACCGATGAAATTAATGCAGAGCTTGCTAACGACTCGCACCCATTAGTGGTTAACTTGGCATCTAACGAATATTTTAAAGCAGTCAATGTTCGTCATTTAGCTTGTGATGTCATTACGCCGGTATTTAAAGATTTCAAGAATGGTCAGTATAAGATCATTAGTTTTTATGCCAAGAAGGCAAGGGGGATGATGGCTCGCTACTTACTGGAACATAAGGTCACTCGAGCAGCGCAAATCTTAGGCTTCAACTATGATGGCTACTATTATAGTGAAAAGGACTCGTCACCCTATGCTCCGGTATTTCTGCGCGAGCCGGTGTAAATCGATTGGCCTCAGCTTGTAGTGGTCAACTAATATTGGCCACAGTTTTAGAGCTTAACCAGAACAATCGTTCTGATTCATTGGGTGTCAGTCCGCCGTTATATTGATGTGGGCGAAGCTGACAATAATATCCAATTATGTATCGTGTAATTTCTTGCTGAGCTTCTGCAAAGTTACGGTACCCTGTCGTTGGTATCCATTCTGTCTTAAGGCTCCTAAAAAAGCGTTCCATTGGACTATTATCCCAACAATTCCCACGTCGAGATAAACTTTGTTTGAGCTGGTATCTCCATAATAATTGCCGATATCTTCTGCTTGTATAGTGAGTCCCTTGATCGCTATGGAACATAACATCTTTAGGTTTACCTCGACCTTCATAGGCCATCGAAAGCGCTTTGCCCGTTAAACGGCTATCTGGTGATAATGACATAGCCCACCCAATGACTTTACGAGCGAATAGATCAATCACAACAGCTAAGTACATCCAGCGGTTACCAGCCCACAGTAGAGTAAGAGGCAGAGCGTAGTCGAACTATTTCTCTGCTTCTCCTCTCCGAACCGTACGTGCACCTTTCAGCGCATACGGCTCTCCGCTTAATTGTGGCTAACAGCCATGGCAACATCGCTATAGCGAGACGTGACAGTATTTCTAATTTCATCTCTGAGGTAGGAGTTTGCTTCTGGTGATCGCCATCTAAAGGGTAATTTAGGGCTACTCACTAATCTAAATAGTGACGCGCCACATAAATTTCCACGATTGCTTTTACCAAATAACACCCATGTCGTTGCCTGATTTGGTGTTGGACGTTTGATCCATGTCATCATTAACGATTTAATAGAACAACGATATTTTCTAGCCAACCACTTAGCGAGTTTCCAGAAAATAATACGATCAATTTTGCTGTAAACTTTCGCGGTGTAATCAGTATGTCGATAAAATTGTGCCCAACCCTTAAGTTTGCGATTGAGTTGTTCCACTTTGTCTATCTTGCTACAGCTATGATCCCCTGATAAAGCCTGACTCAATGAATGAGAAAATGCTTTGGCTTTACCGTTTGGAATACCAGTCACCACTCGCATATTTCCCTTAGGTCCACGCTTTCGAATGATCCTATGTCCGAGAAATATAAAACCGTCATTCACATGTGTAATATGAGTTTTATCCATATTTAACGTGAGTTGCAGCTTACCTTCTAGGAAGTGTCGACATTGGTCACGAATTGCCTCTGCTTGTTGTTTATTGCCTTTGACAATCACTAGAAAGTCATCAGCATAACGGCAATAAGCAACGGCAGGTTTCCATTGTCTGTTTTCCTCAACCGCAGGTTTTCGCTTGATTTTGATACTGTGGTTCCAGTACCAGCGGTCTTTACGGGCTTTCTTGCTCAAGTAACATTTATCCAAATATTGATCGAACTCATTAAGTATTATGTTTGACAATAACGGAGAAATTACACCACCTTGTGGTACGCCTTCGCTTGTTGCACAAAATAGGTTACGTTCAATGTGTCCAGCTTTAATGAAGCGCCAAAGCAAATCATTAAATCGACGGCAGTTGATCCGTTTACGAACACATTTCATCAATAATCGATGGTGAACTGTATCAAAATAGCTTGATAAGTCTCCTTCAATTATCCAGCGACCTCGAGGCTCATTGGATTCGGTCATTTGTAGTTTAACCGTGCGAATGGCGTGATGGACACTGCGCTCTGGTCTAAAGCCATAGGACAACGAATGAAAATCATTTTCCCATATCGGCTCCATTGCCATGAGCATGGCACGTTGAACTATTCTATCCCTAAGCGTTGGTATACCTAAAGGACGTAGCTTTCCATTGGCCTTGGGAATATAGATCCGTCTAGCAGGCATCGGTTGATAGTTACCTGACAGCAGATCATCTCTGATCTCATCAAGATAACCAGCCAAATAAGCCTGTATATGAATCTTTGTTATTCCATCAACACCAGGCGTTTTAGCACCTTTTGAAGAAAGCGTTACTTCAGCCGCTTGGCGAAGCCAATGCGGGTGACTGATAAGGCGCAGCAGTCGATTAACGCGACGCGTTTTATCGGTTGCTGTCCATGTTGCTAATTTACGTTGCTGTTCGCTGATTATCAAAGGTCTTCACTTCATTAAGGTCAGGTAATTTGCTGACGCAAATCAATTAAACTGTGTCCCTTCGCCATGTAATGGGCTTTCCCCATCTCAGACTACTACGAACACTCCGCCAGCTTGTTTGTCATCAGGGTCATGCTCCCTTAGCATTCAAAACAAACCTTCCCCGGTTTATCTACCTGAACTCAAACATATTGGGGTGGATGCCGATCGCAGTCTTTGACCTTATCGTACTGTAAGGTGATGATGCTTAAACGCAGAATTGTGATTTAACGTTTATCCATTAATAAGTACATATTTATTACTCATTAATTCGGCAATAGTGCCCATACGTTTAGCACTATTGCAGCACCATATTGCCTGTTAATTCGTGTAGGCAATGGCGACTTTTCAGCCCATAGATGCGGGTTAACCGGTTCATGTTCTTCATCCGTCCAATACTTAGTCTAGAGGAGCATCTTGGCTTAACGAATTCGCCTCACTCCCCGTTGTCAGCGAGTTACATCACCTTATCAGCATACGATAAGTCACTGCCGCTCAGACTCAACTATCTGCACAACCAGATAGTGCCATAAACAATGTAGCTCCTGCCGTAGTGTTCATGTATTTCAGATAGACTCGTGGTTCGTTAAAGCATTCCATGCTAGTGCTGAACTCCGGGCACACCGTAGGTGACATCACCAACCCAAACTTCATTCGGAGCAGTGACAGCGAATTGTCGACCTAGGTGATTAGGGATTTCAATGTGTTCTAGTGTCGCTTTTCGGTATTTGTGCTTAGGTACCTGACAGCTAACTATACCAAGCTCCTTCATCAACTTAGTGGCGCGATAACGGCTTAGCGAGATACCTTGCTGGCTAACCATATCTGCAATCGTTCTAGCACCTGCCGAGCCGTTACTTGCAGTGTGTACTTCGCTAACTAAACTTCGAAGCTTTACTTTATCTGCGTTTATGGTTGTTGGCCGTTTTCTCCAATACTTGTAACTACTACGATGAATACTGAACACTTCACATAATGTTTTTATGCTGTAGCTCTGCCTGAGTTTCTCAATTATTAAGAATTGTTCAGTGAGTCCGACATCAACAGAGCTGTGGCTTTTTTTAATATTTCGTTGTGCTCCTGGAGGCGAGCTAGTTGCTTTTTTAACTCTCGAATTTCAATTTGTTCTGGTGATATAGGTGATGCTTTAGGTTGCTTACCTTGTCGCTCTTCTCTTAATTGCCGAACCCACTTATCCATAGTTGATTTGCCCACATTCATAGCTTGAGCGGCTTCAACAATTTTGATCTGATCCGCTAACTCTGGACACTTAACTAAGCACTATTTTCAATTCAAAATTCTCAGGGCTTAAATAGCCAAGTGAACTATGCCTTCTGGTTTTGTTGTAATCAACTTCTATGTACTCAAACACTGTGTGCTTCATGGTTTCCCGGTCCATGATCGGCTCGTACTGAATGGCCTCAACCTTCAGTGAATGGAAGAAGCTCTCTGCACAGGCGTTGTCCCAGCAGCAGGCTTTGCGGCTCATGCTTTGGATAAGCTGATTTTTTTCAATTAGATCTCGATACGCATGTGAACAATATTGGCTGCCTCGGTCACTATGAACAATCACTTTTTTTGGAAACCCACGACGAAACAGCGCCATTGTCAGCGCGTCACAAGCCAGCTTAGCCGTCATGCGATTACTCATCGACCAGCCAATCACGGCGCGCGAGTACAAATCGATAATCACCGCCAGATATAGCCAGCCTTCGCTTGTCATCAGATACGTGATATCACCGACCCATTTTTGGTTCGGGCCGCTGGCATCGAAGTTCTGCTCCAGCAGATTTGGCGCCACCGAAAGCTGGTGGTCGCTGTCAGTTGTTGTTTTGAATTTACGGGCTGCTTTAGCCACTAAATTCTGTCTTGTCATGCTGTTCATAATGGTTTTCAAATTAGCGCGCTCGTAATCTTCCGCGAGGTCGACTTGAATACGCCGAGCGCCAGAGCGTTCCTTGCTCTGGACAAAAATAGCTTTGATTTGCTCATCACGGCTGTACTGTTTGAGCAAGCGTGTACTCGGCTCTTTGCTTGATTTTCGCCAGGCATAATACCCACTTCGCGTCACGCCAAGCACTGTCGCCATTGGCTTTAGACGAAACTGGTGCTGGTGTTCGAGCATAAATTCGAATCGTTCTACTTTTGATTCTTCGCGAAGTAGGTGGCCGCCTTTTTTAAGATGGCTAAATCCTCAGCTTGGTCGGCTAACAGGCGTTTTAACTTGGCAACTTCAGCAGCAAGCTCGGCTTCGCGCTGGCTAGTTGTCGATTTCTTCTCAATGGCAGAGCGCCAGTTATAACGTTGTGATCCGTAGATTTTGAGCTGCCTAGCAGCTTCAGCAACACCGACACGTTCGGCTAGTTTCAGGGCTTCAGTTTTAAATTCAGCAGTGTGGGTCTTGCGGGGTTTTTTGATTGTCATATTCACCTCGTTAAGTCATTTTACTCACTTAGCGTGGTGTCCAAAAGTATTGGATCAGATCATTGAGTAATTTTGGTCTAGTACTAGTTGTGCAGATTCGAGTTTAAATTCTGCACTAAACAGTCTTCTTGTACGTTTTTTCATAGTGTCACCTGTTAACTTATGAGGTGATGATATCACCTCTAACTAGGTGGCCAAATTCACCGTACCACTTCAGCTCACTCAAGATGTTTGAGGCCTAATTTGTCCCAACGTTAGTCCTCATTACTTTCCATTCTTTTGCTTTGATAGTTTCGTTACTGCTAAAAGCTCAAATACCCATCGCCGCTAATAACCACATTTCGCTATTGCTAATGGCAAAATTTATATACTTGTTTGATAGGTGTTTAATTAATGAACATACTCTCAACACAAGTATTTTGCAGAAAATGCAAACTAACCTTCTGATTTTTAATATTTACCTTTGCGGTACGTTTGATGTTATCACCTTATAGAAGTGAGATTTAGACGATTTAAACTTAGGTAAGATCATAAGTTCACTTATGTTTTTTTACGTATGTCTCATTTTTGAAAACAAGTTAGCAAAAAGTGTGGGTTAGGTCGCGACTATATTCCTAAGCTAAGGCTATATTAGTCGAGATGATAGCTTAAGGAGAAAAGCTCAGATGAATATTGAATTAATCCAGCAACGAGCAGATCATGCCGTTGTGTTATTGAAGGCTCTAGCAAACGAACGTCGTCTATTTATTTTGTGCTATTTACTCACGGAAGGGGAAATGTGTGTAGGCGAGATGAACAAAAAATTAGGACTGAGCCAGTCTGCTTTATCACAACATCTTGCTTGGTTGCGTAAAGATAATTTGGTGACTACCAGAAAAGAAGCACAAACTGTCTATTACTCACTGAAGAGTGATGAAGTAAAGGCAATTATTCAATTGCTGAATAACCTTTATGGAACTCATCAAGCTGCTTAATAGTTTGAAGTTATAAAAAAACCGGCCTAGGCCGGTTTTTATATATAAACGATAAAATTAAGCAACTAGTGCTTTGATCTTAGCGTTCAAGCGAGCCTTTTGACGGGCAGCCTTGTTCTTGTGGATCAGGCCTTTAGTCGCCATACGATCTACGATAGGCTGGGCAGCGTTAAACGCGGCAACAGCTGTAGTGTGATCGCCTGCTTTAATAGCAGCGATAACTTTCTTAACGTAGGTACGTAACATTGAGCGACGGCTGGCGTTATGCTGGCGACGCTTTTCAGATTGAAGCGCGCGCTTCTTTGCAGACTTGCTATTAGCCAAGGTGCAACTCCTAAAAACTGGGATTAATATTTTTCAAAGGCCGAGGAATATGCCCGCATTTTGTGTTTTTGTCAATGCTGATGAATGAATATCAGTCATTAAATCAAAATAATCCAACCTGACTTGGCTATCTTCAACCCAACTCGTGTAAGATGTGGCGCAATTCTACCAGCAAATGATGTGCTATGACAGAGTGAGTGATGAATTTTTACGAACTGGCGCACATCCACCTACTTGTGTAGGGCTTAAAACACAGAAAACACCAAGGATTGGCTTAAAAAGTCACCGATAATCGCCATTAATAGTTTTTTGAGAGGCTCATTTGAGTAATAAATTAATGCGTTCTGGCGCAATAGTCAGCGCCATGACGTTCATTTCACGAATTTTAGGCTTAGTTCGTGACATGGTGGTTGCCAATTTAATGGGGGCGGGCAGTAGCGCTGATGTTTTTTTCTTTGCCAATAAAATTCCTAATTTTTTACGGCGTCTATTTGCAGAAGGCGCGTTTGCCCAAGCCTTTGTGCCAGTGTTAACCGAATACCAAGAAAAAAATACTCCAGCAGAAACCAAAGAGCTTATTGGTAAGGTGTGCGGCACCTTAGGCGTGTTAGTGACCGGGGTGACTCTGGTGGGGGTTATTGCATCCCCAGTGCTTACCGCATTATTTGGCGGCGGTTGGTTTTGGGCTTGGCTTAATAACGAGCCTGATGGCGCCAAATTTGAACTCGCGTCATTAATGCTTAAAATCACCTTTCCTTATCTGTGGTTTATTACCTTTACTGCACTAGCCGGCGCTATTCTCAACACTCGTGGTCGCTTTGCGGTATCAGCCTTTACGCCAGTATTTTTGAACATAGCCATCATTAGCGCGGCTATGTGGATATCGCCTTCGATGGCAAAACCTGAAATAGGTCTGGCCATCGGGGTATTTTTAGGCGGCGTTGTCCAGCTTTTGTTCCAAATTCCGTTTCTATGGCGTGAAGATGCGCTAGTGCGTCCAAGTTGGGGCTGGCATCACCCTGGCGTAGTTAAAATCAGAACCTTGATGATCCCCGCCTTGTTTGGGGTGTCTGTCTCACAAGTGAACTTATTGCTGGATACCTTTATTGCGAGTTTCATGATGACGGGATCCATCAGTTGGCTGTATTACGCCGACAGATTACTTGAGTTCCCGTTAGGTATTTTTGGTATTGCCATCGCCACCGTGATTTTGCCTGCGTTATCAAGGCGTCATGTCAATGATAATGGAGAAGGCTTTAAAGCCACTATGGATTGGGGCGTAAGAGCCATTTTCCTTTTGGGTATGCCAGCTATGATAGGCTTGATTTTACTGGCTAAACCTATGCTTATCGTGTTGTTTATGCGCGGTGAGTTCGACATGACAGACGTTAATATGGCGTCTTATGCACTGGTCGCTTACGGTTCGGGCTTATTAAGCTTTATGATGATTAAAGTGTTGGCGCCTGGTTATTACTCGCGTCAAGACACGCGAACGCCGGTGCGCTTTGGTATAATAGCTATGGTGAGCAATATGGTGTTCAATATAGTGTTGGCCATACCTTTTGGTTATGTGGGGCTCGCCATTGCGACTTCTATGTCAGCCCTATTAAATGCTGGCATGTTATATTGGGGTTTACATCGCCAAGGTGTCTATCAAGCCACTCGCAAAACAGTTTGGTTTTTTGTTAAAACCTTAGTGGCGACGTTGGCTATGGCTGGCACGCTATTGTATATGATGCCAGAGCAAGGCCAGTGGTTAGACTGGCATATCGGTGAGCGCACTCTGGAATTAGTTAAATTAATCGGGCTTGGCGCGGGTGTTTACCTTCTCATCATGATTATTTGTGGTGTCAAACCTTGGAAATTGCACAGTGGTGCTGATTCTCTTGGCTAGCTGTTATATAATCCGCCAATTTGCGTTGGCTGCTACTGGGGTCATATGGAATTAATCCGCGGCATACATAACATCTTACCGGCGCATCGTGGTTGCGTATTGACCATAGGTAATTTTGACGGTGTTCATCGAGGACACGCCCAAGTTATTTCAAATCTATTGGCTAAAGCTAAGCAATATCATTTGCCAGCGGTGTTGATGACCTTTGAGCCGCAGCCGCTTGAAATGTTTGCTGGCAACGAGGCTCCTGCACGCTTAAGTTTATTGCGTGATAAATTGCTGCTGCTTGATGAATTAGGTATAGATCGCGTCTTGTGCGTGCATTTTAATCGCCGTTTTGCGTCGATGACGGCCGAGCAATTTATTGAAGACTTGCTGGTAAAGCAGCTAGGCGTTAAGTATCTGGTCGTTGGCGATGATTTTCGTTTTGGGCGTCAGCGTCAGGGCAATTACGAGATGCTGTGCAAAGCCGGAGAGCGCTTGGGGTTTGCCGTCGAAAGCACTCAAACCTTTATGGTGGGTTCGCACCGAGTGAGTTCAACTGAGGTGCGTCAACAATTGGCGCTTGGTCATATGGAGCAAGCCAGACGTTTACTAGGACACCCCTATATTATTTGTGGCCGAGTGGCTCATGGGCAAAAAATTGGCCGCACTATTGGCTTTCCTACGGCTAACATAGCCTTAAAACGTCAGGTAGTACCGGTGCGCGGCGTGTTCGCCGTTAGAGTGTTTTGGCCAGACAGTGACATTTATGAAGGCGTAGCTAATATAGGTTTTCGCCCGACAGTCAATGGTCAACAGTGTCAGCTAGAAGTGCATTTATTTGATTTTAATGAATCACTGTATGGTAAGAGTATTGAGGTAGAATTAGTGGCAAAGCTGCGTGATGAGCAGCCATTTGATTCCCTCGAAGCGTTAAAAAAACAGATTTTAAATGATGCGGATAAGGCGAAAGCCTTATTTAGCAATGATGCAAGCTAGCTTGCTAGCTGAGTGAATGGTATGGGATCAATGAGCGACTATAAATCAACTTTGAATTTACCGGAAACCGAGTTTCCAATGCGTGGTAACCTTGCAAATCGCGAACCACAAATGCTGGAGCGTTGGACCTCAGAGCAGCTGTATCAGCAGATCCGTGACAGCCGTGCAGGTAAAAAACCGTTTATTTTGCACGACGGCCCTCCGTATGCCAACGGCAGCATTCATATTGGTCACTCGGTCAATAAAATCCTTAAAGATATTATTATCAAATCTAAGACCATGTCTGGCTTTGATGCTCCTTACGTGCCAGGTTGGGACTGTCATGGTCTACCAATCGAGCTGAAAGTTGAGCAAAAAGTAGGTAAGCCTGGTCAAAAAATCTCTGCCGCAGAATTTCGCGAAGAGTGCCGTAAATATGCACGCACTCAAGTGGAAGGTCAACGTGATGATTTTATCCGTTTAGGCGTGCTTGGTGACTGGCAGCATCCTTACCTCACCATGGATTTTGGCACTGAAGCGAATATCATTCGCTCATTATCAAAAGTGATTGAAAATGGTCACTTGCATAAAGGCGTTAAGCCAGTGCATTGGTGTACGGATTGCGGTTCAGCCTTAGCCGAAGCCGAAGTAGAATACGAAGATAAAACGTCGCCTGCTATCGATGTTGCTTTTGAAGCAACGGATAAGGCTGCAGTCCTGGCTAAATTTGGCGTAAGTGATTACCCACATTCAGTGGCTATGGTGATTTGGACTACAACTCCTTGGACCTTACCGGCTAACCGCGGTTTATCATTAAGCCCAGAGCTTGACTACGTGTTAGTTGAGTTTGAGCAAGAGGGTGAGAAACGCGCTCTGATCTTGGCTGAAGTATTAGCCGAGACTTGTTTAACGCGTTATGGCGCTGAATCTCATCAAGTATTAGGCACAGTTAAAGGCCAAGAGCTTGAATTACTGCGCTTTAATCATCCTTTCTATGACTTTGATGTTCCAGCCATTTTAGGCGACCATGTCACTATTGATGCGGGTACTGGTATAGTGCATACAGCACCAGGTCACGGTCAAGACGACTTTGTTGTTGGTCAGAAATATGGTTTAGAAGTTGCTAACCCTGTAGCTGATAACGGTGTCTATAAAGCAGATACTGAAATCTTTGCCGGTCAGCATGTATTTAAAGCCAATGATGCCGTGGTTGAGTTATTGAAAGAAAAAGGCGTGTTGTTACATCATCAAGCCTATCGTCATAGCTACCCGCATTGCTGGCGCCATAAAACCCCAATCATTTTCCGCGCTACGCCGCAGTGGTTTATCTCTATGGATAACCAAGGCTTACGTAAGCAAGCACTCGGTGAAATTGAGCAAACTCAGTGGATCCCTGATTGGGGACAAAGCCGCATTGAAAAGATGGTTGAAAACCGTCCGGATTGGTGTATTTCACGTCAACGCACTTGGGGTGTACCTATCACCTTGTTCGTTAACCGTGAAACTGAAGAATTGCACCCAGATAGCGTTGCGTTAATGGCGCGTGTTGCTAGCCGTGTTGAGCAGCAAGGCATTCAAGCATGGTGGGATCTTGATGCCAGCGAATTGTTAGGTGAAGATGCTGATAAGTATCGCAAAGTCACTGACACCTTAGATGTATGGTATGACTCAGGTTCTACTTTTGCCTCTGTGGTTGCCGCTCGTCCAGAGTTTAACGGTCATCCGGTGGATTTATACCTAGAAGGTTCAGATCAACACCGTGGCTGGTTCATGTCATCGTTAATGATTTCAACGGCGATGAATGGCAAAGCACCTTATAAGCAAGTGCTTACTCACGGCTTTACCGTTGATGGTAAAGGTCGCAAGATGTCTAAATCTATTGGTAACGTGATTGCTCCGCAAACTGTGACCAACAAGTTAGGCGCCGATATTCTGCGTTTATGGGTTGCGGCTACCGATTATAGCGGTGAGATGACAGTTTCTGATGAGATCTTAAACCGTAGCGCTGATGCCTATCGCCGTATTCGTAACACTGCTCGTTTCTTATTGGCTAACCTCAATGGCTTTAACCCAGAAACCGATATGGTTGCTGTGGAAGACATGGTGGCATTAGATCGTTGGGTTGTGCGCCGCGCGGCTAATTTGCAGCAAGAAATCATTGAAGCTTACGATAACTACAACTTCCATTCAGTCACTCAAAAGCTGATGCAGTTCTGCTCTGTTGAACTGGGTGCCTTCTATCTTGATATCATCAAAGATAGACAGTACACAGCTAAAGCTGAAAGCCATGCACGTCGCAGCTGTCAGTCGGCCTTATTCTTGATCAGTGAAGCTATGGTGCGCTGGATTGCGCCAATTTTAAGCTTTACTGCTGATGAAATTTGGCAGTTGCTGCCAGGTGAGCGCGAAGCTTTTGTATTTACACAAGAATGGTATGAAGGCTTGCAAGCTATTACTCTTGAAAACGATTTGGCTGATGAATACTGGCAGCAATTGCTCAGCGTTCGCACCGAAGTGAACAAGGTGATTGAGCAAGCCCGTCGTGACAAGCGTTTAGGTGGTTCGTTAGAAGCTGACATTACCTTGTTCGCGGATGCCAAGCTGGCGGAGCAATTAGCTCGCATTGGTGATGAACTGCGTTTCGTACTTTTAACCTCAGCTGTGACTGTTGCTCCATTAGAGAATGCTCCAGTGGATGCTATTGCCACTGAAATGGCGAGCCTTAAGTTAGTGTTAGCTAAGAGTGAAGCACAGAAGTGTGAGCGTTGTTGGCACCATAAAGAAGAAGTGGGCACTATTGAAGCTCACCCAACCTTATGTCAACGCTGCGTCACCAACATCGATGGCGATGGCGAGACTCGCCAATTCGCATAAGGAAATAATCATGCCAACAAGCTGGAAAGACAGTGGCTTGCGTTGGTACTTTGTCGCTGTGCTGGTCTTTATTGCAGACCAGCTTTCAAAGCAATGGGTACTGGCCAACTTTTCACTGTATGAATCGATTAATTTATTGCCGTTTCTTAATTTCACTTATGTAAGAAATTATGGCGCTGCATTTAGTTTTTTAAGCGATGCTGGCGGTTGGCAGCGTTGGTTATTTGCCGCAGTGGCTGTAGGTTTCAGCTTAGTACTCACTTACTGGTTAAGACGTCAGTCTGCCAGTGAGTGGCGTTTAAATTTAGCTTATACCTTAGTGATTGGCGGCGCGATCGGTAATCTTGTGGATCGCTTGATGCATGGTTATGTAGTCGACTTTATTGATTTTTATTGGAAAACTAGTCACTACCCAGCCTTTAATATTGCTGATTCCGCCATTTGTGTGGGCGCAGTATTAATGATTTTGGATGCGTTCAAGCAGCCGAAAGCCGAGGCCATTGAGTCTAAGTCGTAATCAAGGAGTAATGATGACAACTGCATTAGTGTGTCATATGAATATTTTGCTAGCGGATGGCAGTACGGCGGAAAGCACTAAAGTGTCAGGTAAGCCCACCAAATTAATACTGGGTGATGCGAGCTTAAGCCCTGCGTTTGAGGCCAATCTCCAAGGGCTTAATGTGGGTGAGCAAGTGACCTTTACTTTGGCGGCAGAGGATGCATTTGGGGCAGTAAATCCTGATGCTATCCACTACTTAGACCGCAGTCGCTTTCCAGCGGATATGGCGCTTGATGCGGGCGTTATCATTAGTTTTTCAGGCCCAGGTGGCAGTGAAATCCCTGGTATAGTTAGAGCCGTCGCGGGTGATTCAGTCACAGTTGATTTGAATCACCCATTAGCCGGCCATGAACTTACCTTTGAATTAGAAGTGTTGCAGGTACTGTAATGACAGCACGACTGGATGTGAAACAATTGGATATATTTTTGGCAAATCCGCGCGGATTTTGCGCTGGGGTTGATAGAGCTATCAGCATAGTTGAACGTGCGCTTGAGTTATTTAATCCGCCGATTTACGTGCGTCATGAAGTGGTACATAACCGCTACGTGGTGGATAACTTAAAACAGCGCGGTGCAATTTTCGTTGATGAACTGCATCAAGTGCCCGACAACAGCATAGTCATTTTTAGTGCTCATGGTGTCTCTCAAGCGGTAAGGCTTGAAGCTAAAAAGCGCGGATTGAAAGTGTTTGATGCCACTTGTCCGTTAGTGACTAAAGTACATTTACAAGTCACACGTGCAAGTCGCAAAGGCATTGAATGCATTCTGATTGGCCATGAGGGACATCCAGAAGTGGAAGGCACCATGGGGCAATACGCTAACCCTAATGGCGGCGTTTATTTGGTGGAATCACCCAAGGATGTTGCTAACTTAGTCGTTAAGAATTCTGCCAATTTATGTTTTGTTACCCAAACGACGCTGTCGGTGGATGACACTATGGATATTATTGCTGCGCTGCAGCAAAAATTTCCGTCCATTGAAGGCCCGCGTAAAGACGACATTTGTTATGCCACGCAAAATCGCCAAGATGCGGTGCGTAAAATGGCTGACAGTGTCGACTTGTTATTAGTTGTTGGCTCTAAAAATAGCTCTAATTCCAATCGCTTGCGCGAGTTAGCTGAGAAAGAAGGTACAGAAGCGTATTTAGTGGATAACGCCTCCGATATAGATAGCGCTTGGTTTGTTAACGTCGCTCGTGTGGCTGTCACTGCCGGAGCATCAGCGCCCGAAGTGTTAGTTAAGCAAGTCGTCGATGCTATTGCTGCTATGGCGCCCAGTGTTGTCACTGAAGTTCAAGGGCGCGAAGAAGATATCGTCTTTGCAGTTCCTGCTGAACTTAGGTAATTAATTGTTTTGTATAAAAAGAGACCGTAAGGTCTCTTTTTTTGGCTGGAATCTATGTAAAAGCTCTCAAGATGTATATGTAAACAATTAAATGTTGCTGGCAAGTAATGCGTTTGTTGTATACCATTGATGAGTGGTTTTTGCGTGTATAAATAACAGATTTTAAACATTATTTTGATTTCGTGTCGTCAAGATAATGCCTAGTGGCGGAGAGTTGACAGCATGGCTTCAAGTGTCAAAGGTTTTTCTTTAATCGAGGTACTCGTCGCCTTAGTCATTTTGGTTGTTGGACTCGTCGGTATATTCAATTTACATATAGTGGCTAAGCGCGGCAGTTTTGAGTCTTATCAGCAGACCCAAGCATCATATTATGCCAATGATATGATTAACCGAATGCGTTTGAATACTAGCCAACTCGCTAATTATGATAATGACAGCCCATTTTCTGGCGTACCAACTGCCGCAGGAAAGGATTGCAATACAGAGATATGTGCCCCGAATGACATGCTTGCTTGGGATATTTACGAATGGCAATCAGCTTTTACTGGAACGGCTGAAATCATCGGCAGTAAAAACCTGGGGGGGCTAGATGCACCTACGGCTTGTATTGATGTAAATGGCAATGATGTGTTGGTTGTTTTGGTTTGGCGTGGCATACGTGAGACGAAGATCGACACATCAAATATCAATGATATTGCAAGTAAATGTGCTGCAGATACTAAAAATCGGCGAATATTTTCCATGAAAACAGTGATTATTTAAATGAGAAATTCAATCAAATATCATGTGTTCCAGTCTGCACAGCGTGGAATGTCTCTGGTTGAGTTAATGATTGCTATGGTCATTGGGCTGTTTTTGACCGTAGGCGTATTTACTATGTTTAGCATGTCGTCATCAAATGTAACCACCACTAGTCAGTTCAACCAGTTACAGGAAAATGGACGGATTGCGTTAGCCATCATAGAGCGCGATATTAGCCAACTAGGATTCATGGGCGATATTACCGGCAGTGATTTAGTGATTGGTTCAAATACTAAGATAGATGCAGGTTCAGCAGTCTCTGGAGTAGATTGTATTGGCGAAGGTCTAAACAATGCCAGTTTGCCCGCCAATCAACCGGCTCATTTCAGGCGATTATGGGGTTATGAGAGTGTTGATACGACTAAGTTTACTTGTTTAGCATCATCAGCAGTAAAAACGAAAACGGATGTTCTACAAATCAAGAGATTAGTTGGCCCCAGCGTAGCGGCAGGAAATGGAAGGAACTATTTTGTTACTGCGACTTCAAGCCAAGCAATATTTTTTAATACAGTCACACCAGCCACTGCATTAACTAATGCCAGAATATGGGAATACCAACACCATGTGTATTTTTTAGCCGATGACGCTGCTGGCGTACCTTCATTAAGACGAAAAACTCTAACGGCAACGGGTATGACTAATGACGAGCAGTTAGTTGAAGGCATAGAAAATATCCGTTTTCTTTACGGCGTTGATGATGATGGTGACCGCACTCCCGATCGCTATCTACCAGCGGCAAATGTCGAGTCAAAGATGTGGGATAATGAATCATTTCAGCGTTTAGTCGCAATAAAAGTGTTTATTTTAGTTCGTTCAGTTCAAGAAGATCGTACCTACTCGAACGATGTCACCTACCAGTTAGGAGACAAGACGATTGAACCGTTAAAGGATAACTATCGGCGTAAAGTCATGTCGACCACAATTATTCTCGAAAACCCTGTGTTGAGCCGGAGTTAAGCTATGTATATAAAGAAACAACAAGGTGTAGTGTTGTTTTTTGCACTAATAGTGTTGCTCATTATGACTGTGATAGGCGTATCTCTAGCCGTCAACTCAACTCAATCATTAAGAATGGCTGGCGCGGGGTCTGAGCGAATAGAAGCTAAGGCCATTGCTGATGGCGGTTTACAGTCAGTGATAGCGAAATATCAAGGGGCGTTATTTGCTAATTTAAATACTGTCACTAATGAAACGCTTTTTGATGGTAAGCAACAATTAACCCCACTTCCAGTTCCTGGGGGAAAAAATGTCGGGTGTCAACGCACAGCTAATGCCAGCGGAGCTAATGTCGTGAGCTGTCGTCGCTTTGAAATTAGTAGTACAAGGACTTTTGGTCGTGAGCATCTGGGCCAGTTAAGTGTGGTAGCAGGCATAGAGCAGCAAATTTTACCCTGAAGGATGAAAGTATCATGCTGAACAAATGGATTACTAGTATTTTAATGGTATTGACTGGCGTAAGTGGAGTGGTTTACGCAGATGATACCGAACTCTATTTGATGGATTCATCGGTTAGATCGGGTAAACGTCCTCAAGTGCTTTTTATTTTCGATAACTCCGGCAGTATGTCGACAGAAGATCAAAATGCTGTCTCAACTTATTGCTCGCAAGCTGATGAGACTCTGGGGAAATGTGATTATCCAGACGGTTTTGAAGATTATCTTGACGGCTATAGCGGCTATATTAATGAAAAAGGTACCTATTGGAACAGTGGTGGTATAGATAATACCAATATGATACCAACACCAGAGAATCCTAAGGATAGTCGTCGTTTCTATGACGAAAATAATAATTGCAATACCTCAATCAAAGCGTTAGCGACTAAAGGCCGTTATACCGGTTTTTTACGTGAGTTTAAAACAGATCGTTGGGATAATTTAGCCGATAATAATGGCTTCAATCAGAATAGTATTGTTGATTGTTATGAAGATATTTTAAATGTTGACCCGAAAAACCCAGGAAAAGATAAAGGCAAGGTGATTAATGATGGTTATCCCATCAACACAAAAGATAAGTATACCAACACTGCTACTGAAGCAGATAGACTAAACAGTCTCAATAATACTCAATTTGGTACAGGTCAGCCTGTGACCCTATACACAGCGCATTATTTGGTATGGCATAAATGGGTGACGACGACTAGTGATGGCCAGAACAGTGGTGGTACCGGCACACGTCTTGATGTTGCTAAGGCCGCCTTAATTACTGCTCTCGATGGTCTTGCTATTCCCATTGATGCAGGCCTAGCTGTATTTAATATTAATTTCGATCAGGAAGGTGAAGCTGATGGTGGGCGGATTGTATTTCCACTAACTGAAATGAATGTGGCGAAGAAAGCCGAGTTGACGAGTTTAATTAATGGTATGCCAGCTAAAACTAATACACCTTTATGTGAAACCTTATATGAAGCTCATCAATATTTTAGTGGTGCTCCAGTTACATTTGGTAATGATGATATAAAATATACCAGCCTAAACTATAAAGAGAATATACCGCCAAGTATTTTGATGAGTGGTAACTACACCAGTCCATTTAAAAAATGCCCAGATACCGCTTATGTTATTTATATTACCGATGGCGCGCCAACCTTAGACAAATCTGCCGATAATTTTATTAAAACATTAACTAATAATGCTGCAAATCGTACTGCTAACTACAGTGTATTCACCTTTACTAATGCAAAAGGAGATAAAGAAATCAGCTATATGCCAGCGTTGGCTGCTTATATGTATAACAATGACATAGTCGTTGGTGATAAAGATGCGTCCGGAGTTGATAATAAGCAAAATATTCGCGTATTTACTATTGGATTTTCTGACGGTGCTGATGCCGCTGCAGCATTGCTTGAAGAAACGGCTTTTAGAGGGGGGAATCCTCGTGATAGTAAAGGCGTATCTAAGGGGTATTATGTTGCAAAAAACGGTCTTGATTTAGTCTCCGCATTAGATAATGCCTTAAAATCAATTGTGACTATCGATACATCATTTACTTCTCCCAGCATCGCGAGCAATAACTTTGATAAGACTCAAACTTATAACTCGGCATATTTTGCTATGTTTTTACCAGGTAATGGTCCGCGTTGGGCGGGTAACCTTAAAAAGCTCAAAGTAAACTCTGCCGGTGAAATTGTGGGGCCGGGTGGTACGGCCAATGCTATCGATTCTAAAGGTAATATTTCAATTGATACTTGTACCTATTGGAATTCTTGCCAAGGTTCTAATGATGGTAATAAGGTTCTTGCTGGCGGCGTGTTGCCGACCCTTATGAGCCAGCTTAACAATCGTAAAATCATTACTAATAGTGGTACTAGTTTGATTGATCTTAAAGCGTCATCCTTTCGTTCAAGTTATTCAGTGGGGGATCAGAATTGGCTATATGGGGTAGATGTCGATGATGATGATAATGATGATAGTTCGTCTGATGCTCGAGATGATATTATGGGCGATCCGCTGCACTCTAAGCCATTAGCGATTAACTTTGGATCCGATGAAAAGACATTAGATGTACGCATTATTGTGGGTACTAACCAAGGTCTAGTTCATATGTTCAAAGATTCTGACAAGGGGAGCGATGATTTTGCTGTCGGCTCAGTGACTGAGTCTTGGGCATTCTTACCTAATGAACTATGGGGAAATATTCCAAAACTACGTGAAAATCCAGCGACTGGGGTTCATTCAGTGTATGGCATGGATTTGTCTCCTGTAGCCTATGTAAAAACGGCGAGTTCTGGTGTTATTGAGAAAGCACTGTTGTTTCTTGGTATGCGCAGTGGCGGCACTTCTTACTATGCATTAGATATCTCAAGCCCTGATTCTCCGACATTTAAATGGATGATCAATTCTAATGATTCGGATTTTATTGATTTAGGTGATACCTGGTCTCAACCCGTAGTAGCCTCAATTGCCGGCATTAACGATCCAGTGCTAATTTTTGGTGGTGGCATGGCATCCAAGCAAGGCTCTGGGGAGGCGGTTTACATTATTAATGCCAATACCGGGTCACTAATCACTAAATTGACTGCAGAGGGTATGGGGAGTATTGCTACTAAAGTGGCTGTGTTAGACAGTGATCACGATGGTAATACCGACAGAGTTTATGCGAGTGATATTACAGGTAATATTTGGCGTATGGATTTAACCGGTAATGACAAGACTAAATGGACAGTATTTAAGTTTGCCTCTATTGCTGATGCGGCACCTGATAATAGGATGTTTTTTTCTGAACCTGTGATTGCACAAACAGAATTTAGTAATGTGCATTCAGAAAATAATAAGCTGAGTTATC
Organism: Shewanella sp. SNU WT4; assembly: GCF_006494715.1. NCBI lineage: Bacteria > Pseudomonadati > Pseudomonadota > Gammaproteobacteria > Alteromonadales > Shewanellaceae > Shewanella > Shewanella sp. SNU WT4. The sequence goes on from NZ_CP041151.1 coordinate 1,381,944, forward strand.
AAAAAGTTCCTTATGATGCTGTGACAATAGGCTCAGGCAATAGAGATCATCCGTTAGATTTAGCCACCAATGATAGATATTATGTTTTTCAAGATCGCTATGTGGCCACTCAAAAGTTTGAGCCAGGAAATTTTCCTACGACGTTAACTTCGTCTGATCTTTACTCGGTAACAAGTTCGGCGCCAACCACTGAAACAGACAATGTTGCTTTTGGTAAAAAGAGAGGTTGGTATTATGATTTTGGTGCTGCTGGAGAAAAGACGTTATCAGCGTCGCTAATTTTTGATGGCAAAGTTTATTTTACCTCTTTTGTGCCACCAGTGACTCAAACTGCCGATTTAAACCTTGGAATTTGTAGCTTCTCCGGTCAAGGTCGGTTATATGTTTTTGATCTACATAAAGGCACTCGAACCTCAAATCAACTTTATTATGAGTTAGGTGATAAAATCCCTGATACGCCACAGATAGTTATTCCTAAGCCTAAAGCGGGTGAAGAAAACAATGCTTATATTATTGGTGTTGGTAAGGGTGAATGTGAGAATGGTGAATGTTCTGGTACGATTGAATTAGGTAGTGGACTCACCACAAACAAAATTTATTATCATTTGAATGAGAACAATTAACCATGGGAACAGCAAAGGGTTTTACTCTAATCGAGCTGATGATCACTGTGGCAATTGTAGGCATATTAGCGGCTATTGCTTACCCATCATATATCGATTACATCACTAAAAGTGCGCGCTCTGAAGGTGTCGCTGCGGTAATGAAAGTGGTCAATTTACAGGAACAGTATTATCTGGATAATCGTGCTTATGCTACTGATATGACAAAACTCGGTTTAAATAAGACCCCTTTTATCACTGAGCATGGGCATTATAGTATTGCTTCCGCGGGCAGTAGTGATTTTACTATCACGGCAACAGCGCTAGGTGCGCAAGCAAGCAGGGATAGTAATTGTAAAACAATCACCATGACTTCTGCAGGCATCACTGGACCATCGTCGGAGTGCTGGAAATGATAAAATACATTATCGGTTTTATTTTTTGTACTATGTCTTATATATCGGTCGCGGCCAACATTGACGCTGCAGAGGATTATAAATGTCATATCAAGGTGGCAACGGGGGATAAAATTGTTTTTTATCGTTGGCAGTCAACAAGTGTCAATATAATGGTCGGTAATTTACCTGGAAAGCAATTGCGTGGTTCAGATGGTAATAAATTTTTTATAAAAGATGTAGTTGAATGTGTACAGTTAGGCAATGATTTTACCAATGAATTTAGTAAGCAGTTAGATGAAAATACTCCTAGATAATTGGGGAGTCATATTTATCTTAAATACTGTTTCGAATGCTTGATTGGTGAATGTTTAATGTCATTTGATTACTTGTGTTGGTTAATAGTTTTTATAATGCTTAAATAATCAGGATGGCATATGTAGTGGTGCGTGATATTTTTTTATCTGAGGATTTATTAATTATATTATTTTTCGCCAATATGAGCTGAGTAGATTTGCATTGTTATGAATGGTAATAATTGATGGACTTTGGGGGCGTTAGCAACCCGCCCCAGCATCACTATAAGAAATAATACCACCGACTTTCACTGTTACTGCTTTTGCTTCAGTCTTCTTGCCATTGGGACAATAAGTTAATGTAGCTCCATTAGATAATCCATCAGGGGCGAATGTCAGTAAGGCTACAGAGCCCTTTACTTTATCATTGGCATGGAAACCATCAATAGCTCGCAATGGCTTACTGATGTTTTTATCGGTATAGACCCGTATTCCTTTACTCCAATCCGTCGTAGTTCCACAGGCATCAGCCGTAGCATAAGGGCAAACTTTAACAGTAGTGCCATAGCTAATCGCCTGGCTGCGAGCAAAAATGAGTGTATCGTGGATTTTTTCGATATTACTATTTACTCGCATGCCTTCATAGAGGGACACTAATGATGGAGTGCCAATAGTTAGCAATATTGCAGCTATGGCAATCGTTATCATCAATTCAATAAAGGTAAAACCTAATCCAACGTAAGTCCGTATAATCATGATGTCCTCCAATGAACAGATTAAGTATACCTCACTGAGTTATAAAGTCATTGCGGATAGGTTAATCGCATCGTATCGAAGATGCATGACTACGTCTTATCCGCCCTGCATTGTTAATGATGAGTGCTTGTGAATTAGGGTTATCTTTGGCGTGTGGGCAATAAGTTAATGTTCCATTGCTCCCTGAACTCAAACCACTGGACAGAAATCGTACTCTTTGGCGGTTAAATTGTACCGTGTCATTGGCATTAAACTCATTGATTACCATTAGGAGTTTATCTGCACCATTTAATTGACCGTTAGCATCGACATCGATAAATACTGACATGCCTTTATTCCAGTCACTATGGCATTTATTGGCTATTATGGGGCATACAGTGACTTGAGTGCCCAAATTAATGGCATGGTTTCGAGCCAAATGTAAGGTTTGTTCTATCGTACTTATTTGACTGCTAGCGCGCTGCGCATGCCAAATCCCAGATAAATTGGGGTAACTTAAAGTTGTAACAATTGACACAATCAAAATAATTATGATTAATTCAATCAGGGTGAATCCTTGGTGACGAGATATCAGCATGGGCATTTACCTTTGAGGCATCCAAGCGAGATCAGGTCCATTATTCAACCATTATTCAACCATTATTATAGATGCAGTTATCCAAATAAGGGGCTTTAGCAAACGTAAGCTAACTGGTAAGCTTTAGCCATATTGGTAAGTGATTGGAGTGGGTGATGAAAAAAGTTGAGGCCGTGATTAAGCCTTTCAAATTGGATGATGTACGGGAAGCCTTGGCTGAAATAGGCATTACCGGCATGACAGTCTCAGAAGTGAAAGGTTTTGGTCGGCAGAAAGGCCATACTGAGCTTTATCGCGGCGCTGAGTATATGGTCGATTTTTTACCTAAGGTAAAAATAGAACTAGTTATTCAAGATGATATGTTAGAGCAAGCCTTAGATGCGATTGTTGAAACCGCTCGTACTGGTAAAATTGGTGATGGCAAAATTTTCGTGACTGAAGTGGAACGAGTGATTCGAATTCGTACCGGTGAAGAAAACGAAGAGGCTGTGTAGGCCTCTTAGCATCTGGTGTACATAGAGTTAGAAAGCAATGCCGATCCCCGCGGCATTATCATAGTGGTTATAGTCTGAGATCGTCATGCCATAACCACTTTGCAAGGTGATGTAACCTTTAAACCCCTTATATAAAGGAAATTTCCAGCTAATTTCTTCATAGCCATTGGAAAACCCACTTTCTAGCAGATTTCTCAAGGTAAAACTTAATTGATGCTCACCCATATACCAATCGGCTTTGACTCGGCCATAACCTAAGTAATCACTAATGTCAGGGTTGTAGTTAGTGCTAGTGACATTAGCTCTAAGCCAAGGTTTGATACTTAGTGTTACTTGATTGAAATCAAGTGAAAACTCCACATAGACTCTGTTCCAACTGCGCTCATAAATGCCGCCTTTACCGTTCGATTGATGCTCAAAGCCTAGGCTAGTACTTTGCCAGGTGGATTCATCTTTGCCGTGCAGCCAAGTCCAAAACAATTGCGGCTGATATTGGCTATCGCGAAAGTAGGCCGACTTATCATAAGCCTGCCAATTGGAAATTTGTGAGTAAGCCAGATAAAGGCCGTCATTATCAGTGAATAGATTGTGAGCTAGACCGTATTTAAGGCTAAATTGAAATTGAACATTGGTATTGCCGACATCGCCGCCATTGGGATTTTGTGGTCGATAATAATCTTGATTTAGCGACTGAGTTTGGAATACGGGTAATAAATAATTGGTATCAAATACGGTTAACTGATAAATATCCGTTGTTGGGGTAAGCCCTGCAACGCCACTAAATTTCTGTTGTGGCAAGTGAGTTGGCGCTAACAGTTGGTCGTTGCCATTGCTGTTTTCATCTCTAGTATTGTCATGAGCAGCAAGTGGCAATGATAACAAGCTAATGGCGCAACTTATCAGGTATGGTTTCAATGATTGGACTCCCTATTATTATATTTTTAATAGGTTAGTCCAAATCTAATCAGAATTTTGTTTATTGGTTTAATTTAATCTATAGGCACTGCCGTTGAATCCCTCAGTATGGGTTTAGGAATAAACATTTGGCCATCAAGGTGCTCGCGTCGACGGCATTTATTAATTAAGTTGCAGGTAGCTAGTTTGGCGATAGCTTGATTGGGTTGATGGACAGTGGTTAATTTGGGCCAGGTTTGTCTTGAAAATGGACTATCCTCGAAGCCGACTATGGATATTTGTTTTGGGATAGCAACCCCAGCTAAGCGCGCCGCAAATAGCGCGCCGGCGGCAATTTCATCATTACAGGCCACAATGGCTGTGGGGGCTGGACTTAAACTTAATAATCGATTAGCGCCAGCCACCCCAGATTCAAAATTATATTGGCCATCAATTAAATATTCTGGATACGTGGTTAATTGATGATGGGCTAAGGCTTCTAAAAAACCATCCATCCGCTCTTTAGTGGATTGATGCTCAGGATCACCACTTATAAAAGCAATACGCTGATGCCCGAGTTGAATTAAGTGCTCGGTAATGGCAATGGCGCCGACTTTGTCATTGACTAGCACTTGTAAGCCATTGGCCACTATTTGTTGATCTAACTCTGAGGCGGCAATAATGCGTACATATTGGGTGCCTATGGCATCAAGTGCGGCTAACACTTGTGGGTTTTCTGATAGCGGTGGAGTAAGTACTAACCCTGCGAATTGAGTATGCATAACTAAGGCGGTTAATTCTTGGCAAATATCGCTACTGCTGGCATCGCAAGGATGGATTAGCAGTTCATAACCTTGCTCACGGCACGCATTTAAAATACCGTTTTGCATATCAATAATGTAGTAAGCGTTGGGGTTGTCATACACAAAGCCAATCACATAAGAGCTTGATGACGCTAAGTTTCGAGCCGACTGATTAGGTTGATAATCTAAAGCCTTAATGGCCGCATTCACTTTATCTATAGTGCTTTGCTTGACCTGCGGCTCATGATTAGTGACCCGTGAAACGGTTTTTATCGATACGCCCGCATACTTTGCTACATCATTTATGGTTACTTTCATCACTGAATTCTTGTTAGGTGCAATTTAGGTGCAGGCATAACTTATGCCTAATGTAGTGTTACTCTTGGTCTTACCAGCAGGTCTTACCAGCGAGTGATACATCACTATTGTCTTAATAGTCAGTATTTTACTCTTTAAATTCCCATCAAAATAGATCTTAACCCTCAAAATTAACATATTCATTACACAGCTTGGGTTAAGCACTTGTTTGTCAATAGTAATAATAAATTTCCGTATTCATTTGTTATCTCGTCAACGGTTAATTTTTTATTCTTTTGGTTATTTTGTTGTGGCGCGAATGTTAGTTGTTGTGTAATGTTTGCACAATCATGACAGCGTTGTCATTCTTTAGCGAATGGTTATGTACGAAAACAATAAAAACCGTATGGAAGGGAAATAAAGATGCAATCATCTAACCTAAAGAAAACCTTATTAGCCTCTAAAATTGCTGTTCTGCTGAGCGGTGCAGTAGCTATGGGCGCTATGGCTGCGGAAGCTGAAACTAAAACCAAAACGGCTGATGCAGATATCGAAACCATTGAAGTCACAGGTATTCGAGCGTCACAGCAAGCCAGTTTGAACACTAAGCGTTTCTCTGATGCCGTAGTTGATGCTATTACCGCAGAAGACATTGGTCAGTTTCCTGATGGCGACATCGGTGAGTCGTTAGCCCGTATCCCTGGTATCACGGTTAACCGTCAATTTGGTCAGGGCCAACAGGTATCTATTCGTGGTGCTTCTAACCAATTAACTAATACCTTGCTCAATGGCCATGCCGTAGCATCTACCGGTTGGTATGATCAACAAGCGATTGACCGCAGTTTTAACTACAGCTTATTGCCACCAGAAGCTATAGGCTCAATTGAAGTTTATAAATCATCACAAGCTGATCTGCCGGAAGGTGGCGTTGGTGGTACTGTGATAGTTAATACCCGCAAGCCATTAGATGTGCAGGATAAAACCGCCTTCTTTAGCGCTAAAGGCGATTACGGCACTATTTCTGAGACAACCGATCCTGAATTATCAGGTTTGTACTCATGGTCAAACGAAGATCAAACCTTTGGTATCTTAGGTTCTGCTTCATATGCCAAAACGGATTATCAGCGTAACGGCGTTGAATCATTACTGGGCTGGGGCGAAATTGTTCCTACCACCTTTGAACAGCAACGTGAGCGTCAAGCTTATAACGTCGCTATGCAATATCGTCCTATGGACAACTTAGAGTTTGGTCTTAACATTTTAAGCCTGAACTTAGAGGCCGATAACGCTAACACTTCGATTTTCTTATTCCCGACTCAGCAAGGTGACAGTACCTGTAACAGCGTCAATGCTGCTGGGGTTTGTACTTCAGTTGAACACAGCGGTAAAGATGCATTCGCTTGGGCACAAACGTGGGCGCGTCAAGCTAGCATGAGCTCTGACACCTATAACTTTGATTTTAAATATGAAGGCATAGGTTATACCTTAGATGGTTTAATAGGTAACAGTAAGGCTGACGGCGGCACAGATTTAACTGCTAACTATGGTAACTCCATCGGTAAATCCAGTGATTTCAAAGGCATTTACGATGCTACTGGTGATCAAATCTATATAGATATCGCCAACAAACACTTTGGTGCTGAAGATTTTAACGGTCAAGTCGGCCCTGAGGGCTGGTCACTGAAAAGACAGCCAAACTCAGACGAAGAAACTTACGCTCAGTTTAACGTGACTGTACCGGTTGATTTTGGTGCGATTAACAGCATTAAGTCTGGCGTGCGTTATGCCGACCATAAAGTAACCCAAACCACTGAAAAAGCATTGGTTACAGCTGCTAGCCTTGCAGGGGCTAGGGGCAATGCTAGCGACTACTATAATGGCACCATTTCATCGGGCGCAGGTTTTATATTACCTAAGCCTAATTATGATGCGATGATCAATGGCGCCAAATCAGCTATCACAGGGTTTGAACTGGATAAATCTGGTTATGGCACCTTAAATGAAAAGAACTTAGCTCTGTATGTGATGGCTAACTTTGAAGCCGAAGGCATACGCGGTAACTTTGGTCTGCGCTACATTTCAAGTGACGTTGAATCTGATTACTACGACTTAAATAATAAAGGCGAATTTGCCAATACCTTAAGTACCGATAAGCACGATTATAGCGATGTATTGCCAAGCATTAACGTCGCCTTTGATTTAGCGCCCGATGTAATTTTACGTGCATCAGCTGCGCAAGTGATTTCTCGCCCTAACTATGCCGACTTGTTTGCTACTTCAACCTTACCAGGCTTAAACGATGGTACTCCTGGCAACGAAGTGGTTAACCAAGGCAGTGTAGTATTAGAACCCTTTAAAGCGACCCAAGCAGATTTAGGAATTGAATGGTATTTCAGTGCTGATGGTTTAGTGGCAGCGACTTATTTCATAAAAGATGTGAGCACATTCTCAAGTACTCGTCAGCTGTTAAATCAGCAAATTGGTATCAATGACAATGACTTGATTGCAGATGGTGGCAGTAGCTGTGGTGTTGGTGTGTATGACTGCTGGACAGTGAGTGAGCGTTATAACGCCAATGGCGGCAAAATCGATGGTATTGAATTACAACTGCAAGACTCGTTTGATTCAGGCTTAGGTTACGCCGCAAACTATACCTATGCTAATGCGGTATCACCTGCCGAAAACTACCCAGATTTAGTGGGCGTATTCTCCGATTCATCTAAGCACACAGTTAACTTAGTGGGCTTTTATGAAATGGAAGATTTCTCGGTAGTGTTCATAATTCTGTGTCATTTCAGTAAAATATTCAAAAACAGGAATGACACATGACCCAACCTTTTAACTTCGAACAAGCCCTTAAAGATCTGCAGTCAGGTAAAAGCCTCACAGGTAAAGACAGCATTCTTGGTCCACTGATCAAGCAACTCACTGAAGCGGCTCTCCAGGCTGAGCTTGAGCAGCATTTAGCGCATGATCCTCTGCCTAATCGTAAAAATGGCAAAACCCCTAAGACCATTAAGCATCCGTCCGGTAACTTTGAGTTAGACACCCCTAGAGACCGCAATGGCACTTTTGAACCTCAGTTTATTAAGAAAAATCAAACTACGCTAACCGATGAAATCGAACGTAAAGTGTTATCGATGTTCAGTATAGGTATGAGCTATCGCGATATTAATCAACATGTTGAAGATATGTATGGGATCAATGTATCTAACGCAACAGTCAGTGCTATCACTGATAAACTCATCCCCGAACTTAAAGCGTGGCAACAGCGCCCATTAGATAGCCATTATCCTATCGTTTGGCTTGATGCGATACATTATAAAGTCAAAGAGGATGGGCGTTACGTCAGTAAAGCCGTTTACACATTGTTAGCGCTTAATATGAAAGGAAAAAAGGAAATTTTAGGGCTTCATTTATCCGAAAATGAAGGCGCTAATTACTGGCTATCCGTACTGACCGATCTTAATAATCGTGGTGTAAAAGATATTCTTATCGCCTGTGTTGACGGCTTGACCGGTTTCCCTGAGGCGATAGCCAGTATCTTCCCTAATACGGAAACACAGCTATGTGTTATCCACCAGATCCGCAACTCAATGAAGTATGTCGCCTCAAAACATCAGAAAGCGTTTATGGCTGATTTAAAGCCTGTGTATCGAGCCGTGAGTAAAGAAGCCGCAGAGATGGCATTGGACGAACTGGAGGCCAAATGGGGTGATGCTTATCCGCTGGTAATCAACTCTTGGCGTCGCAAATGGCATAATTTGTCCCATTATTTTAGGTACCCAGAACATATCAGGAAAGTGATTTACACGACCAATGCCGTTGAGGCGGTACATCGCCAATTTAGAAAGCTCACCAAAACCAAAGGTGCTTTTCCTAATGAAAATAGCTTGTTGAAGCTACTTTATGCAGGCATATTAAACGCCTCAGATAAATGGACCATGCCAATCCACAATTGGAGCCTTTGTTTATCTCAGTTAGCGATTTATTTTGAAGGGCGTTTAGATAGCGTGCTAGAAATTTAAAAATTAGCCTGACACAGAATTTTGAACGCCCTCGATTTCTCGGCGCGCTTAGCTTATAACTGGCGTAGTGAGTACATGATCCGTGAATTACCTGGTTTCTACGGTAACCGTGAACACCAACCTTATGGTCAAGTGGATTTTAGTGCCAACTATAACCTCACTGACTATATGACTTTAGTGTTTGAAGCGGTTAACTTGACGCAAGCAGATAGTATTCAAAAAGGTGTATCGCCACTGAATGCTGAAGTTAAGCCAGAGTTTATGGCTAACTATCCAGTATGGAGCTTTGAAGGCGAAGCGCGCTATAAGTTAGGCGTATCCTTAAGCTTCTAACTCTTCGCAGGATTGAGTCAGTGGTTATGGAGTGTCTAATTAGCCTTAACGCAATAGCGCTCTAATCAAAGCCCAGCATTTGCTGGGCTTTGTTATATGGGGAGAATTGATAATGACAATAACTAAAATTGCCATAGTGGGCGGCGGCACTGCCGGTTGGTTAGCGGCGAACCATTTAGGTAAAGCGTTAGCAGCGCGGCGCGATATTGAATTGACGTTAATTGAATCGCCGCAGGTGCCCACCATAGGGGTCGGGGAGGGCACAGTACCTGCTATTCGCCAATCGCTGCAATCTTTTGGCATTAGTGAAACTGAGTTTATTCGCAGCTGTGATGTTACCTTTAAGCAATCGATTAAATTTATTAACTGGTTAGATAAGTCGAGCCATGGCGAGCATTATGCTTATCATCATTTGTTTGATAGACCAAGTTCACCCCTTGATTTAACGCCGCTTTATTTAAGCCAACTGGCACAATCTGAGTTGTTACCCACCAGTTATGCATCCACAAACGCCTTGCCAACTGGCTCAGAACCAAATGCTGGTGGATTTAATGCAAGCTCAGTGCATTACGCGCACTTAGTCTCTGCGCAGCATCAGTTATGCGAAAGCGGTAAAGCCCCTAAATCTATTACTACCCCCGAATGGCAAGGAATAGCAGGGTACGCTTATCACCTCAATGCCCTTAAGTTTGCACAGCTTTTGGCCAGTAATGCGAAGCAAAGATTTAACGTTAACCATATACGAGCTCATATCGATAAGGTTGTACTAGGCGATGACGGCTTAATTTCAGGGCTAGTGACAGAGGAGCATGGCCTAGTTAATTTTGATTTTTATATTGATTGCAGTGGCACGGAAGCCGTGCTGATGAAAGCGTTAAAGGTGCCCTTTATCAGTGTGGCAGATAGCTTGTTTGTCGATACAGCGTTAGCTATTCAAGTGCCTACCGCCGCTCTGCAAACGATTCCGCCTTATACATTAGCCACCGCCCATCAAGCGGGTTGGATTTGGGACATTGCCTTAACTGAGCGCCGCGGCGTTGGTTTAGTGTATTCATCGCGGTATATGAATGAAGACGAAGCAACCCTTAAGCTTCATCGTTATCTTGGTCCAAGCAGTTGTGACATGTCGTTTCGAAAAATAGCGATGAAGGTTGGCTATTTAGCTGAAAGTTGGCGCGGCAATTGTGTGGCTTTGGGGCTAGCGCAAGGGTTTCTTGAGCCGCTTGAAGCCACTTCAATTATGCTTACCGATTTTTCGGCTAAGTTATTGGCGGAGCGATTGCCACAAGATTGTGCGCAATTGCCGTTATTGGCTGGGCGCTTTAATCAGGTAATGCTGCATGCTTGGCAGCGAGTGATAGATTTTGTCAAATTGCATTACTTTTTATCCGACCGCAGTGATAGTCAATTTTGGTTAGATAACCGCAATCCTGCGCATTTATCAGAGGAATTACAGCAACGTTTGCAGCTGTGGCAAACCTCAGTGCCTTTGAAATCAGATTTTTTCTCCAAGTTTGAAGCTTTTGATTTAGAAAATTATTTATACGTGCTTTATGGGATGAAGTATCAGACTCAATTAAGCGGAGCCCCATCAGCAAGCCTTAGGCAACAAGCCGAAGACGTGCAGCAATTGGCTCGAAAATGGCTTGAATATTTGCCTGAACATAGGGATTTACTCGAACGCATTCATAAATATGGCTTACAAAAAAATTAATTTGCCTGTTCATGTTGCGTTAGTGTTGATTAACTTTTTGTTTTTCTATAAAAACTAGGTATAACAGTGGCATCTTAGGCGTCTTTTTGTATAACAAGACGAGCCATCACCCCACCAATAATAGCAAAAGGGATTTTTTCATGACTCAAGCCATTAGCCTGCTCGATCATACTAAACATGGGCACTTAAAAATTGGTGCGCAAGATTTGTCGCACTTACATGATCAACACATAGTGCCTGTGACTTTGCACGAATTCCCACGGGTCGCCGTGGAATTTCCCATAGTGTTTGTTAAAAACACTGAGACGGGTGAGTTTCAAGCTGTGGCTATGTTAGGCCTAAAGCCTGGGCAGAATTTATATGTTAACGATGGCCGCTGGTCAGGGTTATATCAGCCCCATGTGGTGCGTGATTATCCGCTGGGCTTAATATTAAACCCTGAGGTTGAAGATAAAGTGTGGATTGGTATTCGCGATACCAGTCCGATTGTCAACCAGAGCGAAGGCCAAGCCTTGTTTAATGGCGATAAAGAAACTGAATTTCTGGTGGCACGCAAAGAAGCCTTAATTAGTCATTTCCAGCAAGATCAAGTGACTAAGCATTTATTGGCTAAGTTAGCTGAATTGGAGTTATTGGAATCACAAACCTTAACCGTTGAGATTAAGGGTGAAAAACGCAACATCAACGGTTTATATCTTATCAGTGAGGCAAAACTCACCGAGCTCAGTGATGAGCAATTTATTGAATTACGCCGCTTAGGCTTAATTGGCCCAATTTATAGCCACTTGACTTCGCTTAACCAAATTCAGCGCTTGGCACAAACTGAAGCCAGCTTATAACTCACGCTTAATTGAGGCAGTAAAAGCCGTAGCCACGCTACGGCTTTTTCATATGGTTTTTTGTCTTCGGATGACTAATTTTTTAGTCATTGATATCAATTTACGCATAGCAGTTTAGGTGTCACAAGGGGGGGCTTAAGCCTGTTCACTGGGATTTATTTGCGTCTAAAAATGTAGATGTTGATGATTTGCCTTTGTTGGTGAAATAATTGTAGAAATTTGTGGCGCGCTTGTGTAATCTTAAATGACAGCGTTGTCATTGCTTGTTTGGTAACTCTGTGAAGGTCTGCATGAATGGATGAGGTCTCCTTCATGTTTGTTGATTATCGTCACCACTTTGGTTGCGAGTTGCATTTGCAAGGCTTTACAGCCCCATTTGTCTAGTTAGTCTCTCCCCAGAAACTACATGGGCTGGGTTCATCACAGATGATTCCCAGCCATTTTTTTGTCTGGTGTATTACAGATGGCAGGCTTACATAATCACAAGAGAGGATAGTGATGAATCGCTTTGACTTATTGTCGATGCCACTTAGGTCTGTGCCAGCATTAGCAACAAGGGCAAGATTAGCGCTAACCGCAAGCGCTACGCTTGGAATGAGTGTAATGCTCATCTTTAGTGCCAATGCGCAGGCGTTAACTAATGCTGAGACTAAAATTTCAGGGATGCAGGGCTCTGCGACTAACACCATAGTGACGCAGGGCGAAGACAGTCAGCCGAGTGAATCTCAGGCTAAGCTTGCGGCATTTGCCCAGCAACTTAAGCTTGAATATCAACTTATTAATAATACCCAAGGTCGCGACTGCCTCACTGCCGATAATAATGCGCCGTCCGCTCAAACCTCAGAAACTGCCCCTAAGCTGAGTTGTTTTAACGCTCAGCTAGTCATGACATCAACAGTCGATTATAGCGCTGATGTTTCGATATTCTTTAGCCACATTCGCCCAATTTCACGCGTACTAACCCCACTATTCACCATTAAACGCATTCAAGGCGATTTACATCAGTTGCAGGCAACCCCGCAATTTCAAGGCTTTAAAGCAGGTGACACAGTCACCATTCCTTTTGTGGCCGAGTTATGGCAATTAGCCGAAAGCGATGCCATGCCCAATTACTATCTGGTGCAAGCAGGGTTAGCCCCAGAGGTCATCCACAGCACTCAGTTGCAACTTGAAGCCGAGACGGGCATGGAAATCCGCCCCTTTGTCAATGCCTATGATAACGCTCAATTACAATTTAAAAGTAGCGCCACGGATGAAGTGACTTGGGTTACGCCGCAATCAATCTTTGCTGAAAATCAAGACACGCCGCGAAATGAGGCTGGCGTCAGCAGCCAAATTATTCCAACGCCAACAGCAGTGCAGTTGATTAAGGCGCCGCCACTCTCACTTGCCTCGGGACTAAAGATTCAGGGCTATGCTAATAGCAACAAAATAGCCATGGAAAGCGCATTAACCTATCTAGCCTCGTTAGGCATGACTCAATCATCAAGTGGTGTAAGCCTTGCTTTAAGCTTAGATCCAAGCCTTGGCATTGAGGCTTATCGATTAGCTATTAATGATGCGGGCATTGCCATTGTTGGTGGCAGTGATACCGGAGTGTTTTACGGCTTAATGTCGCTAGTCAGTGTGTATGACATCAATACTCAAAGTGTGGCGCAGCTGACAGTGGTTGATGCGCCGCGCTATTCATTTCGCGGCTTTCATCTTGATGTTGCCCGAAACTTTCATGGCGTAGCCCAAATTGAAAAGCTGCTTGAACAAATGGCAGCCTTTAAGCTTAACAAGCTGCATTTGCATATGGCCGATGATGAAGGGTGGCGCTTGGCTATTGCGGGTTTACCAGAGCTCACTGATGTTGGTGCTAAGCGTTGTCATGATTTAACGGAAAAAACCTGTTTATTACCCCAACTGGGCAGTGGGCCAAATGCAGATTCGAGTGTGAATGGTTACTACAGCCGAGAGCAGTACATACATTTAGTTAAGTTTGCGGCGGCGCGCCATATTCAAATTATTCCCTCTATGGATATGCCAGGGCACTCGCGTGCGGCGATTAAAGCTATGGATGCTAGAAGTGCGCGCTTAGCGCCTGCGATAGCCAATCAATATCAGCTTAGCGATCCGCAAGATAAAACTCAATACTCATCGATTCAGCACTATAACGACAACACCATCAATGTGTGCTTAGAGTCGAGTTTTGCATTTATTGACAAGGTAATAAATGAAATCGCCTTGATGCATCAAGAGGCTGGCGCTGCGCTCACGCGTTATCACATAGGCGCCGATGAAACCGCTGGCGCTTGGCTTAAATCACCTGCGTGCGCCGCCTTTATTGCCAATAATCCTTATGGCGTTACTGATATGAATCAACTCGGTGGTTATTTTATCGAGCGGATTAGCCAAATGCTGGCGCAAAAAGGCATTGAAGTCGCCGGTTGGAGCGATGGCATGAGCCATACCCGCATAGAAAATATGCCAACCATAGTGCAATCCAATGTGTGGGATAGTCTGCATGCTGGTGGCCATAAGCGTGCACATCAGCAAGCTAATTTGGGTTGGGATGTCGTGCTTTCCGTTCCCGATGTGTTGTATTTCGATATGCCGCACGCCGCCGATCCCAAAGAGCATGGTTATTACTGGGCGACGCGAGCAAGCTCTAGCCGTAAAGTCTTTGAATTCATGCCTGGCAATTTAGCTGCCAATGCCGAGCAGTAGCTCAATTTTGAAGGGCGGCCTTATGTGGCCGATGACAGCATCATTCGTACAGATACAGGCTTAGATGCGGGTTTAGATACAAGCACTCACTCCAATACTCATGCGGCTCCCGTTGCTATTGGGCAAGCGCCATTAGCACAAGGGCGTGAGGTGCTTGGTATTCAAGGGCAGCTATGGAGTGAAACTGTTCGTTCTAATCAACTGGTTGATTATCTCACTTTTCCACGCCTCTTGATGCTGGCAGAAAGAGCTTGGCATAGCCCAGAATGGGAAGTGCCTTATCTGCCGCAGGGGGCCATTTATAGCGAAAACAGTGAGTATTTCACGCCCTTGATGCAAGCGCAGCAATTAGCGCAGTGGCAGCGACTGGCCAATACCTTAGGGCAAAAAGCATTAGTGAAATTAGACAAGGCCAAGGTTGAGTATCGCGTGCCTTTGGCTGGGGCGAAAATTCAAGATGGTTTAATGCATATGAATACTAGCTTCCCAGGACTTGCGCTTGAATATCGAGAAATGAATGGTCAGTGGCAGCGCTGGAGTCATGGCGTTAAGGTTACCTTGCCTGTCGCTGTGCGCGCCCGTTCCGCCGATGATAAGCGGGCAGGGAGAATGTTAATTTTGAGGGACTCATCATGAATGCATGTGGGGCGTAGGTGAAAAATTACCCAGAAATCGATTGTAATTCATACGATCAAGGAGGGGGTAACGTGATGCTTCTCTAAATTTAGGTGGTAATCACGTATAGGTTCAGAGGTCGAATAATATAAAATGACAGCGCTGTCATTTTTGAGCTAACATCATATCAACCACAATAAATCCTGATGTTGCAGGATGATTCTATGGACGGATATCACATGAGAGATGCGATGAATTCAAATGCGCACACGCAGCAGCCATTATTTTTAGGAATCGATGGCGGTGGTACAAAATGCCGAGCCTTGCTCTATTGTCAGCAGCGAGGTGCGTTAGGAGTTGGTGTCGCAGGTCGCGCCAATCCTCTGCATGGGTTACAGCAAACGTTTGATTCAATCACTGAGTCTGCCTTATTAGCCCTAGCTGATGCGGGCTTAGATGCAAGCCTAATATCAAGCCTGATAGTGGGCGCTGGTCTTGCTGGTGTAAACGTTCCGCGCTTATTTGCCGATGTTGCTGCCTGGGATCATCCTTTCCAACGTTTTTATCTCACCACAGACTTACATACTGCCTGTCTTGGCGCTCATGGCGGCGATAACGGCGCTGTGATTATTACTGGCACAGGTTCTTGCGGCTATGCAAACACTGGCTCGCAGCAAGTGTTACTCGGTGGTCATGGTTTTGCTTTAGGCGATAAAGGCAGTGGCGCTTGGTTAGGTTTAAAGGCCGCTGAGCATGTATTACTCGAACTGGATGGTTTTGCCCCCCCAACCGCGTTAACCCCAAAGCTTCTTAACTATTTCGGTTGTAAAGATGCCATGGGCATAGTGGCGCAGTTAGCCGGTCATTCATCATGCTGTTATGCCAAATTGGCGCATTTGGTATTAGCAACCGCTCGCGAAGGCGATGAAGTGGCTTTAGCCATAGTAAATGATGGCGCGGATTACATTAGTCAATTAGCGCAGAAATTACTGAGCATCAGTCCAAGCCGTTTCTCTATGATAGGCGGGTTAGCCGAGCCTTTACGACCGTTTTTAGCGCCTCAGGTTAGTGATGCCATCAAACCTATATTAGCTGCACCCGAAATGGGCGCAGTATTGTATGCCCAGCAATCAGAACAGCAAGTTTCAATTTAAGGATAAATATATGACTCAAACCATCATGGAGCGCGAAGCGCGTCAAGCCCCGCACCTGATCCGTGAACAATTACTGGCTAATAAAGAATTAGCGGTAGAAATCGGGCAGAAATTACGTGAGTTCAAACCAAAGTTCGTGATGATAGTGGGCCGTGGCTCATCAGATCATGCTGGTGTGTTTGCTAAGTATTTATTAGAAGTAGAGTTAGGCGTGCCTACCTTTGCTGCTGCACCATCGGTTGCTAGCGTCTATGGTAAAACCTTGCACCTCGAAGGCGGCTTAGTGATTGTGATTTCTCAATCCGGTCGTAGCCCAGATATTTTGGCGCAGGCGCGCATGGCAAAAGAAGCCGGTGCTTATTGTATTGCCATTGTTAATGATGAAACTTCACCGATTAAAGATATTGTTGATCAGGTATGGCCGGTGCGCGCTGGTGAAGAAAAAGCAGTTGCTGCCACTAAGAGCTACTTAGCTACTTTGTCATCATTACTGCAGTTGGCCGCTAACTGGTCACAGAATGAAGAATTACTGGCGTCTTTAGAGACCTTGCCTGATGCCCTGCAAGGCGCAGTTGATGCTGAGCCACAACTAAAAGCTGAAGCATTAGAAGGCGTTAAAAACCTGGTGATCTTAGGCCGCGGTTTTGGTTATGCAGTATCTAAAGAAATTGCGTTAAAAATGAAAGAAGTGGGCGGCGTGCATGCTGAAGCTTTCTCAAGTGCTGAGTTTTTGCATGGCCCAGTGACCTTAGTAGAGCAAAAGCTTACTGTTATTGATGCTTGTGTTGCTGATGAGTCTTATGCCAGTCACATAGAACAAGTTGAAAACGTGGCAAGTCGCGGCGCTAATATGATCCACTTAAATCAAACTGCCCATGGCTTAGCGCCGCGCGTTGCGCCATTAGCCTTGTTGCAGCGTTTTTATATCGATATGGCCGCTGTGGCTATTGCTCGGGGAATCGATCCTGATAACCCAAAGGGTCTTAAGAAAGTTACCCAAACCTTATAATCAGCAGTCATTTAACGAGGCATAACTCAATGAGAACTTACTTTCGTGCGCAGCAATTGTTTGATGGTCAGCAGTGGCTATCTGATGTGGAATTTTGTGTCGAGCAAGGGCGTATTGTGTCCTTAAGTACGAACTCAACGAGTCCTGATGCACAAGTGCTCACAGGGCGAGTTGTGCCTGGTTTTATTGATATTCAAGTCAATGGTGGCGGCGGGGTGCTATTTAATAGCAGCCCAAGTGTTGCTGGTATTCAGGCCATAGCCAAAGCTCATGCACGTTTTGGTACCACGGCTATGCTGCCAACCTTGATTACTGATGATATTGAAGTCATGCAGGCCGCAAGTTCTGCTATGGCTCAAGCGATTAAGGCTCAAGTTCCAGGTATTTTAGGGGTGCATTTTGAAGGCCCACATTTATCTGTGCCGAAAAAGGGCGTACATCCTGCAGGCCATATTCGCCGCATTGCCAATGCTGAATTGGCGGAATTTGCTCGGCAAGATCTCGGAATTAAATTAGTCACGTTAGCGCCTGAAAATGTGGCAGAAGATGTCATTAGTCAGTTAGTGGCCGCGGGCGTTAAAGTTTGCCTTGGTCATTCCAATGCTGATTATGCCACGGCGATGGCGGCGATTAATGCTGGCGCCGATGGCTTTACCCACTTATTTAATGCTATGTCAGCACTTGGCTCAAGAGAGCCTGGCGTGGTTGGCGCAGCTCTTGATAGCGACGCTTGGTGCGGCTTAATTGTCGATGGTCATCATGTTCATGCCGCGAGCGCGCGCATTGCACTTCGCGCCAAAGCGCCTGGCAAAGTATTACTGGTGACTGATGCTATGCCGCCGGTCGGGGACGATGACAACCTGACTTTTGAACTCTTTGGTCAACAAGTCATTCGCAGTGGCGATCGCTTAAATGCAGTGACCGGCGAGCTTGCCGGCTGCGTACTTGATATGGCTTCAGCAGTGCGTAATAGCGTATCTATGTTAGGTCTGTCTTTAGATGAAGCGTTAAGAATGGCGTCTTTATATCCTGCCCAGTATTTAGGGGTTAGCGATGATTATGGCCAGTTAACCGTTGGCGCAAGAGCTGACTTTGTGGTGTTAGATGACGATTTACAGGTTAGCCACACCTATATTGGTGGGGATGCTCATTACTAGTTGCTTGATTAGTTGCTTGCAGAATAGCAACGCTCGCTAAAATAATTTAAATTTGGCCATCATAATAATAACTATCAGGATGAACCATGAGCCAAGGACAAACGCAGGATGCGTTACCGCCTATCACGCCGGCAGATAAGCCGCGCACCAGACTTAAATCATTAGATGCCTTGCGCGGCTTTGATATGTTTTGGATTTTAGGTGGCGAGGCCATATTTGCGGCCTTATTTGTTCTGACTTCTTGGCGAGGTTTTGAGTGGCTTGATGGCCAAATGCACCACAGCCAGTGGCATGGCTTTAGCTTTTATGATTTGATTTTCCCCTTATTTATATTCTTATCGGGCGTTGCCTTAGGCTTATCAGCCAAACGCCTTGACGCTTTACCCTTAGCATCTAGATATCCCTATTATCGCCACGCCTTGACGCGTTTATCCTTATTGATTGTCCTCGGAATTATTTATAACCATGGCTGGGGCAGTGGCATGCCGGCGTCTCCTGAGCAAGTGCGTTATGCCAGTGTGTTAGCCAGAATCGCTTTTGCTTGGTTTTTCACGGCCATGATAGTTTGGCACACCTCAATCCGCAGCCAATATTGGCTCGCGGCCATAGCATTAATTGCTTATACCTTTTTGCAATTAAGCTTTGGCGCTAATGCTTTTACGGCGGAAGGCTCGATTAATGCTTGGGTTGATACTCATTGGCTGCCAGGCATCACTTATCAGAATCTGCCTTACGACCCCGAAGGTTTACTTTCAACCTTGCCCGCCATCATCAATGCTTTAGTGGGTGTCTTTGTTGGACGCTTTGTTAAGCAGCAAGCATCCCCTAAGCGATTACTCTTGACCTTATTGTTTGCTGGTAGCGCTCTCATTATTATTGGCATTCTGTTATCGCCATGGATTCCTATTAATAAATCCTTATGGACCATGACTTTTTCGCTAGTCACCATAGGCTCTAGCATATTGCTGTTGGCTCTGTTTTATGGGTTAGTCGATGTTCTTAATTGGCAAAGGTTTGGCTGGTTTTTTGCTGTAATAGGCACCAATGCGATAGTGATTTACTTGGCATCGAGCTTAGTGCAATGGCGTTATGTAGCTGACAGCCTATTCGGTGGGTTTATTCAAGCGGCTCCAGAGTTATGGCAGCCGCTATTAATGGCGATTTCGCTACTTACGGTGCAGTGGTTACTGCTGCGCTGGCTATATAATCGCCAGCTATTTATTAAAGTGTGACACAGCTTACTATCATAGGTTTCTTAAGGATGACAGCGCTGTCTTTTTATGGTGTTATGCTTAAATAAACATAGTTAAAAATGATTAATTGTATAAAAAATAGAGTTAGCCGCTAGGCGGGAAGCTTAAGGTTTAATAATGATAACAAGGACAAGAGGTAGGATATGAGTATGAGTGCAATTAGTGAGGCAAAAGGGGCGCCGCAAAGCAGCCTATTACCTATGACCATTATTGGCATATTGTTTTTTATTTTTGGTTTTGTAACTTGGTTAAATGGCTCGTTAATCCCCTTTCTAAAAATCATTTGTGAGTTAAATGAATTTCAAGCGTTATTCGTGACTTTTGCTTTTTATATTGCCTATACAGTCATGGCTTTACCTATGTCATATATCTTAAAGAAGACAGGCTATAAAGATGGTATGGCAATTGGTCTTGGCATTATGGCCGTCGGTTCATTACTGTTTATTCCAGCGGCGCAATCAGCCAACTATCTCTTATTCCTAGTGGCTTTGTTTGTGCTAGGCACTGGCTTAACTATTTTACAAACAGCATCTAACCCGTATGTAGTGCATATTGGTCCGCGTGAAAGTGCGGCGATGCGTATTAGTATCATGGGATTAATTAATAAGGGTGCTGGCGTAATGGTGCCACTCTTATTTACTGCCTTGGTATTATCAGGTCTTGATAATTTTAGCTCTGAACACTTAGCGGCTTTAAATGAAGTTGAAAGAGCTGCACAAATTTCTGAATTATCAGCACGCTTAGTGATGCCTTACATTTATATGGCAGTGGCTTTAGTGTTTTTGATTGGTTTAGTTAAGTTCTCATCATTACCAGAGCTTGAGTTTGATGAGCCAGGGGCAGAGCATAAAAATGCCACCGGTATCATGCAGTTCCCACAAGTAGTATTAGGTGCTGTTGCCTTATTTTGTTACGTCGGTATTGAAGTTATTGCTGGTGATACCATAGGTTTGTATGGCGCCGGATTAGGCGTTCAAAACTTTGCTTCATTAACTTCTTACACTATGGTTTTCATGGTGATAGGTTACTTGATTGGTGTGACTTGTATTCCAAAAATCATTAGCCAAGAAGCTGCATTAATCGGCTCATCAGTCGCGGGTGTGTTGTGTATCTTTGGCGCTACTATGGCATCAACTGAGTCAACCGCGATTGCTCAAGTGTTATGGGGCTGGTCTGGTATTCCTGTGATCCCTGACTCAGTGACGTTTGTGGCTATGATGGGTCTGGCACACGCCTTGGTATGGCCGTCAGTATGGCCGTTAGCTTTACAAGGTTTAGGTAAGTTTACTGCTCAAGGTTCTGCCTTATTAATCATGGGTATTTCCGGTGGTGCTATTTTACCCCTAGCCTTTGGTCAAGTTGCCTTGTTTGCTGATACTCAAATGGCTTACTGGGTTGGCTTACCTTGCTACCTATTTATCTTATTCTATGCCCTGAAAGGTCATAAGATGCGTAGCTGGAAATAGTGAGTGCGTTCTCTTTAAAGGTGAGTTAGTCGAGAGTTGATTGACGCCTGATATACGCAAACAGTAACGGTCCTTTATAGGGCCGTTTTCTTTGGGTGATTATTTATCTTAGCTGCTTATAACTCTCGCGTTAAAAGGCTTTATTGGAGTTCTAGTGACCTATGGAAGCTAGAAAGGAGTCGTTGTGATTGGAGCGTGACAGTGTATAGAGTGTAGTGGGGGTGGGGGTATGTCTTGCGGGCATAATCAGAGGGGCTTACCTTATCCATAGGCTTAAGGGGTATCATCTCAATGCAACTACCAATTCGATTTAACCACCAATGAATGTAAGAAGGTTTTATTTTGCTACAGATACAACAAAGCCACTCATTGAGTGGCTTTGTTGTTTATATGGTGCCGGCACCAAGAGTCGAACTCGGGACCTACTGATTACAAGTCAGTTGCTCTACCAACTGAGCTATGCCGGCTAATTTTGGTGCCCGAACCCGGAATCGAACCAGGGACACGAGGATTTTCAATCCTCTGCTCTACCGACTGAGCTATTCGGGCAACTAACATCAGAGTTAGTCTGCTATCAAGCGGCTGTCGCTGCTTGATGTGGCTATAGTAGTGTCACAGTTCTAAACTGGCAAGTCGTTTTTTTGTAAAAGCAAACTGTTTGCTCAGCTTTTAATCTTTGTGGTGGTATTTTGAGTTATTTGCTTAAAAATCAACTCGCCGGCTAGTGCTTTTTCGTATTTGCCACACTGTATGCATGCCTAAGGTGGTTAATATGATGGCGCCGCCGGCCATATCATTGGCTGATGGTACATCGCCCACAAATAAATACACATATAAAGGACCTAATAGCACCTCTGCTAGCAAAATGAAGCTAGTTTGCGCCGCGGGTATATACGCAGGTGACTTAGAGATGCACAGATAAGCCCCTGGCACCACTAAACCGCCTAGCAGCAATAAGTAAATAAACTGGCTCTGGCTAACACTTAACGGGCTAGCGCCTTGATAAAGCGAATAGAGCGCAACCAAGATGCCAGAAGCAATTAAAAAGCTGGCAGCATGTTGGCCTTTGGTTTTACGCATAATGACTAGATAGATAGCCGTCGACATAGCAGTAAAGACAGCGTAGAGGTTACCTATCCATTCGCCGTCCCCTGGGGCGAAGGCAAAAATGATCCAAATTCCGGAAATCGCTATGGCAATGGCAATTTGGGTTGGACGTTCAATTCTTTCTTTTAATACGATAAGCGCTAACAATGAGGTAAATAATGGTGCGGTATTAACTATCACTAAAGTGCTGGCAACTTGGGTATGATTGAGCGATTCCACAAAACATATGGTGGAGGCCGCAAATAACACACCTGCCAGTAGCACTAACTTAGTCGGCGGAGTAAAATCTTGAACTAATTCATGGCGATTAAAAATTAATTGAATGAAGAATAAGGAGCTCGCTTGCAATGCTCCGCGCCAAAAAAGTAGATCCCAAGGTGAACCGCCGATCAACTTAACTAATAGGCTATCGAAGCTTAGGATCATGATCCCAGCAAACGCTAGCCATAAGCCTTTATGTTGATCTGTCATGGTTTTTCTCTGCTGATTAAGACTACAAAAGTATAGAACATCCACTTATCAAATAATTTTTCATGGAGATTCTTTCATATAGGCGCAAGCTTGGGTAAGCTGTAGGCATTCTAAAGCACCACCTATTTTCATTGCTGGTGCAATTCCAACCTATTTATATCCAAATGAGCACTGTCTTGTTTGGATTACTGTTGTTTAATGGAGACACAGAACTGTTATGAATAATAAAGTTCCAATGACCGTCGTTGGCGCAGAGAACTTGCGCAAAGAACTGGATTTTTTGAAGTTCGATAGACGCCCTAAAATTACCGAAGCCATTGCTACGGCTCGTGAGCTTGGCGACTTAAAAGAAAATGCTGAATATCATGCCGCTCGTGAAGAGCAAGGTATCTGCGAAGCCCGTATTCGTGACATTGAAGGTAAATTGTCAAACTCGCAAATTATTGATGTAACCAAAATGCCAAATACTGGCAAGGTGATTTTTGGTACCACTGTGACGATTTTAAATCTGAACACTGAAGATGAAGTGACCTACAGAATTGTCGGTGATGATGAGGCGAACTTTAAACTCAATTTGATTTCAGTGAATTCACCGATTGCCAGGGGGTTGATTGGTAAGAGTGTGGATGATGAAGTGACGATTGTGACGCCAGGTGGTGTCTCTGATTTTGAGATAGTGTCAGTTCAATATATTTAATAGATACAAAAAAGCCGCTAAATCTAGCGGCTTTTTTGTTGAAATTTACTTGGCTCGTGGCAAAGCAATCTTCATTTCTTCTGACTGACGGAACAATACCAGTATGTGGCCAATGACTTGGACTTTTTCAGACTGAGTTTCACGAACAATAGCATCTACAATGGCGGCTTTCATGTCGCGATCACTGGTGGCGACCTTCACTTTAATCAGTTCATGATGACCGAGCGCACTATCGATTTCAGCCAGTACACCTTCGGTTAAACCGTTGGATCCCAGCAACACCACAGGCTTTAAGTTGTGAGCCAATGCTTTGAGGTGTTGTTTCTGTTTGGTTGTTAAGTTCATTTCTACCAACTTTATGCTGAGTTACTGTTGAAAAACCGCTATTCTACCCTTATATAGGCTCAGTGTAATACTCATTTTCACGGAAATTCGATGTCAGGTAAAAAACGTTCAGCCAGCTCAAACCGCTGGATGCTAGAGCATTTTGATGATCATTATGTCAAATTAGCTCAAAAACAAGGTTTGCGATCGCGAGCAGCATTCAAGTTAGAAGAGTTGCAACAAAAGGATAAGTTGATTAAACCCGGCATGACAGTCGTTGATTTAGGGGCAGCTCCTGGGGGCTGGTCACAAATCGCGGTTAAATTGCTTGAGGGCAAAGGTAAGGTCATAGCTTGTGACATTTTACCTATGGACCCTATAGTCGGAGTCGACTTTTTACAAGGGGATTTCCGTGAAGATAAAGTATTGGAAGCCCTGTTAACACGTGTTGGTGAAGCGAAAGTGGATCTAGTGTTATCGGATATGGCGCCTAATATGAGTGGAACCGGGGGGGTTGATCAGCCCCGCGCTATGTATTTGGTGGAACTGGCGCTTGATATGTGTCACCAAGTATTAGCACCCAATGGTAGTTTTGCCGTTAAGGTCTTTCAGGGGGAGGGCTTTGACGATTATATGAAAGCGGTGAAGGATGCCTTTAAGGTAGTCAAGACCCGTAAACCGGACTCATCACGCCCGCGTTCGCGTGAAGTCTATCTTGTGGCGACAGGTTACAAGTTGTAGTAATCTAGCGTTAATCATCGCAAGACTTTAAGAGGTCGAGTAATTTGAGTGACATGGCAAAAAATCTAATACTCTGGGTGGTCATCGCCGTCGTACTGATGTCGGTGTTCCAGGGATACTCCCCCTCTTCTTCCTCAGCGCAGAAGATGGATTATTCAACCTTTTTGGATGCAAACCAAAAAGGCAATGTAGCGTCAGTTGTTATTGCTAGCGACCAACGCACTATAGATGGAGTAAAGCGCAGCGGTGAGAAATTCACCACTATCATGCCTATGTATGATCAAGATCTTATCAATGATCTGATGAGCAAAGGCGTGCTCGTAGCGGGTAAGGAAGCCGAACAGACTGGTTTCTTGACTCAAATCTTTATTTCTTGGTTCCCCATGCTGCTATTAATTGGCGTATGGATATTCTTTATGCGTCAAATGCAAGGCGGCGGTGGTAAAGGCGCAATGTCATTTGGTAAGAGTAAAGCCAAGTTGATGGGCGAAGATCAAATCAAAACTACGTTTGGTGACGTGGCAGGTTGTGACGAAGCCAAAGAAGAAGTGAAGGAGTTAGTGGATTACTTACGTGACCCAACTAAATTCCAACGTCTTGGTGGTCGTATACCTACAGGTGTCTTGCTTGTTGGCCCACCAGGTACAGGTAAAACATTATTAGCTAAAGCCATTGCAGGTGAAGCTAAAGTGCCATTTTTTACCATTTCAGGTTCTGATTTCGTTGAAATGTTTGTGGGTGTGGGTGCCTCGCGCGTACGTGATATGTTTGAGCAAGCCAAAAAATCTGCCCCATGTATTATTTTTATCGACGAAATTGATGCGGTCGGCCGTCAACGTGGCGCTGGATTAGGTGGTGGGCACGATGAACGTGAGCAAACACTGAACCAAATGCTAGTTGAGATGGATGGCTTTGAAGGTAATGAAGGTATTATCGTGATTGCGGCGACTAACCGTCCCGACGTTCTCGATGCCGCATTACTGCGTCCAGGTCGTTTCGATCGTCAAGTAGTGGTAGGTTTACCTGATGTTCGTGGTCGTGAGCAGATCCTGAAAGTGCATATGCGCAAAGTGCCGATTGGTGATGATGTACAAGCGAGCGTGATAGCTCGTGGTACGCCAGGTTTCTCTGGCGCCGATTTAGCTAACTTAGTCAACGAAGCGGCTCTGTTTGCTGCCCGCGGTAATCGCCGTGTGGTGGGAATGGAAGAGTTTGAGCGTGCTAAAGATAAAATCATGATGGGTGCTGAGCGCCGCTCTATGGTGATGTCGGAAGCTGACAAAGAAATGACGGCTTATCACGAAGCCGGCCACGCCATTGTTGGTTTTTTAATGCCCGAGCACGACCCGGTTCATAAAGTAACCATTATTCCTCGTGGCCGCGCGTTAGGTGTAACTTTCTTCTTGCCAGAGGCTGATGCTGTTAGCCAAAGCCGCCGTAAACTTGAGTGTCAAATCTCAGTAGCTTATGGTGGACGTTTAGCTGAAGAGATGATTTATGGCCGCGAGCAAGTATCGACGGGTGCATCGCAAGACATTAAGTATGCCACTTCGATAGCACGTAACATGGTGACTCAGTGGGGCTTCTCTGACAAACTTGGACCATTATTGTATGCCGAAGAAGAAGGTGAAGTCTTCTTAGGTCGCTCTATGGGTAAGTCCAAACACATGTCTGATGAAACCGCGACTATCATAGACTCAGAAATTAAGGCGATTATCGATCGCAATTATCAGCGTACTCAGCAAATCCTGACTGATAATTTAGACATCTTACATTCTATGAAAGATGCCTTAATGAAGTATGAGACTCTTGATTCGCCGCAGATTGATGACTTGATGGCTCGTCGTGAAGTGCGTGCTCCTGCTGATTGGGCTGAAGATAATTCTTCGCGCGATGACAACGGGACGCCTAAGGCTCGCCCAGCAGATGCTGCCAATCAAGACAACGTTGAACCTAAAGTGACTGAGGCTGAACCTAAGCCTGAAACGCCACTAAAGGACAGCGGTGAGGCAGAGATTAAATAACTTTTTGAGTTATAAAAGAAAACCCCGAAAGGGGTTTTCTTGTTTTCGGAGGATGGATGCAAAAGCTATATTCACAAGGGTCAAGATTAGATGTGTCAATGCCGGTTATTATGGGCATTGTTAATACCACTCCAGATTCTTTTTCTGATGGCGGAGATTTTTTTAGCACTAAGCATGCCTGTGATCATGCCGATAAACTGATTAACGCTGGCGCGGGCATTATTGATATTGGTGGTGAATCGACCCGCCCAGGTGCGGCCTTAGTCACAGAAGAACAAGAATTAGCGCGCGTCATTCCCGTCATTGAATATGTTAGTCGCCATCATGATGTGTGGATCTCCATTGATACCAGCAAACCTGCTGTGATGGCAGCTGCGATTGCTGCTGGCGCCCATATGATTAATGATGTGCGAGCATTAACTGAGCCAGGTGCATTAGCCATGGCCGCGCAGTTACAAGTGCCGGTATGTTTAATGCATATGCAAGGGCAACCGCAAAACATGCAAGCTAATCCCGAGTATGAAAATATTATTCATGATATTCTCACTTTTTTTAAGGCGAGAATTGCGGCATGTATCGCTGCAGGTATCTCGTTCGATAACTTAGTCTTAGACCCAGGGTTTGGTTTTGGTAAGACGCTAACCCATAACTATCAAATACTGGCGCAATTAGCGCAGTTTGCAGTGTTAGATCGTCCCTTGTTAATCGGGTTGTCGCGTAAGAGTATGATAGGGCAGTTACTGAATCGTGATGTTGAAGAGCGACTAATTGGTAGTGTTAGCGCCGCCTTAATTGCTTGCCAACATGGCGCCAATATTATTCGTGTGCATGACGTGGCTGAAACCATGGACATGCTAAAAGTTTGGCAAATGACCCAAACCCAAATGATAAAACAGAATTAAAAAACGAAAATTATGACGACAATAGTTCGTTATTGATTTTCAAACAGCGTTGAGACCTCGTTACATTTATACATGGATTACAGCAATGAGAAAATTTTTTGGAACTGATGGCATTCGCGGCCGAGTAGGCGCGGGAACAATGACGCCTGAATTAGCATTAAAATTAGGCTGGGCAGCTGGGCGCGTATTATCGCGCAGTGGCACTCGTAAAGTGATTATTGGTAAAGATACGCGTATTTCTGGTTATTTATTTGAATCAGCGTTAGAAGCCGGGCTGTCAGCCGCCGGCTTAAATGTCATGTTGCTTGGGCCAATGCCAACGCCAGCGGTTGCTTATTTAACTCGCACCTTCCGTGCCGAAGCTGGTGTTGTGATCAGTGCGTCACATAATCCTTATTACGATAACGGAATTAAGTTCTTCTCAACGACAGGTTGTAAGTTAGACGATAGCGTTGAACTGCTAATTGAAGCTGAACTTGAAAAACCTATGACCTGTGTTGAATCGCATTTACTGGGTAAAGTGTCGCGGGTAGAAGATGCCGCTGGCCGCTACATTGAATATTGTAAAGGTAATTTCCCCGCCGAATTTACTTTAGAAGGCATGAAAATCGTGGTTGACTGCGCCCATGGCGCGACTTATCACATTGCTCCAAGCGTTTTCCGTGAACTGGGTGCTGAAGTCATTACCATAGGCACTAGCCCAAATGGTGTGAATATTAACCTTGATTGCGGCGCCACCTCAATGGCCGCTATTCAGGCTAAAGTGCTCGAAACAGGCAGTGATTTAGGTATTGCTTTAGATGGCGATGGCGATCGTATCATGATGGTTAATCGTCATGGCGAAGTGATTGATGGTGACCAAATTCTATACATTTTGGCGATAGATGCTCATTTGCGTGATAGCTTGAAAGGCGGCGTAGTCGGCACCTTAATGTCTAACTTAGGTTTTGAGTTAGCCTTAAAGGCTGAAGGCATTCCATTTGAGCGCTCTAAAGTGGGCGATCGCTATGTCATGGAGTTACTTAAAGAAAAGGGCTGGCGCTTAGGCGGAGAGAACTCTGGCCACATATTGAGCTTAGATAATGGAACCACGGGCGATGGTATTATCGCTGGGGTACTTGTGTTGGCGGCTATGTGTCGTCAACAACAGACGTTGGAGCAATTGACGGCCAAGCTTACTATGTTCCCACAGGTGTTAATCAATGTGCGTTTTGAAGGCAAATCAGATCCATTAGCGTCTACCTTAGTAAAACAAACAGTTATTGAGGTTGAGCAGGCGCTCGGTCAACGTGGCCGCGTACTCTTACGTAAATCTGGCACTGAGCCATTAATCCGTGTGATGGTTGAAGGCGAAGACAGAGCTGAAGTGGAACGTTTTGCGAGTCAAATCGCTGCAAGGGTAACTGAAGTTTCCAAAGGCTAAATGCATGGGCAGATAATCTGCCCATAAAACCCCATTTTCGGACAAAAAGCGAGCACTCGCACTAACTTAGCGAATTTTTGTGGGTTTGGGTATTGTAACTTACTTAGCTGTTAGTTATTATCTCTCCCGCTTTCAGAGGAGACAGAGATGGCACTCAGACGCCCCATGGTTGCAGGCAACTGGAAAATGAATGGTAGTGCGGAATTGGCACAAGATTTATTCAGTAAGTTTGCTCGCAAAATAAAGGACGATTCAGCTGAGGTAGTCCTATGTCCCCCAGCCATTTACCTGGAAAGTGTAAAGCGGTTGATGGAACAAAATAAAGAGGCCTTAAGCGGCAGCTTAGTCAGAATGGGAGCTCAGAACTTGAGTCAGCATCAATTTGGTGCTTATACAGGTGAAGTTTCCGGGCAGATGCTTGCAGATGCCGGATGCCGATATGTTATTATCGGTCATTCTGAACGTCGTAGAATGTACGGCGAAACCAGTGATATAGTTGCAGATAAGTTTGCAGCAGCACAGCGACATGGTTTGACCCCGATACTTTGTGTTGGTGAGTCAGGTCCAGCCCGCGAAGCAAGACGGACATTTGAAGTCATTGCTGAAGAGTTGGATGTGGTCATTGAAAAAAATGGCACTATGGCGTTTGATAATGCGATTATCGCCTACGAGCCACTTTGGGCAGTAGGAACTGGTAAAAGTGCGACACCAGAGCAGGCCCAGGAAGTACATGCGTTTATTCGTAAGCGACTTTCTGAAGTGTCTCCCTATATTGGGGAAAATATTCGAATCCTCTACGGTGGTAGTGTGACTCCAGCCAATGCGGCAGATATTTTCGCACAGCCTGATGTTGATGGTGGACTGATTGGTGGTGCCAGTTTAAACTCGGCTGAGTTTTTAACCCTGTGTTCCATAGCGATGAGCGCATAAAATATGTTTAATGTATTAATGGTTGTTTACTTGTTGGTTTCACTTGCCTTAATCGGCTTGATTTTAATCCAGCAAGGTAAAGGGGCTGACATGGGCGCATCATTTGGTGCCGGTGCTTCAGGAACCTTATTTGGTTCAAATGGCTCAGGTAACTTCCTGACTCGAACCACTGCAATATTAGCAATTAGCTTCTTTGCATTAAGCTTAATCATCGGCAATTTGAGTGCAAACTCAGCGAAAGTTGATGATAGCTGGAAAAGTATTTCAACTGCGCCTGTTCAAGTTGAACAGCCAGTAACTCAATCACAGGATAAGATTCCTGATTGATAGCAAGTTCGCCGAGGTGGTGGAATTGGTAGACGCGCAGCCTTGAGGTGGCTGTGACCTAACGGTCGTGCGGGTTCAAGTCCCGCTCTCGGCACCAAATTTGAGTAAATATCGCGTTTTATTTACTCAGATATTGCAAGTAAACGGAATCAACCGTATACTTGCTGCAGTTTTCGGACGCGGGGTGGAGCAGCATGGTAGCTCGTCGGGCTCATAACCCGAAGGTCGTCGGTTCAAATCCGGCCCCCGCAACCAAACTCCCAGTGACGTTTCATTAATTTGGACGTAACTGTTTATAGGTTCTTATGTCAATGACCTCGTGATTACGGGGTTTTTTGTTATTTGTGACTTTTAAATTGGCCGGAATACGGCGTAATACTGGGGCTTATTAGCCCTTTTTTTGTTTTTTGGGGGTTACCTTGGCAACACTAGAATCCAAACTAACCGAGATGTTACTGCCAGCAGTGGCGGCTCTGGGTTTTCAGCTGTGGGGCATCGAATACCTGCAAGCGGGTAAACATTCCACATTACGGGTGTACATCGACAGCGATAACGGCATAAATGTTGAAGATTGCGCAGCTGCCAGTCGCCAGATCAGTGCCATCATGGATGTCGAGGACCCAATTACACATGAATATACCTTGGAAGTTTCCTCTCCAGGTGTCGATCGACCTCTGTTCAATGCCGAGCAATATGGTGTTTATCTTGGGGAAGATGCGAAAGTTCAATTGACTATGCCGGTTGACGGCAGTCGAAATCTGAAAGGTGTTATCACTAAAGTTGATGGTCAAATGTTGACCTTAACTGTTGATGGTAATGATAAATTGGTTGCTATCGATAATATTCGCAAAGGCAACTTAATCGCTAAGTTTTGATAGTTTCAAGGTGAACGAGGCAAGATCATGAATAAAGAAATTTTGCTGGTCGCTGAAGCAGTGTCCAATGAGAAAGCAGTTCCGCGTGAGAAAATTTTTGAAGCGTTAGAAATTGCCTTAGCGACTGCGACCAAAAAGAAGTATGAAGGCGATATCGAAGTTCGTGTTGCTATTGACCGCAAAACCGGTGCGTATGAAACTTTCCGTCGCTGGCAGGTTGTTGACGATCAAGGTCAAGCATTAGAAAACCCATTCCGTGAAATCACTCTTGAAGCCGCTCGATACGAAGAGCCAGGCATCGAAATTGGTGCTTTCATTGAAGATGAAATCGAATCAGTTGTATTTGATCGCATCACTACCCAAACCGCTAAGCAAGTTATCGTACAAAAAGTACGTGAAGCTGAGCGCGCTCAAGTCGTTGAACAGTTTGCTGATAAAGAAGGCGAGCTGATCACTGGTGTAGTAAAGAAGAGCAATCGTGACAGCGTAGTGGTTGATTTGGGCAGTAACGCTGATGGCGTATTGTACAAAGAAGATTTAATCAGCCGTGAAAGTTTCCGCCCAGGCGATCGCGTACGTGCATTATTGTACTCAGTACGTCCTGAAGCTCGCGGCGCTCAGTTATTCTTAACTCGTACTAAGCCGGAGATGTTGATTGAACTGTTCCGTGTTGAAGTACCTGAAATTGCTGACGAGATGATCGAAATCATGGGCGCAGCTCGTGATCCAGGTAGTCGCGCTAAGATTGCTGTGAAGTCAAATGATCGTCGTATCGACCCTATCGGTGCTTGTGTTGGTATGCGTGGCGCACGTGTACAAGCCGTATCGAATGAATTAGGTGGCGAGCGTGTGGATATCATCATGTGGGATGATAATCCTGCTCAGTATGTGATTAACGCTATGGCTCCTGCTGATGTGGCATCCATCATTGTTGATGAAGATAACCACTCAATGGATATCGCCGTTGAAGCTGACTCATTAGCACAAGCCATTGGTCGTAGCGGCCAAAACGTACGTTTAGCCGCCCAGTTAACTGGCTGGGAATTAAACGTGATGACTGTGGCTGATATGAATGCCAAGCATCAGGCTGAAAGTGCTAAAGTTGTTAATCTGTTCGTTAACTCGTTAGAGATTGATACTGATTTCGCACAGGTGCTTGCTGATGAAGGTTTCACTTCATTAGAAGAAATTGCTTACGTGCCGGTAACTGAATTATTGGCCGTTGATGGTTTGGATGAAGACATTGTTGAAGCCTTGCGTGAGCGAGCGAAAGCAGCGATTTCTACCAGAGCATTAGCTTCTGAAGAAGCATTGGATGGGGCAGAACCAAGTGATGATTTACTTGCGTTGGCCGGAATGGATCGTCACCTCGCGTTTGTTTTTGCAAGCCGTGGGATCGTGACGTTAGAAGATTTAGCCGAACAAGGCATTGATGATTTGATCGAGATTGAAGAATTGACAGAAGAAAAAGCGGGAGAGCTGATCATGGCTGCCCGTAACATCTGTTGGTTTGGCGAAGAAGCCTAGTCGATCAACAGGGGGATAAACTGATGTCAGGAACAACAGTCGAGAAACTCGCAACTGAAGTTGGAAAAAGCGTCGATCGTTTGATTGAACAATTTTCAGCCGCAGGTGTGAAAAAAGTTAATGGTGATACTGTCTCTGAGCAAGAAAAGCAGCAGTTACTGGATTACCTTAAAAAACAACACGGTGGCGACGCCGTGCCTACTAAGATGACATTACAGCGTAAAACTGTACAAACTTTGAGTGTTGCTGGTAACGGTGGGCAGTCAAAAGATGTTAAAGTAGAAGTACGTAAGACACGGACATTCGTTAAGCGTGATGAGGCAGCGATAGCAGCAGAAGCACAAGCTCGTGCAGAAGCTGAGGTTAAGGCAAAAGTAGAAGCAGAGGCTAAGGCTAAAGCAGACGCAGATGCCAAGGCAAAAGTAGAGGCAGAAGCTAAGACTAAAGCTGCCGCTGATAAAGCCGCTGCAGAAGCTAAGGCTAAAGCTGAGAAAACTTCTCAAGCTCAAGCCCCATCAACTACTAAAGTTGGTGCAGAAACAACAGAAGCGAGAACAGCCCGTTTGGAACAAGAAAAAATTAAATCGGCCCAAGAAGCACTGGCCAAAAGCAAAGCTGACGAAAAAGCCGCAAAAGCCGCTGAAGAAGCTCGTCGCTTAGCCGAAGAAAATGCAAAACGTTGGGATGATGAAGAACGTTTACGTTTAGAAGCAGAGAAAAACGGCGATCACCATATTACTACTTCTGTCGTTGCTCGTGCAGCTGAAGATACAGTTGATATGGACGAAGAAAAGCGCGGACGTCGTAGTCGCAACAAACCGGCAGCTAAAAAGCGTGGCGGTAAAGATGCGCGTGACGGTCGTGAGCGTCATATGAAGAACCGCAGTAGTGCGCCTAAATCTATGGCTCATGGTTTCAACAAGCCAGTGGTTGCGGTTAACCGCGAAGTCCGCCTTGGCGAAACTGTGTCTGTGGCTGAATTAGCCCAGAAGATGGCTATCAAAGCGACTGAAATCATCAAGCAAATGATGAAGATGGGCACTATGGTTACCATCAACCAAGTGCTTGATCAAGAAACTGCCCAAATGGTCGCTGAAGAGTTAGGCCACAAAGTAATCTTGTTACGCGAAAACGAACTTGAGCATCAGGTTCTGGCTGACCGTGACGGTGATGTTGCTCTTGAGCCGCGCGCTCCAGTAGTGACCATCATGGGTCACGTTGACCACGGTAAGACGTCATTACTTGACTATATCCGTCGTGCAAAAGTAGCTGCTGGCGAAGCCGGTGGTATTACTCAGCATATCGGTGCATACCATGTTGAAACCGACAATGGCATGATCACCTTCTTAGATACTCCTGGTCACGCCGCGTTTACCGCTATGCGTGCTCGTGGTGCTAAAGCGACCGATATCGTTATTCTGGTTGTTGCTGCCGATGATGGCGTAATGCCGCAAACCATCGAAGCGATTCAACACGCTAAAGCTGGTAACGTGCCGTTAATCGTGGCCGTTAACAAGATGGATAAGCCAGAAGCTGATCCGGATCGCGTTAAGACTGAATTGTCACAGCACAATGTAATGTCAGAAGATTGGGGTGGAGAAAACATGTTCGTTCACGTATCTGCTAAAGCGGGTACTGGTGTTGACGAACTGTTAGAAGCCATCTTACTGCAAGCTGAAGTACTGGAACTGAAAGCAGTTCGCGAAGGTATGGCAGCAGGCGTAGTTGTTGAATCTAAATTGGATAAAGGTCGTGGCCCAGTTGCTACTGTCTTGGTTCAAGAAGGTACTTTACGTCAAGGCGATATCGTTCTGTGTGGCTTAGAATACGGTAAAATCCGTGCCATGAAAGATGAGAACGGTAACCCAATCACTGAAGCCGGCCCATCTATCCCAGTTGAGATCTTA
Organism: Shewanella sp. SNU WT4; assembly: GCF_006494715.1. Lineage (NCBI taxonomy): Bacteria > Pseudomonadati > Pseudomonadota > Gammaproteobacteria > Alteromonadales > Shewanellaceae > Shewanella > Shewanella sp. SNU WT4. The sequence goes on from NZ_CP041151.1 coordinate 1,416,593, forward strand.
GGTCTGTCTGGTGTGCCAAAAGCTGGTGATGAAGCGACTGTTGTTCGTGACGAGCGTAAAGCCCGTGAAGTAGCCCTGTATCGTCAAGGTAAGTTCCGCGACGTTAAGCTGGCTCGTCAGCAGAAATCTAAGCTTGAAAACATGTTTGCTAACATGGTTGAAGGCGAAGTTCAGGAACTGAATATCGTGCTTAAGGCTGATGTTCAAGGCTCTCTGGAAGCTATCTGTGACTCACTGACTAAGCTGTCGACTGATGAAGTTAAAGTTAACATCATCGCTCGTGGTGTTGGTGCTCTGTCTGAAACTGATGCAACCTTAGCTGCAGCATCAAACGCCATCATGATGGGCTTTAACGTTCGTGCCGATGCACAAGCGCGTAAGACCATTGAATCAGAAAGCGTTGATTTACGTTACTACAGCGTAATTTACGACCTGATTGATGAAGTTCGTGCGGCAATGACTGGTATGTTAGCGCCAGAATTCAAGCAACAGATCATTGGTCTGGCTGAAGTTCGTGACGTATTTAAGTCTCCTAAACTTGGCGCTATCGCCGGTTGTATGGTGACTGAAGGTATCGTTAAGCGTAGCGCTCCTATTCGTGTACTGCGTGATAACGTGGTTATCTACGAAGGTGAACTGGAATCTCTGCGTCGCTTTAAAGATGACATGGCTGAAGTTCGTAACGGCATGGAATGTGGTATCGGCGTTAAGAACTATAATGACGTTCGTGCTGGTGACCAGATCGAAGTATTCGAAACCATTGAAGTGGCACGCACACTTTAATCTAATTTGAATTGATAAAGGGCGGGTGCGGTCTATTTGGTACTTGTGTATCAATCAGATGCGGCATACCGCCCTTTGGTGATTATTATGGCAAAAGAATTTAGTCGTACCCGTCGTATCGGTCAGCAATTGCAACAAGAGCTGGCTCAGGTACTGCAGCGGGACATGAAAGATCCGCGTGTTGGCATGATCACTGTGAATGACGTTGAAGTATCGCGTGATTTGAGTTATGCCAAAGTCTATGTGACTTTCTTTGAAGAAGATGATGCTGTCATTGCTGATAAACTGTCAGCTTTAGATGTTGCAGCGCCTTATATTCGTACCTTAGTGGCTGGCCGCATGAAATTGCGCGTAATGCCACAACTGCGCTTTATTTATGATAGCTCGCTGGTTGAAGGCATGCGTATGTCTAACCTAGTGAGTAAAATCATCCGTGATGATGAGCAGAAGCAGAAAGAGCACGGTACTCGCGAAGACGATTCTAAGGAGTCCTAATGGCGCGTCGTCCTAAAGGTCGGTTTATTGATGGCATAGTGCTGCTTGATAAGCCAACTGGCATGAGCTCTAATCATGCCTTGCAGCGTGTAAAGCGTATGTATGGCGCGGCTAAAGCGGGTCACACCGGCGCATTAGATCCATTAGCCACCGGCATGCTGCCGGTTTGCTTGGGCGAGGCAACTAAGTTTTCATCGCATCTGCTTGATGCCGATAAACGTTACTTAGTCACAGCTAAGCTTGGAGTCCGCACCGATACCAGCGATTCTGATGGTGAGGTGGTGCAAGAGCGTCCGCTTAACTTTACTGACGAGCAATTACAGCAAGCATTAGAGTATTTTCGTGGCGAGACCATGCAAGTACCGTCAATGTTTTCGGCGCTTAAATATCAAGGGCAACCTTTATATAAGTATGCTCGCGAAGGTAAAGAAGTTCCGCGCGAAGCCCGTCCAATCACAGTCTATGAGCTTAATTTTGTGAGCTTAGAAGGCGATGAGTTAACCTTAGATATTCATTGTTCTAAGGGCACTTATATTCGCACTATTACTGATGATTTAGGTGAAATGCTAGGCTGTGGCGCGCATGTGATTATGCTGCGTCGCACTAAAGTTGCCGACTATCCTTATGAAAAGATGGTGACGTTAGAGCAGTTGCAAGCCTTAGTAGATAATGCGGCTGAACAAGAGTTGGAAGCAGCAAGCTTATTAGATCCTTTGCTGTTGCCAATGGATACCGCGGTAGCCAATTTTCCTGTAGTACATGTACCTGCTGAGTCTGTTGAATTCTTAATGAATGGCAACCCAGTATCAGTGCCTAATGTACCAGCAGATACGTTAGTGCGGATTACCTTAGGGGAACCTGCGCGTTTTGTCGGTATTGGCCAATTGAATCCTGCCGGATTATTAGCGCCTAAGCGTCTAGTGGTCTTCCAAAGCGCTGATTAAGCTATTGCGCCTTGGCTATATTCTGGCTAAAATACCGCTCCCCTTGGCTGAGTTAGTGATCGGCTAAGGTTTATTATTTATTTTTTGGAGACAAACATGTCACTAAGCGTTGAAGCAAAAGCTAAAATCGTTGCTGAATTTGCCCGTTGTGAAAACGACACAGGTTCTACTGAAGTTCAAGTTGCTCTGTTAACTGCACAGATCAACCACCTGCAAGGTCACTTCAAAGAGCACATCCATGATCACCACTCACGTCGTGGTCTGCTGCGTATGGTTAGCGCTCGTCGTAAGCTGTTAGCTTACCTGAAGCGTACCGACGTAGTTCGCTATGCTGACCTGATCAAGCGTTTAGGTCTGCGTCGCTAATACGGCGTTTGCCTACTTAGTGTGGCTGGTTTTTAATCGGCCTCATTGAGGTAAATAAGGAGGCTTAGCCTCCTTTTTTATTGCCTGTTTTTTGGTGCGTAAGGCTGACAATCAATAAATAGTCTCATAATGGAGACCCTTGCCCTCTTTATCTGGTGCCAGATATTGCAGTATACTTACGCGCGTAATTAAGGTCATTAAATTAAGGAATGGGTCACGTGAATCCTATCGTAAAAAGTTTTGAGTATGGTCAACATACAGTCACCCTGGAAACAGGTGTTATTGCACGTCAAGCGGATGCCGCCGTTTTAGCCAGTATGGGCGACACCACAGTTTTAGTAACTGTAGTGGGTAAGAAACAAGCAGATCCTGGTCGTGACTTTTTTCCTTTGACTGTTAACTATCAGGAAAAAACTTACGCAGCCGGTAAGATTCCTGGTGGTTTCTTTAAGCGTGAAGGTCGTCCATCTGAAGATGAGACACTGATTGCACGTTTAATCGATCGTCCAATCCGTCCTTTGTTCCCTAAAGGTTTTGTTAACGAAGTTCAGGTTATCATCACTGTAGTTTCTGTTGATCCACAGATTGAGCCAGATATCGTTTCTATGATCGGTACTTCTGCTGCATTGGCTATTTCTGGTATTCCATTCAGCGGTCCATTAGGCGCAGCGCGCGTTGGTTATAGCAATGGTGAATACCTGCTGAACCCAGGTGCTGAGCAGCTGGTTGAGAGCCAATTAAACTTGGTTGTTGCTGGTACTGAAGCTGCTGTATTGATGGTTGAATCTGAAGCTAATGCTCTGCCTGAAGAAGTGATGTTAGGCGCAGTAGTTTATGGTCATGATCAACAGCAAGTTGTTGTTAACGCCATCAATGAATTTAAAGCTGAAGCTGGCAAGCCTGCTTGGAACTGGTCTGCACCTGTTAAAGATGCGCAATTAGTTGCTCAAATTAAAGAGCTGGCTGAAGAAGGTCTGACTGCTGCTTATCAGATCATCACTAAGCTTGAGCGTCAAGATCAAGTGTCTGTGGTTAAGCAAGCTGCTATCGCTAAATTACTGGAAACTCAACCAGAACTGAACGTTCGTGAATTGGAAGAGCTGTTAGGTAGTTTAGAGAAGAAAGTTGTTCGTGGCCGCATTATTGCTGGTAACCCACGTATCGATGGCCGTGAACCAGACATGGTTCGTGCACTGAGCGTAATGGCTGGCGTATTACCACGTACTCACGGTTCTGCCCTGTTTACTCGTGGTGAAACTCAAGCGTTAGTGACTTGTACTTTAGGTACTGAGCGTGATGCCCAGAAGATTGATAGCATCATGGGCGAGCGTACTAATCGCTTTATGCTGCACTATAACTTTCCTCCGTACTCAGTGGGTGAAACTGGTATGGTTGGCTCACCTAAGCGCCGCGAAATCGGCCATGGTAAGTTAGCATGGCGCGGTATTAACGCTGTTATGCCATCAGCCGCTGAATTCCCATATTCAGTACGCGTAGTATCTGAAATCACTGAATCTAACGGTTCAAGCTCTATGGCTTCTGTGTGTGGTACTTCTCTGGCTCTGATGGATGCTGGTGTACCTATCAAGACCTCTGTGGCAGGTATTGCCATGGGTCTGGTTAAAGAAGGCGATGACTTTGTTGTACTGTCAGACATCTTAGGTGATGAAGATCACTTAGGTGACATGGACTTTAAAGTTGCTGGTACTCGCGATGGTATTACTGCTCTGCAGATGGATATCAAAATCGAAGGTATCACTAAAGAAATCATGGAAATTGCACTGCAGCAAGCCTATGGCGCGCGTGTACATATCCTGAACGTTATGGATCAAGCCATTGGTTCAGCTCGTGATGATATCTCTGATCATGCACCACGCATCACTACAATCAAAATTAACCCAGAAAAGATCCGTGATGTTATCGGTAAAGGCGGCGCCACTATTCGTGCACTGACCGAAGAAACTGGTACCACCATTGAACTTGAAGATGACGGCACTGTGAAAATTGCCTCTTCTAACAGCGAAGCGACTCAAGAAGCTATCCGCCGTATCGAAGAAATCACTTCTGAAGTTGAAGTCGGTCGTGTTTATAAGGGTAAGGTTATCCGTATCGTTGATTTCGGTGCGTTTGTTAACATCCTGCCAGGTAAAGATGGTTTAGTACACATTTCACAAATCAGTGATGAGCGTGTGGCTAACGTATCTGATCACCTGCAATTGAACCAAGAAGTTGATGTGAAAGTGATGGAAGTTGACCGTCAAGGTCGCGTTCGCTTATCAATCAAAGAAGCTAAAGCACCAGCTGCTGAAGCTTAAATGCTAGATTGATATAAAAAGAGACCTGCGGGTCTCTTTTTTTTGGGTGCTTCACGAGGTTACCATGGATAACCTAATGAATAGATAGCTCCTTTGAGCCGTGCTTGCTATGATTGAAATCATTATTAGTCATGATGGGACGAAAGGGCGATAAGGATGAAATTTACTTCGCAGTTGAAAGCATTAGTTTTAGTGGTGGTTGCTGCTACCAGTGGCGGTTGTGCTTCTACTCATTTTGGCCCGATGGAAGCTGCTGAAGGCCGCTTGCAAATAGTGCCGCCCCTTCCCGTATATGAACAAGAAGTGACACTTGCTAAGCTTAACGAAATTTTAAGTACAGTAGAATTAACTGCGGTGCAGCGTGCGCGCTTCCTTTATGAACGCGGCGTATTATATGACAGTGTCGGTTTACGCTTACTTGGCCGAATAGATTTTCATGAAGCCTTAAAAATTCAGCCAGATCTCGCTGATGCCTATAATTTTTTAGGGATTTATTATACCCAAGAGGGTGAGTATGCCAGTGCGTTCGAAGCCTTTGATGGCGTGCTAGAACTCGCGCCAAGTTATGATTATGCCTATTTAAACCGCGGTATTGCCTTGCATTACGCTGGGCGTGATAAGTTAGCTGAGCAAGATTTACAAGCCTTTGTCGCGCGCCAGCCAAGTGACCCTTACCGAATTTTATGGCTGTATTTAATTCAAACGGCGACAGATCCAGTACTAGCCAAGCAAACTTTGGCGCAAAATCGCGGTGCGATTGAAGAGGGTACTTGGGCCAGTGTGTTAGTGGATTTCTATTTAGGAAAAGTCACGGAAGCCCAAGTATTTGAGGCTGCAAAAGCAGGTCTAACCTCGCCGCGGGAATATGCGCAGCGTTTATGTGAGGCTTACTTTTATTTAGCCAAGCAAGCCATAGACAGTCAGCAATATGACAAGGCCGCCAACTATTTGCGTCTCTCGCTTGCGACCAATATTTATGATTTTGTTGAACATAGATACGCACGTATGGAATTAGGCTTAATCCAGAAGGTATTGGCATCAAGCGGTGTTGACGCTGTGCAACCCCTTGAAGTTGCGCCGCAGCCCCCGGAAGCTTAAGTTTTTTGAGGGTGAAAAAGCGAGTGAACTAGTCACTCGCTTTTTGTTTATACGCTTTTATTGACATTATCCGCCGCTATCGCAGCACCTAAGCCAAGCATAGATTGTTAAACGGGCGCAGATCAGCGAAAATAGTCCCCAATTGTTGTTCACTTGCATATTAGCCGCCGTAAATCTGTATTTTTTGGCGCTGATAATGCGTGCAAAACCCTTTACGAGAAGATTTTAATCGATGTCAAACTCAGCTTTAGCTACCGAAGTCGCCTTACGGCGGACGTTCGCGATCATTTCCCACCCCGATGCCGGTAAGACTACTATCACTGAAAAAGTGTTATTGCACGGGCGTGCTATTCAAACTGCAGGTACAGTGAAAGGTCGTGGTTCAAACCAACACGCAAAATCTGACTGGATGGAAATGGAAAAGGAACGTGGTATTTCTGTGACCACGTCTGTGATGCAGTTTCCCTATGGCGATAGCTTAGTTAACTTACTCGATACTCCAGGCCACGAAGATTTCTCGGAAGATACTTATCGTACTCTGACCGCGGTGGACTCGTGCTTGATGGTAATTGATGCGGCTAAAGGTGTGGAAGACCGAACTCGTAAGCTGATGGAAGTTACTCGCTTGCGTGACACGCCAATTTTAACGTTCATGAACAAGTTGGACCGTGATATTCGCGATCCAATGGAAGTGTTGGATGAAGTTGAAACTGAATTAAACATGATGTGCGCGCCCATCACTTGGCCTATTGGTTGTGGTAAATCGTTTAAAGGCGTGTACCACATTCATCGCCAAGAGACGATTTTGTATCAAACTGGTCATGGTCATACGATCCAAGACGTGCGTATTATCAAAGGTATTGATAATCCAGAGCTCGATGTCGCTGTCGGCTCTGACTTAGCTGAAACCTTGCGCGAAGAGCTTGAGCTGGTGACTGGCGCTTCGAATGAATTCGATCTTGAGTTATTTTTAAGCGGTGAATTAACGCCAGTATTCTTTGGTACCGCATTAGGTAACTTTGGTGTTGATCATATGCTTGACGGTTTAGTGGCTTGGGCGCCAGCGCCTATGCCGCGTGCGACTGATGCCCGTGAAGTTGAAGCATCTGATGATAAGTTCACTGGCTTTGTATTTAAAATTCAAGCCAACATGGATCCAAAGCACCGTGACCGTATTGCCTTTATGCGCATAGTGTCGGGTAAATATACCCAAGGCATGAAGCTTAAGCATGTTCGCATTGGTAAGACGGTAAGCATTTCTGATGCTGTGACCTTTATGGCCGGCGATCGTGAGCGTGCAGCAGAAGCTTACGCGGGTGATATTATTGGTTTACATAACCATGGCACTATTCGTATTGGTGATACTTTTACACAAGGTGAAGACTTAAAATTCACCGGTATTCCAAACTTTGCGCCAGAAATGTTCCGCCGCATTCGCTTAAAAGATCCATTAAAGCAAAAGCAATTGCTCAAAGGCTTAGTGCAATTGGCTGAAGAAGGTGCGGTGCAGGTATTTAGACCACTAGACAACAATGATTTAATTGTTGGCGCTGTGGGCGTGCTGCAGTTTGAAGTGGTTGTTGCTCGCTTAAAATCTGAATATAACGTGGAAGCGATTTACGAAGGCATAAACGTATCAACCGCGCGCTGGGTATATTGCAAGGACGAGCGCAAGCTTGATGAGTTCAGCCGTAAGTGCAGTACGAACTTAGCCTTAGATGGCGGTGACAATTTAACTTATGTGGCGCCGACTATGGTTAACTTGAACCTGTCGATGGAGCGCTATCCTGATGTAGTGTTCGCTAAGACTCGCGAAAACTAATCACGCGATTAGTAATTTCTTTAAAAAGCGACCTTAGGGTCGCTTTTTTGTGGTATCTCACGCAAGTTGGGATAACACTAATGCAGAATAAAACACAGTGGTACATGACTAAGAATTAAATGCAAAGGATGCACTTATGCTAAAAATGATAAAACAAGGCTGGCACAGATATATCTCTTGGTGTGATCGCATGGGTCTAACCCTTGAAAATAAACGCTCTTGCGTGCCTTATAGTAGTGAACCAGTAGATGTATCAGTCAAGCGAAATGATAAAAGTGTCAAAGCGTACAAAGATTAAGTGTTAATTGCTTAGGATTAAGAATTGACGGCGCTATCATCAAACGACCTAATTAACAACAAGCCATGCGCAAAGCCTAATGGTGTAACTCAATGATAAGTCCAAAGGTGAAACTAAGTGATGTTTGACACTCATGCCCATCTTGATGTCAGCGAATTTGATAACTCGCGCGCAGCTTTGGCGGCGCAAATGCAAACGGCTGGCATCACAGGAGTATTATTACCCGGTATATCACCGCAGCATTGGCATCAACAGATACTCATTGCCAACCAGTACCACTGGCCTTATGCCTTAGGCATCCACCCTTGGTATGTACAAGGTGAACTTGAATTACAATGCCAACAGTTGCATGGCCTAATTGAGCAAGGTTTAGCCGCTAATTGTAAAGCCCAAGGCGCCAAACTGGTCGCTATCGGTGAAATAGGACTCGATAAACTTAAAGGGTCACTGGATAGCCAAATTCCTTGGTTAGATAAACAGTTACTTATGGCGCAGGAATTTAAATTACCAGTGATAGTGCACTGCGTAAGGGCGCATCATCAGTTACTGCCGATGTTAAAAAATGCCAAATTAAGGCGCGGCGGAGTTATTCACGGATTTTCTGGCAGTATTGAGCTTGCTCGTGAATACATAGCCTTAGGTTATAAACTGGGTATTGGTGGGCTGTTACTGAGGCCCAATGCGCTGAAATTACAAACGTTAGTATCGCAATTACCGTTAACAAGCATGCTGGTAGAAACCGATTCACCAGCCATGGGACTCGTCCCCGGCGCGCTTAATACACCATTACTCTTACCTGAAGTGATTACAAAAATTGCGCAACTGCACACTTCTACAACTGTCTCAATTCGAGAACAATTGTTTTTGAATGCTACTCAACTCTTTGACATATAGTTCTTTTTATTTGAACGCTGCAATATTAACCCCTAGTTTTTAGCTAACACACTGAAATTAAACTTCAAAACTTTCATCTTAGTGGCGATTTATACTTTTTTCTCATATATAATTTGCCGCGGAAATAGGTTGGTTAACAACATAAACAAAATAAGTTAACAAATAGGGTGATGGTTAATGAATATTCTGATGAGCTTGGTAGGGGTGGTCACTCTACTTGCAATTGGTTATCTGCTGTCAAACAACCGTAAAGCGATTAGCATTCGTACTGTTGGTGGTGCACTGGCTATTCAAGCAGCTTTCGGTGGTTTTGTTCTGTATGTACCATTTGGTAAAGATGTACTGCAAACCTTATCTAATGGCGTTTCAAGCGTTATTGGTTATGCGCAAAACGGTATCGGTTTCCTTTTCGGTGATTTAGCCAACTTTAAAGTTGGCTTTATTTTTGCCGTAAACGTATTACCTATCATAGTGTTTTTCTCGTCTCTGATTGCTGTTCTTTATTACTTAGGGATCATGCAATGGGTTATTCGTATTATTGGTGGCGCCTTACAGAAGGCTCTTGGCACCAGTCGTACCGAATCTATGTCAGCGACTGCCAACATCTTCGTTGGTCAAACTGAAGCTCCATTAGTTATTCGTCCTTTCATTCCAACCATGACTCAATCTGAACTGTTCGCCGTAATGGTGGGTGGTCTGGCGTCTATCGCTGGTTCAGTAATGGCTGGTTATGCGCAGATGGGCGTACCGATTGAATATCTGGTAGCTGCATCATTCATGGCGGCTCCAGGTGGTTTGTTGATGGCAAAGTTAATGCATCCGCAAACAGCTGAAACCATCAACGAAATGGATGAATTACCAGAAGATCCTGATAAGCCTACTAACGTATTAGATGCTGCTGCCGCTGGCGCTGCATCAGGTATGCATTTAGCTCTGAACGTGGGCGCAATGCTGTTAGCCTTCGTAGGCTTAATTGCTATGCTCAACGGCATGTTAGGTGGCGTGGGTAGCTGGTTTGGTATGCCGCAACTGACCTTAGAATTAATTCTGGGTTATGTATTTATGCCGCTGGCGTTCTTAATCGGTGTGCCTTGGCATGAAGCTATGGTTGCAGGTTCATTCATTGGTCAGAAGATCGTTATTAACGAATTCGTGGCTTACCTGAACTTTGCTCCATACCTGAAAGATGTTGCTGAAGGTGGATTGCTGATTAATGGTGAAGTGATGTCTGACCGTACCAAAGCGATTATTTCTTTCGCTCTGTGTGGTTTTGCTAACTTATCATCGATTGCCATCTTGCTCGGCGGTTTAGGTTCTCTGGCGCCAACTCGTCGTCATGACTTAGCTAAAATGGGCGTCCGTGCTGTGATTGCCGGTTCTTTAGCTAACTTGATGAGCGCGACATTAGCTGGCTTGTTCTTAGCACTGTAATGTCACTATGTCCCAGCCTTGTGCTGGGACATTTCAATGATTGCCAACGTATTTTCCTGATTAGATAAGACTGGCAGCAGCACTTAGCTGCGCCGCACGGTCTTTTGCAATCAAAAAGTTAACAACTACTAGGCTTTGTTCACATTTTAGAATTTACTGTTCTCTTTTTGGTTGAGATTTCAATTGAGACAGGTAAAATGCGAACGCTAAAAATAATTGCTGAAAACAGCATATAAAACCAAAAAATGGGGTTGATGATGAAAAAAGTTAAAACTCTTGCCTTAGCTGCTACTACTCTCGCTGCTATGTCTGCACCTACATTCGCTGCTGATCGCGGTGAAGATATCCATGCTGGTGATTACAGCTGGATGCAGTTCAACTACATGTATGCAGACAATGAGCTTCCTGGTGGAAGCAACCACGATTATTTAGAAATGGAATTTGGCGGCCGTTCAGGTGTTTTTGACCTGTATGGTTATGTTGACGTATTTAACCCAACAGAGCGTCCATCTAGTGATAAAGATGGCAAATCGAAAATGTTCATGAAGTTCGCGCCTCGTGTGTCTTTAGACGCTCTGACTGGTATGGACTTGTCTGTTGGCCCAATTAAAGAAGTGTACCTTTCTACTCTGTTCAACTGGGGTGGCGGTTATGATGCTGGATCTACATTTGGCTATGTAAACAACTCTTTCTGGGGTATCGGTGCTGACGTTGAAGTACCTTGGTTAGGTAAAACAAGTATGAACCTGTATGGTTTATATGACTTGAACAACAAAGATTGGAATGGTTATCAGTTCTCGGCTAACTGGTTCAAGCCTTTCTATAACTTTGACAACGGTTCATTTGTGTCATTCCAGGGTTATGTTGATTATCAGTTCGGTGCTGATAAAGAATACCAAGGTTCATCACAGCAAACTTCAGGTGGCGCAGCCTTCTTAGGTCTGTACTGGCACTCTGAGCAATTTGCTCTGGGTTATGGCCTGAAAGCCTATAACGATGTATACCTGATTAAAGACTCAGCTGGTTTTGAATCTACAGGTTTCGCTCACTACTTCGCAGCGACTTACAAGTTCTAAGACTTGTTTGAGGGAGCTGCCAATGCAGCTCCCGTTATCTAACAGAAACAACCACTAAGCAAAGTAATAACCCATAAAAAGTGATTAGTTAGAATTTACTTAAAGCTGGTTTAATTAAGTTAACTGATTTTAAGTAAGCTTTATATTTTTCTCGCGCTAAAACGGATTTTTCGCGGAAAGGTAGACACATACAGTGTGAGTATGACTCTCCCTTCCGGTCTTCATGGATTCAAGTCGTGGTACTCGTTATCAAGTTTGAATACCGACAATTTGGTGTTAACGATTGAATACAATTAGTTAGCACTTAGCACTGTCAGAAGGCCCGGCTCATAATATCCTCTTACAAGCCCAAGCCGACGCTGCTAAGTGACAGAATTTTACTCATTTGAATAATGTCTTGGAGAGCAACATGAGCGATTTAAAATTAGCGGCCCAACGCGCTATCGAATTAATGGATTTAACCACTCTGAATGATGATGATACAGATCAGAAAGTCATTGATTTATGTCATAAAGCCCTGACTCCAGCCGGCAACACCGCCGCCATCTGTATTTACCCTCGCTTTATTCCTATCGCCCGTAAAACTCTGATTGAGTTAGGCGCTGAAGATATCAAGATAGCCACAGTAACTAACTTCCCTCATGGCAATGATGATATCGCGATTGCGGTATTAGAAACTCGCGCTGCTGTGGCTTATGGCGCAGATGAAGTGGATGTGGTATTCCCATATCGCGCGCTGATGGCTGGTGATGAAACCATTGGTTTTGAATTAGTTAAAGCCTGTAAAGAAGAGTGCGGTGAAGACGTATTACTGAAAGTGATTATCGAATCAGGCGTGCTGCAAGACCCTGCGCTTATTCGTAAAGCCTCAGAATTAGCTATCGATGCTGGCGCTAATTTCATTAAGACTTCTACTGGTAAAGTACCAGTTAACGCGACCTTAGAAGCAGCTGAAATCATGCTGACTGTGATCAGTGAGAAAAATACTCAAGTTGGCTTTAAGCCAGCCGGTGGCGTGCGTGATGCAGCCGCTGCTGCTGAGTTTTTAGGAACAGCGAGCCGTATTTTAGGTCAAGATTGGGTTTCTCCTCGTACTTTCCGTTTTGGTGCTTCAAGCCTGTTAACTAGCTTATTGCACACCTTGGAACTGGCGGATGCGCCAGCAGGTACTCAAGGTTATTAATTTCGATAGTGTCCGCACGAGTGAGCTTTATTTCCGCTGTGATTGCCCTAACAATAGTGCAATCACGAGCGCTTGCCACAGGACTTGTGCGGGCTAAATTCTTTGCAAACCTAGTCACGGCAACCTTGGAGGCCAAACTATGTTTTTAGCTCAAGAAATTATTCGTAAGAAACGCAACGGTGAAGCACTTAGCGCAGCAGAAATTCAATTTTTCGTGCAAGGCATTACTGACTTAAGTGTCTCAGAAGGACAGATTGCTGCCTTTGGTATGGCCGTGTATTTCAATGACATGACCATGGATGAGCGTATTGCTATTACAACGGCAATGCGTGACTCAGGCACAGTACTGAATTGGGATGCTTTGGCGCTCAATGGCCCGATTGTCGATAAGCACAGTACTGGCGGCGTTGGTGATGTTATTAGCCTAATGCTTGGCCCTATGGTGGCGGCGTGTGGTGGCTACGTGCCTATGATCTCAGGTCGCGGCTTAGGTCATACCGGCGGCACCTTAGATAAGTTTGATGCTATCCCTGGTTACCAAACTGAACCTGACAGTCAATTATTCCGTCAAGTGGTGAAAGATGTTGGTGTGGCTATTATTGGCCAAACTGGCGACTTAGTGCCTGCCGACAAACGTTTTTATTCTATTCGCGATAATACCGCCACCGTTGAGTCTATCTCTCTCATTACTGCCTCGATTTTATCCAAAAAACTGGCCGCAGGACTTGATGCGCTAGTGATGGATGTAAAAGTCGGTAGTGGCGCCTTTATGCCAACCTATGAGGCATCAGAAGAATTAGCCCGCAGCATTGCCGCGGTCGCTAACGGCGCGGGCACTCGCACTACGGCTATGTTAACTGACATGAACCAAGTGTTGGCATCATGTGCGGGTAACGCCTTAGAAGTGATGGAAGCGCTTAATTTCTTGACTGGCAAGTACCGTCATCCGCGTTTGTACAATATTACTATGGGCTTATGCCAAGAAATGTTGTTATTAGCAGGGCTTGCTGAAAATGCTGCCGATGCCAAACATAAGCTTGATACCGTATTAAACAATGGTCGCGCCGCGGAAGTGTTTGCCAAAATGGTGTCTGGTTTAGGTGGTCCGACTGATTTTGTTGAAAATCCAAGCCGCTATTTAGCGCAAGCTGAGATAGTCGCTCCTGTTTATGCTGACAAAGCCGGTTACGTGCATGCCATGGATACCCGTGAGTTAGGTCTTGCTGTCGTAAGCTTAGGCGGTGGTCGTCGTAAGCCGGGTGATGCTTTGGATTACAGTGTGGGCTTAAGTCAGGTGTGCTCATTAGGGCAAGCAGTTGACGCCCACACTCCATTAATGATGATCCACGCTCAGTCACAGCAAGCATTTGATGTGGCCGCGCAGCTAGTGAAACAGGCTATTATTATCGAGGATACTGCGCCTGTCGCGACTCCTGATATTTATTGCGCCATTCGTGCTAGCGATCTTTGAGGTAATGATATGAAACGTACAGTGATATTAATGCTCGACTCCTTTGGTTTAGGTGCGTCCGCCGACGCGGTAAACTTTGGTGATGTTGGGGCTAATACCTTTGGCTCGATTGCTAAAGAGTGCGCCGAAGGGCGCGCCAATGTTGGCCGTGAAGGTCCTTTGGTATTGCCAAACTTATCACGCTTAGGCTTAGCATATGCTGCCATGGAAAGTGCTGGTGAATTCCCAATGGGATTTAATGGCGACCATGAAGTCATAGGTGCTTATGGCCACGCTGAAGAAATCAGCTCTGGCAAAGACACCCCAAGCGGTCACTGGGAAATGGCAGGCGTACCTGTATTGTATGAGTGGGGATATTTCTCTGACTTAACTAATTCATTCCCATCAGAATTAACCGATAAAATTCTGGCCCGTGCCGGTTTATCTGGATTTTTAGGCAACTGTCACGCTTCTGGTACCGATATTTTAGATAAACTCGGTGAAGAACATATGCGCACTGGCATGCCTATTTTCTACACCTCGGCTGACTCAGTTTTCCAAGTGGCTTGCCATGAAGAAACCTTCGGTTTAGATAACTTATTGCGTCTGTGTGAAATCGCTCGTGAAGAGTTAGCTCCTTATAACATTGGCCGCGTTATTGCCCGCCCATTTATCGGTAATAAGGATGCAGGTTTTGCGCGTACCGGTAATCGCCGTGATTATGCGGTTGAGCCGCCAGCAAAAACTGTGCTGGATAAGATGAAAGACGCCGGTGGTGAAGTGGTGAGTGTCGGTAAAATTGCCGATATTTACGCCCATTGCGGTATCACCAAAAAAGTTAAAGCCAATGGCTTAGAAGACTTGTTTGATGCCACCCTTGAGGAAATCAAGCTGGCTGGTGATCGCACTATTATTTTCACTAACTTTGTCGATTTTGACTCGCATTATGGCCACAGACGCGATGTTGCTGGTTATGCCAGAGCATTAGAATACTTTGATGGTCGTTTGCCAGAATTATTGGCATTGCTGCACGATGAAGATTTATTAGTACTCACGGCCGATCATGGTTGTGATCCTACTTGGAAGGGATCGGATCACACTCGTGAACATGTGCCAGTACTAGTTAAAGGGGCTGGCTTAGTTGCTGGTTCACTTGGTAGACGTAAAACGTTTGCCGATATTGGTCAATCCATTGCTAGCTATTACGAGCTTGAGCCAATGGCATACGGTGAATCATTTATTCATCGCTAATATAAACACCGGCGTAATGCCGGTGATTAAATAACGAAAATACAGAGGTAAAACCGATGGCAACTCCACATATTAATGCAGTAGACGGCGCATTTGCAGAAACCGTATTGTTCCCAGGCGATCCACTGCGAGCCAAGTTTATCGCTGAAACATTTTTAGAAAATGTTGAGCAAGTGACTGACGTCCGTAACATGTTGGGCTTCACTGGTACCTATAAAGGTAAAAGAGTCTCTGTGATGGGTTCTGGCATGGGCATTCCATCTTGCTCTATCTATGCTACTGAACTGATTAAAGATTATGGCGTTAAGAACCTGATCCGTGTGGGTACTTGTGGCGCTATCAGCACTGACGTAAAAGTACGTGATGTATTAATCGGTATGGGTGCTTGTACTGATTCACAAGTTAACCGTTTACGTTTCCAAAACCAAGATTTCGCTGCGATTGCTGATTACGATTTGCTGAGCGCTGTGGTTGACTCTGCAAAAGCTCGTGGCACTAAAGTGCGCGTAGGTAACGTATTCTCGGCTGATCTGTTCTATACCCCAAATCCAAGCATGTTTGATACCATGGAAAAAATGGGTATTTTAGGCGTCGAAATGGAAGCGGCTGGCCTGTATGGCGTAGCTCATGAATTTGGTGCTCGTGCCCTGTGTGTTGTGACTGTATCTGATCACATCCGCACCGGTGAAGCGACTACTTCTGACGAGCGTCAAACCAGCTTCAACGAAATGATTGAAATGACTTTAGAAGCAGTATTAACTCTGTAATCTCTATTAGTCTTAATGCAAAAAGGCCCAAAAGGGCCTTTTTTTATGGGTTTTCGTCACTACCATCGCTATCATTATTGTCGCTTTTATCTTTTAGATAGCGCCTCACTTTATATCTACGCCTATCGTAATCGGCGCGTTTGAACGACAGCGCCCGCGATAGTAAAAAACCTATCAAGCCTGCCACCAATAACATCATTTCTTGCTGTTCCATGTTGATGTTATGGGCCTGTTCAATTTGTTTAAGCATGGAATCTTGGACTAAATACGCCTCAACGTAACCTAAATGCACTTCATCTTGATAGACGGGTTCAACATAGGCCGGATACTCTTTAGCGATATCACTTAAATTCGCAGCATCTTTTTCTATGTTGTTGTCGAGCTGCTGCGCAAAGGCGAGGCGATGGCCTTCACTGCTATATATGCTGACCGCATGAACCTTAGGATCTTGCACTAACGAGGTCGCTAACCATTGAAGTTGTTCATCATTTTGTAACTGTAACGCAGGTGCCGCGCCTTGTGCGGCTTGCTGAACTAAGAGGCGTGCCATCTTCTCTGATTGGGCTTTCAGCAATTGCTTGCCTTGTAGTAGGCTAGTTTGCCAGAGGTGAACTAAGGCAAAAATTAATAGCAGAGCGGTAATGATTTGTACCACTCTGATAAATTTATGGCTTTTTTTCAAACCTTTAAGATGTAACACTGAGCACCATTACAATAATTATCCTTGCCTAATCATAATGGATATTGCGGCTTAGGCACAGTCGGAGAGGTGAGTTCATGGATCTAGCCCCAAAAATTGCTCCTAGTTACGCCCATTTTGATGAGCTATTTAGCCAGATGCGTTTAAGATCTGGACCTGTGTCTGTGCATAATGAAGGCGCCATTTTACCTTGTGTGCGCTGGGTGTTTCCGCGCTCTTGGCTATCAGATGTCGCTATGATCACTAAGCTGTGCCACTGGGCTCATGGCTTTGACTCCTTATCTATTGCGCCGCTGGTAAGACCTGGGGACTATGTCGGCCTAGAGTTTGCTGGCGCGCCGCTTGAGTCCATTTATCAGTCACTGCAATGGGATAATAGCGAAAGCCTAATCATCCATTCACCGCTGCCACAGCTGAGTGAAGCGGGATTGTTAGTGATGGACATGGATTCTACCGCCATTGCCATTGAATGCATTGATGAGTTAGCGGCTATGGCTGGGGTTGGCGCAGAAGTCGCCGCAGTTACTGAGCTTGCCATGCAAGGTGAATTAGATTTTGAGCAAAGTTTACAGCGACGGGTTAAATTATTAGCGGGCGCAGATGAGCGCATTATTACTGACTTATGCCAGCGCTTACCTTTAACGCCTGGGTTAGCTGTAATGTGTCAAACCCTTAAAGACAATGGTTGGAAATTGGTACTCGCTTCAGGTGGTTTTACTCCGTTCGTAAGCGTCTTGCAGCATAAGTTGGGATTAGATGATGCTTATGCCAATCAGTTAGAAATCATAAATGGCAAGCTCACCGGGCAAGTGCTGGGGGAAATAGTTGATGCTAACTATAAAGCGTCGGTATTAACTCAATGCGCGCAGCGTTGGCACATAGCACAAGGGCAGCGCTTAGCCATAGGCGATGGCGCCAATGATATTCCTATGCTGCAAGCATCTGATTTCGGCATAGCCTTTCATGCTAAACCTAAACTGCAAAGCGTTGCTGCGGCCAAGATAAACCGCCTTGATTTACAAACCCTGCTATTTTGGTTGCAAGCATAATGAGCAGCATAAGCACTAACGCTAAGCAGCAACACTGCGAGCACCAAAACGTGAGCATTACTCATCTAGAGCAGCAGTCTCACTTCTTGCCCTTTGAAGATGGGGCGCTGCATGTCCGCTCGATACTGGCACCTGAGCAAGTGCGCGCCGATATGCCTGTGGTATTACTGCTTCATGGCGCCATGTCCAATGGCAAGGTGTTTTATAGTGATAGCGGTAAAGGCTTGGGCTGTTATCTGGCGCGTAATGGTATGGCCGTGTACGTCATGGATACCTTTGGGCGCGGGCAGAGCGAGCCCAGCCTTAATCGCCATAATAATCCGCAGCAAGAGTCAGTGATTTGCCAACAACTGCCATTGGTGCACCGATGGATATTGCAGCACCATCCAGAAGCTAAGGGCGTGCATTGGTGCGCGCATTCCTGGGGCGGGGTATTGATGGCAAGTAGCTTAGTGCGCATGACAGACATAGCGCCAAGGGTGTTATCTTTGGTATGTTTTGGCAGTAAACGCACCATTAAGACTCAGTCCTTGAAAAAGTACTTGATGGTTGATTTACTTTGGAACCGCATTGCGCCGCGATTAGCGCGTAAGCACGGCTACTTTGATGCGCGCCATTGGCGCCTTGGCATGGACAATGAAAGCCAAGCCTCGTTACTTGAAACTATTGACTGGGTTGCAGGCCCTTGGATTGGTCATCAAGATGGTTTTGATTACAGTGAAGCCGCCAAACGCTGCACTTGGCCGCCTGCATGGTTTTTTGCCGGCGCGCGCGATACTGTGCTAGGAAATCCTCGGGATGTACAAGACATGATGGCTGAATGCCAGTTAACTCAGGCTAAGTTTACCTTGCTTGCTAAAGCTAATGGTCATAGTGCGGATTATGGCCATGGTGACATGCTCACCTCGCCATTAGCTATCAGTGATCATTTCCCTGTGCTTAAAGATTGGTGGTTGGAGTTAAATGCCGCGGCTAATCATTCCAACTAATAGCCCTTAAACTAATTTTGCTTGCTCGGAAGTGCAGGGTAACGCAGTAGCACTTCCGAGCTAATATCTAATATCTCGCCAAGGCCAATCACTTGCCAGAGCATGTCTTCCAGCTCTTTTACTTTTTGCGGAGCATGAGGGCGCATATATTCAATTTCACGGCGAATATAGGCCATATCTGGCTTATGCGCGGCGCTGCGATAAATGCGCAGTGCATAGAATTGACCTTGTTGCTGCGCCTTCACAATATAATTAAGCTGCGCGTTAATATCGCCAATAATCCGCGGTTGCAGACAGGTTAAGCTACCTGTGGCTGGTTTTGAAATAAACACTTCAAAAAAATCCATCTCATAATCTGGGTTCATAGTCCGCACTGGATCTAAAAAGTCACGTTTAAGCACGCCATCACCTAGCATGGCGCTTAAATCAATTCCTTGCGGAAAGTTATCAAAGATATTGGTAAGTAAATGCTTAGTTGTGGTGGCAGCTAGGCATGACAGCTTGGCATTGTTGATAGTCTTTTCCACAAACCAGAGTACGCCTGGGAGGCTGCGCATCATCAAGTTTTTCAAGGCTTCCGCCAGCTCTTTGGCCTCGGCATTATTTTCAGTCAATTTTTGCAGTTTTTCTTTATTGGCTTCAATCAGTTTCTTTAAAAACGCTACGCCCATATGAGGCTCATGCCCCATAATTGCCACTAGATGTAAGCTTTGATTATTGCGTCTGCTACGTACTAGCTTATAGGGCATTTCCACCAACATGACTTTACCGGCTAAGGGCTGCAGTTTCGGGAAGCTTAATAGCAAAGGTTCATCAGTGTTAAATTCGAGCACATCATCAAGGTTAAGCTGCATGCCGCGGCCAGAGATATCTTGTGAAATGGCTTTTGCATTAATGTCGCCTTGGCGAATATGCACTAAGGTTTTGAAAGCAAAGCGCGCTTCCATGCGCCGCTCAGAAAATTCCATCGCCACTTGCTGAATTTGGTGAGCATTAATTTTTACTTGGGCAAAGACTTTTAACGCATTGGCGTTTTCTGCATCTAAGCGCGCTTGATAGAGGCGCCGAGCTTGTTCATTGGTCAGATCTTGCACTATTAAGCAGTGCTGCAGCTGAGTTAACTGTTCGGTAACTTCAGGGCTGTAATCGCTGCTTTCTAGCGGCAGAACTGAAGCCTTATAAGGAATTTGGTGGTCAATAGCGTAAGGATTGACGCGATAAATTCTAAAGCTGGTTTTGCGAGCTCCGAAGCCTAAAAATAAATTCAGTAATTGCTGCTGCTCTAATTCCCACAGAGTGGCGGAGTAAAAAAATAGCTTACCATTGGCGTTATGGGAGAAGCATATGAACAGTTGCTGGCGAATGTCTTGTGGCGCTTTGAGTAATCTATCAATGCGTGCATGAGTTAACATGGCAGGTAATTGATTTATATCATTTTGGTCGACAAAGTCATTCAGAATGCTTTGGTTTTCTTGGCTTAATAGCAAATAACTTAAGTGCCATTGCTGTTCTTTTTTGGTGGTAAACACAGCTAAGTGCGGAAAGTGTGGCAGATATTGACGTTCAAGCCCCAAACCTGTGGCGGTATTTAATACGTCACTGACATCGATTTTATAGCGGCCCTTATAGGTTTGCAGCAGCTGCTCTAATAACTCTGAAAGTGCAGGCATAGCATCAAGTCGTTTGAAGCTTACGAAATCGGCATTTGCAGTGGATTCAATCTGTACCACTTGATATTCAACGCCTTGCTTTATCTCATCAGCCACACCATCGTTAATCAGTTCCACTAAAAACAGCTTTACCTTAGCTTGAAGAGAAAGGGCGTGGTTTTTTGGTAACTTAAGACGAATGCCGCTGACTGAAATATCAGTGGAATTTACCGCGTAATTTTGGTTTTGATAATGAATGTCGACCTTGAGGCTATAATGCATCCGCTCTTCATTGCGGTTAAAATAGCTGCCAAGTATTTTTAATGGCATAAAAAATGGCGAATCGAGCACTTGCTTAGTTTTGGCGCTTGCTGCTAGCCTTAGTGATTCGCGGCGACGTTTATGGCTATTGATGACCTCTTCATAGACGCCTAAGGTATAATGCTGCTGATAGAGTGACATCGACTCTAGTAATATGGCTTTGGCGGGGACATCTAAGAAATGCTTCTGTTGATCTACTAGCACTTCCTCCCAAGGCAGTTCAGTTTTATCTCGTAAATCAATATTTCGAGTACAGCGAGTCGCAAGACGATTGAGTTCCATCTTGATGAGAAAACGATCGGAACTCGATTCGCCCGCGGTTAATTGCTCAAACAGCTCCTGAAAATGTTCTTCCATGACGAGAGGTTTGAGCTGGTCTATTAGGCTGCTGTACTCTTTAATTATCATTTATGTTTCTTATAAAAGCATCCAAGCTTTTTATCGGCAGTAAATTTGTTTACTTTATCTTAGCTTATACGAATTTTTGAGAATTATGGCAAAGAATAAAACGGCCTTTGTGTGTAATGAGTGCGGACAAGACTTTCCTCGATGGCAAGGTCAATGTAACGCGTGTAAAGAATGGAACACTATTACTGAGGTGCGTTTAGGAAGTGCGCCAGCTAGTCGCGGTGCAAATTTCAGTGGCTTCGCAGGTTCTGGCAGTAGTCAGGTGCAAACCTTAGCCCAAATTGATTTAAATGAATTGCCGCGCATAGCCAGTTCCTTTGCTGAATTTGACCGTGTACTGGGCGGCGGTATAGTCCCAGGTTCAGCCATCTTAATTGGTGGCCATCCAGGCGCTGGTAAGAGTACTTTATTGCTGCAAACCTTATGTCGTTTGTCGCAGCAAATGCCCGCGCTCTACGTTACGGGTGAAGAATCGTTACAACAAGTGGCGATGCGAGCCCACCGTTTAGGTTTACCGATAGATCAGTTAAAAATGTTATCGGAAACCAGTGTCGAACAAATTTGTGATATTGCCTTACAAGAAAAACCTAAGGTGATGGTGGTCGACTCCATTCAGGTGATGCACATTAACGATGTGCAATCATCTCCTGGCAGCGTGTCGCAAGTGCGCGAGTCTGCGGCTTTTTTAACGCGTTTTGCTAAGCAGCAAGGCATAGCTGTGATCATGGTTGGCCATGTAACTAAAGATGGCAGCTTAGCTGGCCCTAAAGTGCTTGAACACTGTATTGATTGCTCTGTCATGTTTGAAGGTGATAGCGATAGTCGCTATCGTACTTTGCGTTCTCATAAAAACCGTTTTGGGGCGGTCAATGAGCTTGGGGTATTTGCCATGACAGAGAAAGGCTTGAAAGAAGTTGCTAATCCGTCGGCGATATTCTTAACCCGCGATGAAGCGGCTCCAGGCTCATTAGTCATGTCCATTTGGGAAGGGACTCGGCCTTTGCTAGTTGAGCTTCAAGTCTTAGTTGATAGCTCTGCTATGTCTCACCCAAGGCGAGTGGCTGTGGGTATGGATGGCAATCGACTCGCCATGCTATTGGCTGTGATGCATCGTCATGGCGGCCTACAAATGGCGGATCAAGATGTATTTGTGAACGTAGTTGGTGGCGTTAAAGTGACCGAAACCAGTGCTGACTTAGCCTTATTACTAGCCATGGTTTCAAGTTTTAGAAATCATACCTTAGATCAAGACTTAGTTGTCTTTGGTGAAGTGGGGTTATCAGGGGAAATTCGTCCGGTACCTAATGGGCAAGAGCGCTTAATTGAAGCGGCTAAGCATGGTTTTAAGCGCGCTATTGTTCCTAAAGCGAACGCGCCTAAAAAACCTATTGCTGGCATGCAAGTGATAGGTGTATCCAAGCTAAGCCAAGCGTTAGATGCCATCATTTAAATGGCTCATCAATTACGCGTAACACGCATTTAATCGAGTCAGGCGCAGTTTTTATGACTGCGCTGACGACTTCTTAATTTAACTCATGATTATTCTTTAAGAGCACCGCTGCGATGCTGCTCAATAAATAGACTCAATTCGCGGTCCAACAGGCTAGTGTCACCTAGGTTTAATTCAATCAAGCGGCGTAAGTGGCTGATAGATTCCACATCAATATGTTGCGTGCGTAAACCTAACCATTCCTTTTCTTGATGACTAGTTTCAACCTTCATTTGTAAGGAAATATCTGAGCTTGGCAAGGTGAAGTGCAATACCAGATCTGGACTTTTTACATTCAGTTCGGGAGGGCGCTCAACCAGCGCGCCATTCAAACATAAATCAATAATTCGCGTTGGCCAGCGTATGTTACTTTGCGCAATATAGGCATTAGCATTAAAAAAAATCCTTGAGAATTTTCGTCTATCATCCATGTTTTCTTACCTTGCAGCCCCTGTTAACAAACATAAGTATATGTCTTAGCGATTAAAATGCTTGTTTAACGCCGACAAAAACGAATTTAAGATAATTTAGGCCCAATAGTTAATAGGAATTAATGCGTAATATCAGTTTATTATGAAATTTTAACCTGAGTTTATGAAAAATTACGAATACACTTGTCTTCTAACCAAGGAGACACATATTGCCAACTATTTTGCTATTTCAAGCCGCTTCCTGTGCAAGCCATTTACCTTATGAATTCTTTGAGTCGTTAGGGTATCAATTGCGGCGAGTGTGTAATCAAGAGCAGTTGTGGTATGAGCTTAACTTGCATAGCCCTGAGCTTATCTTGTTTGATACTCATACTATGCCGCAAGATAGCATTAGGTTGATTCGTGAAATTCGCAGCCTTACAGTCAATCCTATCTTGGTCATCAGTCCTAACAATGATGTGTTTGATACCATAATTGCATTAGAAATGGGGGCGGATGATTATATGGCGGCGCCTTTGGTATTAAGAGAGTTACAAGTGCGAATGCGCAATTTGCTGTGGCGCCAGCAGTTGTTAACTAAGACTCGGCAGCAGTTGCAGCAAAATAGCGGCTATGGCCAAGATGTGTATTTTGATGATTACCATTTATGCGTTAATCGTCGGCAATTATTTCGCAATCAAGAAGCAATCAGCTTAACTAAAGCTGAGTTTGAATTGTTGCAAGCCTTCACGCGCTACCCTCAGCAAGTATTGAGTCGCCATAGATTGATGCAGCACACTCATCACCGTCATGGCTATGTTAATGAGAGAACCATAGATGTGATTATTCGGCGCCTACGGCAAAAGTTGTGTTCAGGTTTATTTGTGACAGTCCATGGTGAAGGTTATTTGTTTGCGACTATTCCAAGCGCAAAAAAACGCGGCCTAAGCCGCGTTTTCATTAATATCTAGGTTTTTGCAAATAAGCTTTAGCTTTTATCAGACTTAACCCAGTACAAGGTTATCCGCGCTAGTGCTTGATAAAATTGCCCAGCATCTTGTTGCTCAACTTGGCGGCAAAACGCAGGTAACCAAGACAGTAAGCAATTATCAATAAATGCCATCTGCGCCTCGTAACTTGCATGGGTGCATAAATGCCCCATATACGAAAGCATTACCGCTAGATGATCGGCTGGTTCCTTAAAATCGCTTTGCACTGCTAATTGGCTTTGTTTTAAGAAATCACACATCAAATGATGTTGCTCTCCAAACACTAACACTTCCTTAGTATTAGCCAAGTAATGGCTAGCATAAGGCGTTGGCGCGTGCTTACTGCCAATTAAAAATAATCCGCAGTAATCGGCCGCCAGCTCCAACAATTGCCGCTCATTATGAATTTGCGACAATTGCTCCATGATGATTTGTACGTCGTGTTTGACGACAGGATCTTGCGCCAATTGTAACCAAAAAGCTGTTGCTTGAGGCTGAGTTAGCTCGGCGAGCCTAACATCATCTAATTCTCGGGCAAATAGCGATGAAAGCAGCTGGTAAACCAGCGCTCTCACTTGGTCAAGTTCGCTAATGCTGCTAGCTAGCTGACTCATATTGATACCTCGATTGGCCCACTAAAGCCGCTGACTTCAGGCACCTTGCCGCGATACTTCTCATAATTGACTAAGCAAGTATATGCCGAGCAAGCTTGAGCCAATTTCGAGGTACCAATGTCTAATGTACAAGTATTTGGATCGCCATAAGAATCCATAGCACCTATCTCATTGCCGCCTTGTTTGCTGCCATCTTTACCCACAGGGCTATACCAAGCGCCTTCTTGAATACGAATTACTCCTTCAGGGAAATTACTTGAAATAACAGCGCCAGCCAGTAACTGACCGCGGTCATTAAAAACACGGATAATATCGCCGTCGTTAATGCCGCGAGCTTTAGCATCTTTAGCATTGATGTAGCATGGCTCGCGCCCTTGGACTGTATACGTTTCTCTATACGTATCTGATTCACACATTTGCGAATGCAAGCGCTTATCTGGATGACATGATTGCAACCAGATAGGATGCTGCTTGGAGCCAGGGCCGCCGTGGCTGCGCTCTGCCTTTTCCATCCACTTTGGATGACCTGGGCAATCATCATAGTTATAGCTAGCAATCTTGCGGCTAAATATTTCAATTAAGCCAGATGGCGTGCCTAATGGGTTGATTTCAGGGTCATCACGGAACGCTTGGTGTCTAACCCAAGGCTCGCCTGGGCCAAAATCAAAGTAACCACTTTGCCAAAAGGTATTGAAATCAGGCATGTCCCATTTTTTGGCATTATCTTTTTTGCAATCGTTATACAGCATGGCTAGCCATTGCATTTCATTCATGCCGCGAGTGTATTGCTTCTCTTTGTCTGGGCCTAACATGCGGGCAAAGCGCGTGAAGATTTCAAAATCAGATAAACTAGAATATAACGGCTCCACCATTTTCTTCATGGCTATCACGCCGCGATTGGCATAAGCGCCATAGATATCAATATCGTTGCGCTCAAAGGTGGTACAAGCGGGCAGAACTATGTCTGAAAAGCGTGAACCCGCGTTCCAGTTAGTGTCTATGGTAACCACGCATTTTAATTGGCGGTAGGCCTCTTTCATGCGGTTACGTTGCTGGTGGTGATTCCAAGGGTTACAGCCAGAAAACACCATCATTTTGACATCTGGCAGTTTTACTTTACTGCCATTGGCATCAATCACTTTGCCGGGTTCTAAAATGGAGTCAACCCAGCGCGCTACTGGGATAACACTAGAATAGCCTTTAAAGTCTTCACTTGGGTAAATTGGTGTCATACCTTCATCAAGGTTACGCGGGAACGCGCCTGGCATCGCTGCCCCTGATGACGGAATGCCTATGCCTGAATAATGGTGGCCATAGCTTATGCCGCCGCCAGGTAAGCCAATTTGACCTATCATGGTGGCAAGCACGGCTGACATCCAATACGGCTGCTCACCATGTTGCTGGCGCTGAATACACCAACCCACCATGATTTGCACTCGACCTGTGGTCATAATTTTGGCGAGTTCACGGATTTTATCCGGGCTAATGCCACAAATAGGACTCGCCCATTCCGGGGTCTTAGCCACGCCGTCTTGTTCGCCTGTGATATAAGGCAAAAACTCTTCAAAGCCTAAGCTGTAGCCTTCAATAAACTCTTTGTCATAGCTGTTATTAGTTACCATCTCATGGGCGATAGCCAGCATTAAGGGCACGTCAGTTTGCGGATTAACGTACTGGTGCTCACATTCAAGATAATTTTGAGTTTTGCTGACTACAGGATCTATGCTGATCACCCGAATCTTGCCGTCTTTAACTAATTGCTTAAGTTCAGCTAAGTAGGCATAAGATTCGTGGGTTTCAGTATTCCAACCGACCTGTAAGTTTTTATAAGGGTCGTTCGACCACAGAATAATGGTATCTGAGTGCTCTAAAATCAGCGACCACGAGGTGCCTTGGGCATACACTTCCGTCGAACCTAAAACGTAAGGCAAGATCACTTGCCCCGCACCAGTTGAGTAATCCCCTACCTTTTTAACAAAGTTGCCATGCATAGCCACGGCTCTTTGCATATGGCTGGTGCATGAGTGCAACTGACCTACCGCGCGCCAACCGGTTTGGCCTGCGTGCAAACCTGATGGTCCATATTGAGTTTGTACTTGATTCAATGCCTCAATAAACATCGACAAGGCTTTGTCCCAAGTGACGCGTACAAAACGAAAATCGCCGCGAGTATCTGGATTGGCGCCAAAACCACCGGTTAAATAATCGAGGCGCACCATAGGGTAGCGGGCGCGGGAATTGTTATAAACCAAGCCCTTAATGCCATTAATCATATCACTTGGGTATTTATCGTAATCAAAGGGTAATACCTTATCTATCACCCCATTTTTACGGCTAATTTTAAAGGCGCCAAAGTGTGAGCCTGTTACCAAGTAATCGCTTGAGCCTGCTTCGCCTGCAGCGGCTAGGGCTTCAAAGGGGGACAGTAGCGAGCTGCCAGCGATAGATACGCACGAGACAGATAACAACCCTTTCAGAAATTCTCTTCTATTCATCTTAGTTTCCTACTAGTGCTGAGCGCTTTTATCGAAGGTGGATGAATGCTCTTGCAGGTATTTCTGCACTAGAGCTGTAGTATCTTGATCCATATTCACAAACGCGAGCATGCCTTGGAACATTCCAGGCCAAGTGTTGGCATCGAAGTGGTTAGGTGCAGGTTGGGTATGACAAACACTGCATGAAGTATTGTAGGTTTCAGCGGCGTAGCTCCACAGCGGCGCATCACTAGTCAATAAGTAATCCTTGTCTGTCCACATATCCGCTTCAACGCGTTGCCAGGTTAAACCGGTTAATGGGTCGACTTTTTCTTCAAAGACTCTAACTAAGCCTTCTTTAGCCGCGGCATCTTTTGATAATTGTGCAGTTAAGATATTGACGCCGAAGTCAGCATAAATAACGCGGCCTAAACCAACACGCTTACGCCAGCCTTTAATGGCCACTTTAACGCGATTATCTTTGCTCTCTAAGATGTTCACTTCGGTCGCAATGTTAATTGTGCCTTGATCTTCTTTTGAGCTTGCATCGAGATATAAAGGCTTAGTGAGCGCTGTGTAGTAGTCAGCATTGACTTGCAGGCTAGTAACACCGCGGCCCACTTGGGCAATCAATTCAGGTGCTCTGGCAGTACCCATGTTAGGTAAGTTATGAGCAATACCCTTATGACAATCAATACAACTTTGATCGATTTCAGCCGCATGCTTCATCTGTTTTACGGCAAGTGGCGACATAGTGTCCCATTTCATCGATTTATATTGATGGCAGTTTTTACAAGCCAATGAATTAGTCATATCGAAACGCTTCCATTCGCGGGCTGCCATTTCTAAGCGTTTGTTCTCAAATTTTTCATCGGTATCTATGGTATTGACTAGCCAGCCAAATACTTCTTTTGAGGCTTCCATCTTACGACCAATTTTCTGGGTCCATTGATGGGGGACGTGGCAATCAGGGCAGGTGGCACGCACTCCTGAATGGTTCGACCAATGCACTGTGTTTTGTAATTCTTTATAGGGTTTTTGCATGCCATGACAGCTAATGCAAAATTCTTCGGTGTTGGTGTGTTCCAGTGCTGTGTTAAAACCTCCCCAGAACACTATGCCCATCACAAAAGAACACAGAATAATGGTACCTAACGATAAATATTTGGCTGGCGAGCTTAAGGTTCGCCACAGATTGCGTAACCACTTCATAGACATGTCCTCAATAATTTATTTTTTAAAATCTAGTGGCCTGGAATTCCGTAGAAAGTTTGATAAAACCAGATAAAGAAGCCATAGGCTGAAATCAGACCGATAGTCAGAAGTGGGAACAAGATCACTACGACAAATCCTAGGGCTTTAAGCTCGCCCCCTTTGGTTGTCTCGTCTTGGTTTTTGTTTGTGTTATTCATAAATAGGACTCTCCGAAGCAACAATTTTGGCCTTCATCAATAATAGACTAAGAATATGAACCCGAATGTTCAGTGCTATGAATGGATCACGTCTAAATATGAAAAGATGTGAACAGAAGCTTTAGATAACTAAAATGCTGAGGGGAGGCGAAAAACTGTTGGATATTGCTCACTTTTGTCTATTACTAGTTTTCCTAAAGTGAAAATCAAGTACACTGCCGCCAACCAAGGTCATGACGCTATTATTGCGATTTTAATGATGGTTGCAGGTCATAAGCCTTTTGGTTTGTGGATCTCTCACCCACAGTAATGTGGGGCTCTAACCTGCCATGGCCTAGGTCAATTGACCCAAATTAAGAGATCGTACAAGGATAATCATGAATAATTCCGCTCCAAATAACACACCTACACCAAGCTGGCTTGAACGCCAATTTAATATCACAGCGCGTGGAACCACGGTAAAACGTGAATTGATTGCTGGTTTAACGACCTTCCTCGCTATGGTCTACTCAATTATCGTAGTGCCGAAAATGTTAGGCGAAGCTGGATTTGACACCGGCGCGGTATTTATTGCTACCTGTTTAATTGCGGCGTTTGGCTCGCTCCTTATGGGGTTATGGGCCAATTTACCTATGGCCATTGGCTGCGCTATTTCACTGACTGCCTTTACCGCTTTTAGTTTAGTGATAGGCCAAGGCATGAGTATCGGAGTGACCTTAGGGGCGATATTTTTAACTGGGGTAACTTTTACTGTTATTTCAGTCACTGGCATACGGCAGTGGATTTTAACTAACTTGCCGGCTGGTATTGCTCATGGTACAGGGATTGGTATTGGTCTGTTCTTATTGCTGATTGCCGCTAACAGTGTCGGTTTAATCGTGGGTAATTCCGCGGGCTTACCAGTAAAGCTTGGAAACATTGACTCACTAGGTGTGATAGCTGCAATCGTAGGTTTAGCTGCGACCATAGGGCTTGAAAAGAAGCGCGTACCAGGCGGCATACTGTTAGTCATCGTAGTGTTATCTATTTTTGGGTTAATCTTTGATCCTAATGTGGCTTACCAAGGCTTTTTTGCCCTGCCTAATTTTACTAACGAGCATAGCTTAATAGGGCAATTAGATATTATGGGCGCGCTTAACCCTGTGATATTGCCGATAGTGTTGGCGTTAGTAATGACTGCAATTTTTGATGCCACAGGCACCATTCGCGCTGTTGCTGGCCAAGCCAAGTTACTTGATAGTAAAGATCAAATTATCGATGGTGATAAAGCCTTAACCTCAGATTCAGTAAGTACCATTTTTGCTAGTCTCGTTGGTGGCTCGCCAGCTGCCGTCTATATTGAATCGGCAGCAGGAACGGCAGCAGGTGGCAAAACTGGCTTGACCGCCACTGTGGTAGGCGTGTTATTTTTATTGATGATGTTCTTAGCGCCATTGAGCTATTTAGTGCCAGCCTACGCGACAGCGCCAGCCTTAATGTATGTTGGGCTGTTAATGCTATCTAATGTTAGCAAGCTTGATTTTACTGACAGCATAGATGCAATGGCAGGCTTAACCTGCGCCGTATTTATTGTGCTCAGCTGCAACATTGTCACTGGCATTATGCTTGGCTTTGTGACTTTAACCATAGGGCGCTTACTGGCGGGTGAGTGGCGCCGTTTAAATGTCGCGGTAATCACTATTACCGTCGGTCTTGCCATCTTCTACTTAGGTGGTTGGGCAATTTAACTCCCTCGATTTATTGTGCTGCTAAGCCTTGGTGATAAAGCTTTTCAGCACATCTTTCCACGTCAAAATCCCTACCAGTTGATTATCTCTAAGTACAGGCAAACAACCTATATTGCGCTCGACCAACAGGCTTGCCGCTTGGGCTAAGCTGCTGTCAGCCGTAATGGTTATCACTTTTCGACTCATGATTTGATGGACTCGTTTGTTGAGACACACAAGTTCACTGTCTTTAGCTAGCGGGTTATCAACGTTGGGATTGAGTGCGCGCAATAAGTCTCGCTCGGATACCAGACCAACTAACTGGTGATTCTCGACCACGGGCAAATGATGCAGCTTACTGTGATTAAATATGTCTTTGACTAAGCTAATTTTGTCATCCATTTCCACTGTGACTAGTCTATTACTCATCATGTGACTTACTTGCATATTTTCATCCTGAAAATAGGGATTAATCGCTATGATTAAACCAAAAACATTAATTAGTTCATAACTATACTATGGCTTTACTAAAAATGGGGAGTATGGAGGTATGGGCTAAGTGTAGCGGAGATAATGCAAAAATTGGCTGCCTAAATTACTCGTTGAGTTAATTTAGGCAGCCAAAATGACAGTTGATATTTATCTAAGACGATTTAGACGCACGACTTAAAAGAATAAGTGCGCCATACCTGCAATCACTGGCAGTGTGATTAAGGTACGCAAAATAAAGATCATAAACAGTTCAGCAAAGTTGACCGGAATCTTACTGCCTAACAGTAACGCGCCCACTTCACTCATATAAATCAGCTGAGTCACTGACATAGCGGCTATCACAAAGCGAGTCATATCGGATTCAATCGATGCTGCTAAAATCGATGGAATAAACATATCGGCAAAACCAACCACGATAGTTTTTGAGGCTTCAGCGGCTTCTGGAATCTGTAATAATTCTAAAAATGGGATGAATGGCATACCTAACCAAGTAAAGATAGGTGTGTATTCGGCCACAATTAATGCCAAGGTACCAATACCCATGACTACTGGCAGTACGCCAAAAATCATATCAACGGCATTTTTAACACCTTCATTAAGGAACTGTTTTACGCCGCCAGAGTTCTGAGCTCTTTGCATGGCTAAATCTAAGCCCCAGCCTAATAATGACTTATCGGTTGGTTTAAGTTCGGCGACTGAGCTTCTTGGCGTGCCATCAATATAAGCATCTTTCTTGCGTGATAACGGTGGCAGTCTTGGTACGATAATCGCCGCAGCAAGTCCGGCTAAACACACAGTTAAGTAGAAAGGAGCAAACATGTGGGCCAAATTCACCTGCGAGATGATGACCAATGAAAAGGTAATTGATACCGCAGAGAAAGTAGTACCAATTACGGCGGCTTCTCTTTGGGTATAAAACTTCTCTTCATATTGCTTAGTGGTCAATAAAATCCCGACACTGCCATCGCCTAACCATGATGTCATGCAATCAATGGCACTACGTCCTGGCAAGTTAAACAAAGGTCTCATGATTTTAGTAAGCAAGGCACCTAACAGTTCAAGTAAACCAAAGTTAAGCAGCAGCGGTAGCAGCATGCCGGCAAACAAAAACACGCAGAATAAAATCGGCAGTAAGTCATTAAGAACTAATGAGCCAGTACTGCCAGAAATAATGGCTTCTGGGCCGACTTTTAATAAGCTCATGACAATGAAGATAGCGCCTAAAATGCGCACTATGATCCAGAGTAAATGCACACTAAATAAGTCACGAATGAAGTGGTGACGCTCAAACCATTTAGGTTGCCATAATTTAAACAGCACACTAAATAACGCCGTCATACATACCACGACAGTAATTATGCTAGGTAACCATGCACCTAAGGCTGCGAGTAAGCCTTTAGCAATTACGGCGA
Source organism: Shewanella sp. SNU WT4 (assembly GCF_006494715.1). Classification (NCBI taxonomy): domain Bacteria; kingdom Pseudomonadati; phylum Pseudomonadota; class Gammaproteobacteria; order Alteromonadales; family Shewanellaceae; genus Shewanella; species Shewanella sp. SNU WT4. The sequence continues at coordinate 1,448,880 of NZ_CP041151.1, forward strand.
CAGGAATAGTAATGGCATCTTGATAACTCACAGGGATCATAAACAGCAAGATCCCGATGAAAGAAGGGACGATGAAGGTCAACATCGTCTTTAAGCTATATTTTTGTTGTTCTGTAGCCACGGCAGTAACCCTTAAAAAAGACTAAATACAATGCGGATATGCGTTAGATGTGCATCTTCATTCAGTCAGTAACTCAGTAAAAATAGACTGATAAATCCTTATCAACCTGCGTCGTGCTAAGGCTTTGGCTAGTAAATTTAGCGCAACCTCGATAGCGAATAATTATTGTCATAAAGTGACTAGATATATTTTACTTAAAAAAAGTTTGATGGCACTAATTAATTTTAATAATTTCACAATGTTAAGATAATGCGGGTCTAACCGCTCAAATAGTACTCTATTTGGTTGGCTGTAGTCTTGTGGCTTGTAGATTTATTGGGCAATAGGAGCCAAGTGCTGCCGTCGGGAGTCAGTATCAATGTAAATACTGACGCATAAATTTGAGTTAATCTTGCTTGGAAATGGACTTGCCATCAATTTAGCTGTGAATATTTAACGGTGAGAATTTAACTATGAGTACCGGTGTTTTTCAAAATACTGAACTTGAACTTGAACTTGGACTTGAACTTGAGCGCGGCTGATTGAGAACTTGAGCAGATTTGCGGCGTAGCATAGTAAGGTGCTTTTAGTGACTCCCAAGCAGGGATTAGACTTCAAATGAAAAAGGGCATAAATAAGCAAATCTACAGTGGCTTATTTATGCCTTTGGCTGCATCTACTACTGAACACTTGATAAATAGTGACTGCAATAGTGGCCTAATTAACGATGGATTAGCTGTTAGCTATAGATGCTTGCAGTGAAATACCTGGTTGTTTAAACCAAAATCCGTTGGAGTCTTGCGCTTGGCTTGCGATGCTCTCGCCGCGCATTAGCTTTTGCGCATCATTAAGGCCAGTCTCGCTATCAACTGATACTCTAAAATATTCAACGCCAAGGGCTTCAAGTTGCTGCCATTGGGCGGATAAATTACAGCGGCTGGCCGATTGGGTTTGAATGCCATTTAAGCGCAATAATTGTTGCTGCTCTTGGGTGGCGATATCTATGCCTTGCGGGTAATTGATGCACAAGGTTTGACAGTTATCCTTATTAACCCCAGCTTGCTTGGCGCTAAAACAGCGCGCGGAATGGGCTAAGGGTAAGTGACCTAACCCTAACACTTCAGCGCGTAAACTTGGCTGCGCGCTTAATGTATCCGTTAACCACTCCTTATCTAACTCATAAGGCATAACAAACCTTTGCATGCCAAAGCTTTGTAATAGCTTTAATGTCGCAGGGTTATAGTGATTAATTTCAGCACCTGCGATAAAACCGACCTTAGCTTGCCTTGCCATAGCAACGGCGGCCATATCGTTGGCTTCAATCATAAATTCGCCATTATCGATGATCTGTTTTAATTGGCTGAGTTCAGAACCCGCTTCCAACAAAGCTTGGGTAGTTAATACCACTTGCTTGCCACTGTCTTTTAAGTCGAGCGCCATGGCCCAATAATCTTTAAATTTTAATTGGCGTCTTTTGCTGCACACAGCTTCGCCTAAATACACTAATGATATGTTAGTGGTGGCGACGGCTTGATAAAAACGTTCAGTACGATTTTTGTCCCAGCAATAGAGTAAGGGACCGAGTGACACTTTCATGGTGGGCTCCATTATTGCCATTGCTTTTGATAAGCGCCAAGGGTAGTCACTTGACCTTCGGAGAGATGTGCGAGCACTTGATCCCACTTGGGCAGCACTTGATAGTGGCTTGGGTCAGTCAAATAGCTATCTATGGCTTGGCGCCAAGTTTTAGTGACTTGTGAAACATAGGCCGGGCTTCTCTGGCGGCCTTCAATCTTGAGTGAAGCAATCCCGGCTTGTGCCAATTGCGGCAATAATCGCAAGGTATTTAAGCTAATGGGCGCTTCTAACCAGTGCTCGGCATTGGCATGTTCGCTACTAAGGTAGCGGCCCTTGCATACGACGGGATAGCCTAAAGGCTCAGTCACCGGGGTATTATCAATTAAGACGCCATTAAGATGGGTAGTGCGTTGACCTTGCTGCTCTTGCCACTTGACACAATTTGCAGGCGAGCAACTGCCGCCGGTATTGGGGGATTGGCCTGTAACATAGGATGATAAATGGCAGCGGCCTTCCGCCATAATGCATAAACTGCCAAAGGCAAACACTTCTAAAGACACTGGGCTTGCTGCTGCCAAGGTTTTGATTTGCTTCATCGTCAGCACTCTTGGCAATACCACGCGTTCAATGTTGAACAATTCATGATAAAGCTCAATGCCAGCTAAGTTATTGACGCTGGCCTGCACAGATAAATGCAAGGGAATATACGGATAATGCTGGTGGGCATAATCGAGCAGCGACATATCCGCAATGATGAGGGCATCAACGCCATGATCGGCAGCAAAGTCTATGGTCTCAAGCCATTTATGCTCGGTTCCAGGCATAGAAAAAGTATTGATGGCCAGATGCAGTTTTTTATCTTGCTGCTTAACCAGTTGCACCGCTTGCTTAAATTGGTCCTGACTAAAATTAAGTCCAGCAAATGAGCGCGCATTGGTTTCATTCTTAAGGCCGATGTACACGGCATCGGCTCCGGCATGGAGAGCCGCTTTAAGCGAGGCAAGGTTGCCTGCAGGGCAAAGTAATTCCATGAAAACTCCAACGAGAGGTGAATAATCCACCTAATTAATAGGCTTGGGAGAAATGAAACTTAGTGTAAAAGGCTTTAACATTCAGATGTTTGATTTAAAACAGGAATACTTGTATTAAGCTCAGGTAAACTGCCTAGCTATTTAGTTTGGAGATCCCCTATGTTTGTCAGCGAGCAAGTTGCAAAGAGACTGTTATCTTTGGCTCCTAATGCCTTGTCATTACCGATGAAAGTCGTGCCATTTGCCCTTAAAGCCAAAATAATCGCGCGCTTATTATCGTTAAGCGTTAGTCGCCAGTTTAACCCGCAGGAATTATCTTTTTTGCGCAATCGACCTGTGGGCGTGACTGTACGCGACTTAGATCTTAACTTTGTGGTGACTTACCATGGCGATTTTACTATCCAGCAAAGTGGTGACGCGGATGTATTTTTTAGTGCTAACAGCCGTGAATTATTATTAATATTGGCCGCCAAAGAAGATCCTGACACTTTGTTTTTCCAGCAAAAATTATCAATGCAAGGCAACACTGAATATGGTTTAGCCGTGAAAAATTTATTGATGAGTTTAGAGCTGGACTCGCAGCCCATGGCATTGAAACAAGGGATTTTGGCGCTGACGGCAGTGTTGTTATCTCTAGAAGCGCAAGCTGGGATTGAACACGCGTATTTATAAAGGCATTAAGGGCGCTACATCATTTGGCGTTAAACTGAATGATTAACGCCAAACTATAAATTATTCAACGACTTTAGGGGTATGGCTTGCAGTCCCTTTCGCCGAGTGCAGTTGACGCAAATGCTGCTGCTCGCCTTTACGTTTAACCTTAGCGTCATCTATGACTATGATTTCTTCAATAACAACCAAACTTTTGACTTGTTCTACATGTCTGTCGTGCTGCTGCTGACCTTTACGCTTAACGTTTTCGGTGTGCGAAGTTTGCGGCGTTTGCTCATTAGCCAGTAAAGTACCGCTAATTAAAGTCGTTAATAACAATAAAGGCTTAGTGAATTTCGCCATGGGTGTCTCCAGTTCTCTCTAATAAAGTGAGGTTATTTTAGTGAATAAATACTTAATATGCTCACATTTTATTCCCTGCAAAAACTCACTGTTGCGGTAACATCAGCCGCTTACTGGTTGTTATCCGCACGCCATTGACTAAAACAATTAACACTAAAATAACTATTCCAACGGGGTCAATACTCGGTAATTGATTGAAAAATATTTGGTCAGCCAAGATAGTTAGCAGACATGTTGCACTTGATAGTAATAACGCCCACGCCAGCATTAGTCGACATTTCATAGCATTCCCGCTTAAATTAGCCCTTAACTCCTATGATTAATATTCGCACATTTGTGAGCAAGATCAATAAAATTAACCGTTGGCGCGAGCGAATTTGCTAATTATAGCTACAAAAAAAGCCCTCGAGAGGGCTTAGTTATGCAAAAAATCTGACTTAATGTTTACCAGTAATGCGGGCGTATTTGAGTAATAACTCATCTTGAGACTCAACGCGCGTTGAGTCTGGGTCGATGCAATCAATCGGGCACACAGATACACAAGTCGGTTTATCATAATGGCCAACGCATTCAGTGCAGAGGTCGGGATCTATCTCATAGATCTCCTCACCCATAGCAATGGCCTGATTCGGACACTCAGGCTCACACATATCACAGTTGATACAAGAGTCGTCGATGATTAATGCCATTACTCTTGGACCTTATGTGGATTACGAGTATCCATACCTTCAGGTAAATTGCGCAGTAATATGCCTTTTTCAATATCAAAATCATTCGGCACTGGCATATACACCATGTGTCCTGAACCTAACCCAGCCTCAACCGCTTCACCTTTACGGTTTAACAGACTATCTAAGGTTAAATTGATATTGCCTTGGGGTGTCATTAATTCAACGCTATCGCCAAGCACAAATTTGTTTTTCACATCGATTTCAGCCATGCCTTGATCGTTGCGTTTGCCCGTGAACTCACCGACAAATTGCTGGCTATCACTAATAGAGTGGCCATAGTCATAATTTTGATATTCATCATGCACGTGACGACGCAAGAAGCCTTCGGTATAACCGCGATGTGCTAAGCCTTCTAAGCGAGCCATTAAGCTGCCATCAAAGTTGCGACCAGCGCAGGCATCATCAATAGCTTGTCGATATAGCTGTGCTGTACGGGCAACATAATAGAAAGACTTAGTGCGGCCTTCAATTTTAAGTGAGTCGATACCCATCTTAGTCAAACGCTCTACGTGTTGAATTGCACGCAAGTCTTTTGAGTTCATGATGTAAGTGCCGTGCTCATCTTCAAACGCTGGCATATATTCGCCAGGGCGACCTGATTCTTGCAGCAGATACATGTTATCGCTTGGCTGACCTTCACCTAAGGTTGATGCTGGGTGAATGGCAACGATATCGCCGCTATCATCTTGCTTGGCATCATGGATGTCGTATTTCCAGCGGCAAGCATTAGTGCAAGTGCCTTGGTTAGGGTCACGCTTATTGATATAGCCAGATAATAAGCAGCGGCCTGAATACGCCATACATAAGGCGCCGTGCACGAATACTTCGAGCTCAATATCTGGGCAGCGTTGGCGAATTTCTTCAATTTCATCTAAAGACAATTCACGCGATAAGATCACGCGCTTAATGCCTTGGGTTTGCCAAAACTTAACCGATGCCCAGTTAATGGCATTGGCCTGCACTGATAAATGCACCACTTGATCAGGGAAGGCTTCTCTGGCCATCATAATCAAGCCAGGATCTGACATGATAATGGCGTCTGGCTTCATAGCCACAACAGGTTCCATGTCCTTGATATAAGTTTTCAGCTTGGCATTGTGAGGAGCAATGTTGCTCACCACATATAATTTTTTCCCTAACGAATGAGCTTCTTGAATGCCTTGAGCCAGGTTCTCCATCTTGAAGTCATTATTGCGAACTCTAAGGCTATATCTTGGTTGCCCTGCATAAACGGCGTCGGCTCCATAGGCGAAGGCGTAACGCATGTTTTTCAGTGTCCCGGCAGGGGACAAAAGTTCTGGTTTAAACATAATCACTCTCAATAGGGTTAGTGCTGGCGGATCTTGGACCCGAGAATATCAATAGTAGAGGGTTACAGGCATAAGCAAGCTAGTGACGACTGAAACTGAGGCTACTGTGATAGGGCGGGCATTTTACTCAATGATACTCCCTTGATGCAAATATAACACCGAAAGCTGAACGACTAAGGCGCAAGATAGCCGCGCCCGCGCTGCATTTGTTGTAAGTGTTGAGTGAATATTAATAAAATGCAGTCAATTGCTGAAATCTACTGCTTTATTGCTGATATAATTCAGGGAGGAAGCCGTAACAGAGGACGTTACATGTCGATTGAACAGCAACTATTAGTGCGGTTATTGCGCAAACTTAAAGATGATACTTTGGTGTTACCTACCTTGCCTGAAGTCGCAATGCGTGTCCAAGAAGTGACAGCGCGCAGTGATAGCAGCCTTAAACAAGTAGCGGAAGTGATAGGCCAAGATGCGGCAATTAGTGCCAGGCTTATCAAGATTGCTAATAGTGCTTTATATAGCCGCGGGCTGGCGGTGGATAATATTAACGGTGCGGTTAATCGTATTGGTTTACAACAAATTCGCGCTATTGCCACCTCAATCGCCATGGAACAGCTGTTTATTTCTACCAATGAAATGGTGTGGGAAGTGATGGATGAAGTCTGGCAAACCTCGATTAATGTGACAGCTGCATCTTGCGCCATTCTCCATCGGTATCAAAGTAAACATGGAAAACAAGGCTTTAATGTCGATACTATGACGTTAGCTGGGTTAGTCCACAATATTGGCGCTTTACCTATTTTGACCGAAGCTGAAGCCGATCCTGAGTTGTTTGATGATATTGATAAATTGCGCCAAGTGGTTAAGAAGTTACAAGGGCCGATAGGCCGTTCAGTACTGTCATCCTGGGAATTTTCTGAAGAAGTGATGGAAGTGGTCTCGCGTTGGTCAGATTTAAGTTACAACTCTAGCACTATCTCTTATATCGACTTTATCCGTGCTGGCGCATTTTATACTGGAGAATTGCGAGCAGGTGAGCAATTTAAGCAACGCATGGATGCTTATGTTGAACGAGGTTTACCTGTGAGCGAAGAGGAATTACAAGATGAAAGCTTTGTGCAATTATATGAATCTATTAAACAAAGCTATGAGTAAATCCTTGTGTGGATGATCCTGCCCTTAGTAGTGGTCATAGTGGCACTCATTGGATTGTGCTGGTTGCAATCTAACAAAAATACATACTATGGTGATTTAGTTGCTTTGCTTCATCGTAAATTGCAGCGTATTCCCAGCCAAACTCTGAGTCATACGCGTGAGTTTACCCAGGAAGATAACGAGTTACTGTTGCGTGTCGATGAGCTACTAAATAATCGCCATGAACTGCCAGGCATTGATAAGTTAACTGGGCTTACTAATCGTTTAGGCCTTAAACGTCATTTAATGACGCGTATGCCAATAATGACTGGCGTGTTGGTTTTACTCGATATTTACCGGTTTCGTTATGTTAATGATTTATTTGGTTTTGATTTTGGTGATCGTTTGATTAAGGCGTTCAGTGAGCGCTTAGCCAAGTTAACTAGCAACAGCGAAATCACAGCACGGCTTGATGGTGATGAGTTTTTAATTTACTTTAATCAGCCCATGGCGCTTGAAACCATTAAAGAATTACGCCATGACTTACAGCTGCCGTTTGCCATTAATGGCACTCCCATAGTATTAAAACTCCAGCTTGGCTACCTTGAATTATCTGAGCATCATCATGATGTGAGTGTGATGCTGCGTCGTCTTGATTTAACCTTAAAACAGGCGCGCGTCAGCCGCGATAAACTGTTCGTCTATCAAACTGGGATGGATCAATTACAACAACGCGAGTTGCAACTTATTCACGATTTACCTAAGGGATTAATCAGCAATGCTTGCTACTTGGTGTACCAGCCCAAGTGGGATTTACGGCAGCAATGCTGTAATCAGGTAGAGGCTTTATTGCGCTGGAACCATCCAGTGTTAGGCCAAGTATCGCCCGCTGAGTTTATTCCTTTAGCTGAATATACAGGCATGATTGAATTGATCAGTGAATGGGCGCTTGAGCAAGTGATATTGCAGCAACAACGCTGGCAGCAAACTGGGCTTGATGTGCAAGTGGCGGTTAACTTGTCCACTCGCGATCTGGATAACTTGAGCCTGTCCCAAGACTTATTGGTGAGCTTAGTTAAACGCGGGGTATCGCCGCGCCACATTATGATTGAAATCACCGAAAGTCATTTGATGGCCGATATTGATAAAACCTTAGAAGTCTTGAATCGCCTACGGGGCATTGGTGTGCAATTGGCCATCGATGACTTTGGTACTGGTTACTCTTCATTAGCCTATTTAAAGCATTTGCCAGTGGATGAAGTCAAAATCGATAGAGCTTTCTTGCAAGATGTTCTGTGTGACCCTCATGGCGCCGCCATTTTAGAAACCAGTATTCAATTGGCCAAACAATTGGGATTTGCGGTGACAGTGGAAGGGGTTGAAACTCAAGCGGTTTGGGACGTATTAGTCGATATGGGGGCGGATAAAATTCAAGGTCAATGGTTTAGCTCGCCACTTACTGCCGTAGAACTTGAAAGCTACTGGCAATCTTTGCAAACCAAAATGAAGATTTCTTGACTCTAAAATCTGGCTTTGAGACTATCTAGTCAATTCATTAGATTTTTCTCATAAATCTGATGTCTAGCCAAGATTAAGTACATTAAACCTCAAGTATTCAAGGTATTATTATGGCTGAAAAAATTGTAGAAGTAAGCACTCACATGGGCGCTGGCTGGAAAGTAACAGCGCAAGTGCGCGAGCATACCTTAGTGATTGACCAACCGACGGCAACTAACGAAGGCGCCAATCCTCTAGAAACCTTTTTATTCTCACTCGCTGGCTGTATTTCTGCCATTGCCAAAATGACAGCGCGCGATGAAAAAATTGATTTACGTGCCATCGACATTCAAGTGAAGGGCGTAATGAATCCAGCAGGTTTGTTAGGCCAAGCCACGGATGATCCGGTGGGCTTTAAACATATTAATATTGAAGCGGTTATTGATGCGGATTTAACTGATGCTGAAAAATCAGCATTTTTAGATAGAGTGTGTCATCGCTGCCCAGTGCATGACAACTTATTGCATCCAACCTTAGTGACTCATAGTGCGGTTGAAGCTTGAGGATTGAGGATTGAGGCGACAGCTTTATAGCTTAACCCGCGCGTTATTATTGCATGGCGACCTTAGGTCGCCATGTGTGTTTTAGATGGGTAGTCACTCAAGCCTGAATCTTAAGGTTTAATCTTCTTTGGCCACCACGCCTTACCCAATCGCAGCAAGATTAAACTGAGCGCCACCCAAGCGCAGCCAATTAAGGTATCAAACAAGCGCCAGCGGATAAGGTATTCATCTCCGCCTTGATTCAGCATGGCTAAGTCGACAATCACCAACACTATGATAGTGATGACGCAGCTAAAGGCGGCATAACTCTGACGTAAGCAAGTTGGCATTATGATGGCAAGCAGCATGACTAAGGCGACTAAGGCATTACTGGGTAGGCCAATAATAATCAAATAAGTGATGCCAACCCCAAGCAGGGTGCCAAGGATACGTTGACGCACTTTAATCCAAGTGCTGGCATCATTCACGTGCATGACAAATAATACGGTTAATCCTACCCAAGCCGCATGCTCGGCATGTAGCCACTGGGCTGATAGCATGGCAAGCAAAATGGTAATTGGTAACGTAAAGCCAAACAGCGGCCCGTTAGTGTCGCCCGCTAAGATATGATGCCATTCATCACTGGGTGACCACTCAGTGGCATCCGATGGCAGCAGCCATTGCTGCAACAAGGTTAATCCGAGCGCTAAAAATGCTCCAGCCAAATAGGCCATGGCAGTTGTCAAGGTCGCAGGTAATCCCATTTCAGCCAGTAATAGCGCCGCTGCGGTAAATTTCCCTAACAAACTTAAATAGGCTTGCTCGGCTGTGGGTTGGCCAGCTAAAAACCCTATGATGACAAGTGCTGCCATGGCGAGTTCTTTATGGCCCACTAATAATACCCCAAGCATGCCAGCCAAGATCATCAGCGACATACCGCCAACAATAGCAAGGGCTTGTCGTTGCGGGCGGCGGCGCGGATCTAAGCGTAAGGCAAACATGGCACCAAGCGCGACAAAGGCAAATTGCTCCATCTTAAGTTGATGGCCAAGCAGCAAAGGTAAGCCCATAGCTAAAGCAAAGACGCCGCCGCGGATCCACTCATCGTAATTTGGTCGAGTTAACACTAAAACCCCCTATGGTTAATGCGCCAGTATAGGAGGTGGACAGGGCTGTGCTGAGTAAAATCTAGCGGCATAGCAAAAATTTAATCTTGATGAATATGGTTAATGTGCAATTAAAGTAGCAGTGCAGCGGTAATAGGATGAAACTGCTGACTGGCATTAATGAGTGAGTGGGCCGTTAAACTTGGCACTCCATACACTTGAGTATCGGTCGCGTATTTATTGTGTATGTGAGTCAGCAAGCGATCAAAATCACCATCGCCAGACAGTAAAATCACTTGGTCAACCTGTGATGCCGCTTCCATGATATCGATAGTAATGCCGACATCCCAGTCCCCCTTAGCCGAACCATCACTGCGCTGAATAAAGGGTTTGAGCTTAACCTCAAAGCCAATATGTTTGAGCGCTTCTTGAAATTTTATTTGGCCGTCATTGCCGCTATCAATCGCATAGGCATAAGCAATATCAATTTGTCCTTGCGCGCTAATAAGCTGCCAGAAATGGCGGTAATTAAATTGCCGACCATAGGCCTCGCGGCAGGTGTAATAAATGTTTTGTACATCCACAAAAATGGCGATTTTTTTCAAGAAGGAAACTCTAAAAGGTAAAACCTAGTTTGACTATATCATATTCATGGTAGGTTCTGATTATCCTTACTATTTATGGATAAAAATCAACAAGCTTATGGCAGCGTTTGACCAGTACAGAATTAAGCGGCTCTTAATTCTTACTGTAATAGCTTCTTAATGTAACCTCTTAATGGGCAAGCCGATTTAGCTTGATGAGACGCGGCGCATACGCTGCTGTTTATATTGCTTAGCGGCTTTAGGAATAGGGGTCGCTTTGCCTGTTTCTAACCATTTTTTGAGGCGGTTGGCATCGGCAATATGGGTTAACTTGCCATGGGCATCAAGTACCACAAATGCAACTTGGCGTTTATCCATTTCAGTGCGCATTACTAAACAATGACCTGCGGCATTAGTAAAACCAGTTTTGGTTAAGTGCACATTCCAGCCCGCGTTTTTCACTAAGCGATTAGTGTTATTAAATACCAACTTATATCTTGGGCTAGTAAAAGAGACGGTTTTGTTTGGGGTTGAGCTTAATTTTCCTATCAAGGGATAGTGCTTACTGGCTTTCAATAGTCGCACTAAATCATTGGCGCTAGAGACGTTTTTAGGCGATAAACCTGTGGGTTCGACGTAGCGAGTGCTCTTCATTCCTAAGGCTTTTGCCTTTGCATTCATGGCCTTAATAAAGGCCTTATACCCACCAGGATAATGATGCGCTAAGCTAGCCGCGGCGCGATTTTCAGATGACATCATGGTCAGCAATAACATGTCACGGCGCGAGAGTACGCTGCCAATCTTCACTCGCGAATAAACCCCTTTCATCTCCTTGGTTTCTTTGATGTGGATATTGAGCTTTTCATCTAAATCTAATTTGGCATCTAACACCACTATGGCGGTCATTAACTTAGTGACCGAGGCAATGGGCATGACTAAATTGGGATTGCTGGAATAGAGCACTTCATTAGTATCAAGATCAACCAGCATAGCGCTCACCGAGGCGACTTCTTGCTGCGATTTCGGCGTGCTTTGCTTGCTTGCCGCCACACTTGGGCTTGCGACTAGCATGTTAAAAAATACCATTATGACTAGCATGCTAAGTGACCTAGCCAACCACGGTGAGAGCCATTGAGATGATAAACAAGGAGTGCGGTATGAGGTCATTATGAGTCAGCCATTAGCAAATGATTGAGATTCTAAAACTAAAGTATAAGGTAGCTTAATGTAAAAATCTGGTTAAACAAGAGGTTGGTGTAAAATAAATGTGTTAAACAACAGCTGCTAATGCACTGAAAGATAATGGTTATAACTACAGCTATAACACCTAAGTGTTAGTGGCTGCTTATGGCAAATGCTAGTACTGCTATACCTTTTTGGGTTAGCAATAACTAAAGTGCTTAAATTGTGCACTGGCGCGGGTTTGCTGGCTTGAATATGATTTGTGTGGGATTTGAAGGTTAATGTTGTTGGTGCGGAATTTTGTGGTGGATTCATTGTGTGTCTTTGTGAATTTTGTTAGTCTTTGTTTTTAGATATTGCATTTATAAAGTTGATTTTTAAGCTAAATGTCTTTTTATTGTTCACTGTTAACAGCGCGTCAGCTCAAATGTGATTAAGAGTGACGCTTTTCTTGCTGTAAAACACTAAGTCTTTTGATGGCATGTTAAGTTTGTGGAGTGATGTTTGCGTAACCTAAAGAATGAGATGGACTTCGACAATACTCGCGATGCGCGATTTGGTTACCATCAAAGTGAACAGCCAAAGGCCAGTGGGCCTAAGCCAGCTAAACCCCCAAAAAAAGCGGCGCGAACGTCCCGTAAGCGCAGTTATCTGGGCTTTTTGCTGTTCCTACTCTTGCTGGCACTCAGTGCGTTGGTTTTTTTTGAGGTAACAACCTCACATTATCAAAGCCAATTTATCCATAAATTCGCGACGCGATTGACTTATGAAGTGCAAGATAAGCCTAGTGATAATGTGATCTATCCAAGTTATGGTCCCTTTGATCATCGCCATGGTTACACTAAATTACCTGAATATTTAAAACGCTTGCATGAGCGTAATTTCCGCGTGACTTATCAAACTACGTTTTCGCCAGAGTTAATCCAATACACTCAGTTAGGATTCTTCCCGCCTTACCATGAAAAAGCCCAATCAGGGTTAACCTTAATGGATTGTAAACTCGATCAAGTCTACAGTTTTGCCTATCCAAAACGGGTTTATCAAGATGGCGAAACCATACCGCTGCAGGTCATTAATACTCTCCTCTTTATTGAAAATAGAGAATTATGGACAAGTGAACCGCACCTCAATCCTGTCATTGACTGGCCGCGATTTGTGGTCGCAGGCTTTAGTCAAATTGCTGAAATGATGGGCTTAAATGTCTCAACCGCAGGGGGCAGTACCTTAGCTACTCAAATTGAGAAGTTCCGTCATTCTGAGCATGGCCTTACTTCAAGCATTCAAGATAAGTTGCTGCAGATTGGTTCGGCCAGCGTGCGGGTCTATCAGCAAGGCGAAGAAACTGCGCCAGCGCGGGCGCGCATTGTGCAAGATTATTTAAATACAGTACCGTTATCATCTGCGCCTATTCATGGTGAAGTGCATGGCGTCGGCGATGGTTTATGGGCTTGGTTTGGCACGGATTTTAATCAGGCCAATGCCTTACTGTTACAAGAGCAAACACCTAGTAATGCCGCGGCGCGCGGGCAAGTGTTCCGGCAAATCGTGGCATTAATGATTGCTCAGCGCCGCCCATCGTATTACTTGCTCCATGGTCATGAAGATTTAGAGCGCCTTGTGGATAGCCATATTCGCTTGTTAGGCCGCGCCTCATTAGTTGAGTCTGAGTTAACCACAGTGGCACTTGAGCAACGCTTACAATTTAATGATTTTAAAAATAAGAAACGTCCGCAAATCACTACCGACAAAGGCGTTAACAGTATACGTATCCGCACTGGCAGTATGTTAAATACTAGCTTGTACGATCTTGATAGAACTGACCTTGATGTCTACAGCACCTTGCAAGGCGACTTACAGTTACAAGTCAGTCAATACTTAACTGGCTTAGCCAAGGCGCCTAATGCTGAAGCTGTGGGGCTGCTCGGTGAAAAATTGCTAACCCCAGGTCAGCTCAGTAACGTGGTCTACAGCTTTACCTTGTATGAGAGCACGCCTGAGGCTAATCAAGTACGGGTGCAAACCGATAGCTCTAATCAACCCTTTGATATTAATGAAAGCAGTAAGCTTGAATTGGGCTCAACCGCTAAATTACGGGTGCTGGCCACTTACTTAGATATAGTGGCAGAACTGCATGAGCGCTTAACCCCTATGGGGCGCAGTGCGCTCATGAACATAGAAATTGAAGCTAAAGACCGCATTACCCGTTGGGTGGTGGATTACTTATTAACGGCGCAAGATAAAAGCTTAACCGCCACCTTAAATGCGGCCATGCAGCGCCATTATTCGGCCTCGCCCAATGAACGCTTTTTTACTGGCGGCGGCTTACATGTGTTTAATAACTTTAAGCGTGAAGAAAACTCTAAAAACCCGACCATTTATGAGGCGCTGCAGCAATCAATCAACTTACCTTTTGTGCGTTTGATGCGTGAAATTGTCAATTACACTAGTAGTTTTCATAATGAAGGCAGCATAGCGCAACTGCTTAAAAACGATAAAGATCCACGCCGTGAAGAATACTTAAAGGCATTCTCCGCCCGTGAAGGCACAGTGTTTGTTAACCGTTTTTATCGTAAGTATAAAAAAATAGAACCAGCGCTGCGCTTTGAAACCTTGTTTGATGGTTTGCCTAAGGCTGAGCAGCAACTGGTGGCCGCTTATCGCTACTTATTACCCAATAACAGCCTAGAGCAATTTACCGCCTTTTTGGCGGAGCGTTTGCCTGAGAAGAAATATACTGAATCTAAGTTAAATGCACTGTACAACAAGTACGGCCCCGATAAGTTTAACTTGGCAGATCAAGGCTATATCACCCGCACACATCCGTTAGAGTTATGGGTGCTGACTTACCTTAATGAAAACCCTGAGGCAAAGCTTGCCGATGTAAGACAAGCCAGTCAGCCGAAATTGCAAGAAGTGTATCGCTGGCTATTTAAGACTCGCCATAAGAATGCCCGCGATGTGCGCGTGCAAGTAATGCTAGAAGTTGAGGCTTTCTTAGATATTCATCAGCGCTGGGTAAAAATGGGCTATCCGTTTGACTCTATGGTGCCATCGTTAGGTTCAGCCTTAGGATCATCGGGGGATAGACCGGCGGCCTTAGCGGAATTAATGGGAATTATTCAAAACGAAGGTAAGCGTTTACCCACAGTGCGTATCAAGCAATTGCATTTTGCCGATAACACTCCTTATGAAGTGAGCTTAGTGCATCAAAGTCAGCTTGAATTAGTGCCAGGTCAGCAAGTGATGCGCCCTGAAGTCGCCGCTAGCCTTAAAAATGCCCTGACTAACGTGGTTGAAAATGGAACTGGCCGGCGCTTAAAAGGTATCTTTAAGACCGAAAATGGTGAAATTATGCCTATTGGCGGCAAAACCGGTACTGGTGATAACCGCATTGTGACGCAAATGACCATGAGTAATAAGAAGGCTGCTACCGCCATGAACCGTACTGCGACCTTTGTGTTTTATCTTGGTGATAATTACTTTGGTACGCTAACCGCCTTTGTACCGGGCGCTAAAGCCGATGACTTTAGCTTTACCTCGGCGCTGCCGCTACAGGTGATGAAAGGTATGATGCCGATTTTAGCGCCTTATGTGCAGACTAAGGCATCTATGTGTGAAGTGTTTTAGTGGCCTTAAGATGTTTTAGCTCATAGCTAACAGACTCTTGCTACTACGCAGATGTCGCGCTATTAACCTTTAAAGACGGCCTCATGGCCGTTTTTTATTGATATCAATGTGCAGTAACGTAAAGCACTACTCAGTTAACTTGCCAACGTTAAGGCTTAACTTATGCGTCTGCTTATATGTTGGGTTTTATAACTAGTTAATATGGGCGGCTTAATAGTCTGATTGTTTGGCTTTGACGCAGATTAGACTATCGAGCTATCGAGCTATCGAGCTATCGAGCAATCGAGCTATCGACTGTTGCTGCCGACTTACTTTGATTGGCTATTTAAGCTTGATGTAAGACCTGCTTGAATAAGCTAAGGCCTATCGTCTTGGCGAAAAAAAGGGCCATTGCTGTGGCAATGACCCTGTGTAACCTTATGGTTTTAGCTAGTTAAGCCAGGCAAACCTCAGCCATGCTGATTAACTCTTATGAGTAACGGCATCTGCTGCTGGATTCGCTGCCGTTTGTGACTCAGCGGCTTTGTTAGCGGCTTGCGTTGCCATTGCCTGCGCAAGTTTAGCGGCAATAAATCCAGGTGAGTGGCTATGCACTGAGATTAAGCGGTACATGGCAGGGATAATTAATAAACTCACTAAGGTCGCAAAGGCCATACCAAAAAATACTACAGTGCCAACTGATATGCGGCTCTCCGCGCCAGCGCCTGTGCTGATAATCAGCGGAATAGCGCCCACTAACGTAGTGAAGGCTGTCATTAAAATTGGGCGTAAACGGCGGCTTGAGGCTTGAATTACAGCATCATCAATGGCAAGTCCCTTGTCTCTTAATTGGTTGGCAAATTCGACAATCAAAATACCGTTTTTGGTGACCATGCCAATCAGCATAATCATGCCAATTTGGCTATAAATATTAATGCCTTGGGAGGTAAACCACAGACCAAGGAAGCCACCAAACACCCCCATAGGTACAGTGAGCATAACCACTAACGGGTTAATAAAGCTTTCAAATTGCGCCGCCAGCACTAAGTAAGCGACTAATAACGCTAAACCAAACACTATTAAGATACTGCTTTGATTTTCTTTATAGTCTTTCGATTCACCGCTATAGCCAATGTTAATGTCGGCTGGCAATTGTTCTATGGCTTGTTTATCAAGAAAATCGAGCGCCTGACCTAAGGTGTAGCCTTCGGCTAAGTTTGCTTTTAGGGTGATGGATTTTTGCTTATTGCTGTGACTGAGTTTTTGCGCCGAAGCCACTTCATCGACCGCCACTAAGTTATTGAGTGAGACTAAATCACCAAATTGACTGCGCAAATAAATGCTATTAAGCGAATCGGCATTATTAAAACTGTTTTCACTGCCGCGCAAATAGACATCGTATTCTTCGCCGCGCTCCACAAAGGTGGTTTCTTTGCGGCCACCTAGCATAATTTCTAAGGTGTCGGCGATATCTTTCACACTGATGCCAAGCTCAGCGGCGCGTTGCTTATCTACCGTGACCATCAATTCAGGCGTGGTTTCGGCGTAATCTAAATCTATGCCTGTCATCATGCCGCTATCCATGGCTTGCTGTTGCAGCAATTGCGCCCAGTGATACAGCTCAGTGTAATCACTGCCGCCAATCACCAATTGCACGGCTTCACTCGATTGACCACGAAACCCAGGCATCATGGGCCAAACGCGCACATCGGGTATATCTTTAAGTGCACCCGCTATTACGCCTAAGGCTTGCTCGGCATGTAAGTCTCTGTCTTCCCAGTCTTCCAGTAACATGATGACAAAACCGGTTTGATCGCCAGCGCGGCCACCAAAGGCTGGGGCTTGCACGCTGAATGATCGCAAAATCCCTTGATCAAGTAGCGGCATTAAGCGGCCTTCGACTATGTCCATATTGGCGCTCATGCGGTTATAACTTGTGCCTTCAGCGCCTTTAACAAAGGCAAACACTACGCCTCTATCTTCCTTGGGCGCTAATTGCGAAGGCACTTGCTGAGCTAACAGCACGCTGCCCACTACGCATAAAATAATCACCAGCGGCGCGCCGTAGCGCCAACGTAAGCTATAGGCCAGCAGGCGCTGATAACTAAGCTCTAAGCGATCAAATGAGTGATTAATGCGCTGGGTCAGGCGATTGGGCGCGACATTGGCTTTAAGTAAATGGCTAGATAACACTGGGGTTAAGGTGAGGGCGATTAAGGATGAGAACATCACAGCTACCGCTAGCACCACCGAAAACTCAGTAAATAATAAACCAACCATGCCATCCATAAAGGAGATAGGTAAGAACACCATCACTAGCACTACTGTGGTGGCGATAACCGCAAAGCCCACTTCTCTGGTACCTTCAAAGGCGGCCACTAACGGTGGGCTGCCTTTTTCAATGTGATGGAAGATGTTTTCCACCACCACAATGGCATCATCCACCACTAAACCTATGGCTAAGATCAGTGCCATTAAGGTTAACAGGTTAATGGAATAGCCTAAGGCATAAGTGACGATAAAGGCAGATACCAGCGAGACTGGCACAGTCACCGCAGGGATTAAGGTGGCGCGCGCTTGCCCAATAAACAGATACAAGACCAAGACTACTAATAAACCTGTGACCACTAAGGTGGAATAGACTTCTTCAATGGAGCGCTTAATAAAGACAGTGCTGTCGTAATTGACGTTGAGCTCAGTACCAGCAGGCAAGTAGTTTTGCATGCGCTCAACTTCCGCCTTAACCTTTTGCGCCACGCTGAGTGGGTTCGCATCAGACTGCGCCACTATGCCTAAGCTTAAATTGACTACACCATCGCTTTTATAGGTAGAGTTTTCATTCTCTGCTCCTAAATAGACATTGGCGACATCTTTGAGATACACAGGCTCTTTACTGCTGGGGTTCACCCGCAGATATTCAAAATCGCTCGCGCTTTGATACAGCCTTTGGGTGCGCACCGACATTACGCTGGTATCATTGCGAACTTGGCCTGCGGGCGCTTCAATATTTTCGCGCTGCAGCGCCGCGCTAATATCACTTGGGGTAATGCCGCGCCCAGCCATTAACACTGGGTTTAACTGCACATACATGACTTGATATAAGGCGCCGGATAAGTTCACTGAACTCACGCCGCTAATGAGGTTAAATCTGTCTTCTAAGACGCGCTGGGCGTAATCCGTGAGCTGAGTTCTATCCATGACTTCAGAGCGCAAATTGACATAAATAGCAGGCTCTCCGGAGCCATTATCTTTAGAGACTATGGGGTCATCCGCTGATTCTGGTAGGCGCCTTTGGGCTCTTGCTACGGCATCTCTGACATCACTCACGCCTTCGGTGAGATCAGATCCAAGCTCAAAAATCACAGTAATGCGCGACATGCCATTACGAGTGACAGAGGTGATTTCATCTATGCCGCTAATGCCAGTGATTTCATCTTCAAGGGTTTGGGTAATTTGGTTTTCAATAATGCTGGCAGACGCACCTTTATAGGTGGTCATGACCGACACGACAGGGCTTTCAACGTCCGGCATTTCTCGCACAGCAAGTTTTGTGAGCGATACTAAGCCAAATACGCACAATAACAGTGATAGCACTATGGCAACCACAGGGCGCTTTACTGACACATCAGAAAGTAACATTAGCTCGCTCCATTCACTTGGGCGGCGCCCGCAATTGCATTTTGGCTGGCGGCGGTTACTGATTCATGCTCTGGGACTAATGCCTTAATCGATAAGCCGTCGCGCATATTAACTAAGCCTTGCACCACAATTTCATCGCCAACGTTAAGGCCTGATTCAATCAGAACCGAATCACCGACTCTATGACCTAATATCACTTCTTCGCGGCTCACTACTTGGTTGTCATTGACGACATACACAAAGCGCTTAGTACCTGAATATTCTAGTGCTTGCACTGGAATGACAGGCGCTGTAACCGGTGCAAAGGTCAGCAGCGCTTGCATCATCATGCCCGGCATTAATTGTTTGGCGGGATTGTTAAACTCAACCCGTAAGGTCAGGTTTAAAGTGTTGGCATTGATTCTTGGGTTGATGGCCTTAACTGTGCCAATAAATGCTTGCTGCGGCCAAGCAGCGCTGCTGGCCTGAATATTCATGCCTAGTGATAATTGTGATAAATACTTTTCAGGGACGGCAATATCAAGTTTTAAACGCGACAAGTTATCAATACTGACTAATTCAGCGCCAGCAGTCACCATTTTGCCGGGGCTGAAATCAATGAGGCCTGTGTGACCTGCAAATGGCGCGCGCAGATAATGATAATTGGCATTGCTCTTGGCGGCATCTAAGCGGGCGCTGGCAATGTCCACTTGAGCGTGCTGGGCATCAATTTCACTTTGGGTAATAGCATAGCTGCTGCTGAGCTTAATAAAGTCTCGCAGTTTGCGCTCTTCATCGTGCAATATGGCTTCTGCTTCTGCAACCGTAGCGCGGACGTGGCTATCTTCAAGAGTAATGAGTAAATCACCCGGTTTTACTGGCTGATTTTCAGCAATATGCACTTTATCTATTTTGCCGCTAATTTGCGGGGCTACCCACACAGATTCATAGGCTTCAAGTTTACCTATGAGTGAGAGTTGTTGCTCTAAACTCTGGCTCGACACAGTTGCTGTGATAACGGCTACCGGTTTTTTATTGGCTGCTGCCGCGGACATGCCACGTTTTTCAGCTCCTTGACCTTTAGCCGGCTGACTGTTAGCCAATAACGTATCCTTAGCATAATAAGTTATGCCTAAGGCTGTGATACCTAAGATTATTAGCAGCAGCGCAAGTGTATTTTTCTTCATGTGAGCCAGACTTCTCCTGAACAAAGCGTCCCCAACTATCGGGATTAAGTGACACTATTGTAAAGAAAATTGGCGCGCCATAGGGTAAAGCAATGTAAAGCAAATTGGGTTTTGTGGGTAAAGTGTGATCTTGATCGGCTAAATGAGTGGGTGGGCAAGGGTATTTGCTTACGTTCGTTGGCAATGTGTTTTTCGGTCGCAGTTTTTTGTCAGGGTGCCTTGCGCGGCTAATCTCTTAGCCTAGGCTCTTAGTCGAGGCAGATTTTGCTTATTTTATTAACAATAGTTAATGCTTGATGGTTAATGAATAAGTGGCCGACTGATGCTAACTAAACTCATTGATTTAACTTAGGTAGACGCAAGTTAGTCATAGTTAATAATAAGGCCAGCAAAATGCTGGCCTTATTTAATACTCTTGCTAGTTCAGTTAACTAATACAATGAATTACTTAGACATACGCTTGTACTTGAGGCGATGCGGTTCAACGATATCGGCGCCATAAGTGGCTTTTAACCAAGCTGAGTATTCGGTGTAGTTACCTTCGTAGAAGTTCACTTGGCCTTCATCGCGATAATCAAGAATATGAGTCGCGATTCTGTCAAGGAACCAACGGTCGTGCGAAATCACCATAGCGCAACCTGGGAATTCCAATAAAGCTTCTTCCAGTGCACGTAAGGTTTCAACGTCTAAGTCGTTGGTTGGTTCGTCGAGTAATAACACGTTACCGCCCGCTTGCAGCAGCTTAGCTAAATGCACGCGGTTACGTTCACCGCCCGACAAGGAGCCAATGATTTTTTGCTGATCGCCACCACGGAAGTTAAAGCGGCCGACATAAGCGCGGCTTGGAATTTCCATGTTGTTGATACGCATGATGTCTTGACCACCTGAGATTTCTTCCCAAATAGTGTTTTTGTCATTCATCGAATCACGGAACTGCTCAACCGAGGCTAACTGTACGGTTTCACCGAGTTCAATGGTGCCACTATCAGGGGTTTCTGCGCCAGATAACATCTTGAACAAGGTAGATTTACCGGCGCCGTTAGCACCGATAATGCCGACAATGGCGCCTTTAGGGACTGAGAATGATAAGTTATCAATCAAGACGCGATCGCCATAAGACTTAGTGAGGTTATTCACTTCAATCACCTTGTCGCCTAAGCGCGGTCCTGGTGGAATGAACAACTCATTGGTCTCGTTACGCTTTTGGTAATCGTTGGTGTTCAGTTCTTCAAAGCGGGCCATACGCGCCTTGCCTTTAGATTGACGACCTTTAGAACCTTGGCGTACCCATTCAAGTTCTTTAGCTATGGTTTTTTGACGAGCGCTTTCTGTGGCCGATTCTTGCTTCAAACGGGCATCTTTTTGCTCTAACCATGAAGAATAGTTGCCTTCCCACGGAATACCTTCACCGCGGTCCAGTTCTAAAATCCAGCCAGCAGCATTATCAAGGAAGTAACGGTCGTGGGTAATAGCGACCACAGTGCCCGTGTATTCTTGTAAGAAGTGCTCAAGCCAAGCGACAGATTCGGCGTCCAAGTGGTTGGTTGGTTCGTCTAGTAGTAGCATTTCTGGCTTTTCAAGCAGCAAGCGACAAATAGCTACGCGGCGACGTTCACCGCCCGATAATACTTCGATTTTTTCATCCCAATCAGGCAGACGCAGGGCATTGGCTGCGCGCTCTAAGATGTTATCTAAGTTATGGGCATCTTGCGCCTGAATGATAGCTTCAAGTTCACCTTGCTCTTTGGCTAAGGCATCAAAGTCAGCATCTGGTTCAGCATATAAGGCATAGACTTCATCAAGGCGAGTCAGGGCATTTTTGGCAACGGCTACGGCTTCTTCAACGGCTTCACGCACAGTTTGCGTTGGATCAAGCTTTGGCTCCTGCGGCAGATAACCAATCTTAAGCCCCGGCATTGGCCGCGCTTCACCTTCAATCTCAGTATCAATACCGGCCATGATGCGCAGTAAGGTTGACTTACCTGAGCCGTTAAGACCCAAAACACCAATCTTGGCGCCCGGGAAAAAGCTTAAGGAAATATCTTTTAGAATTTGCTTTTTCGGCGGCACAATCTTGCCGACTCTAAGCATGCTATACACAAATTGAGCCATGTAATTTCTCGGTTTTTTGATAATGGAGCGAGTTTACTAAATTGCCTCTTTTGCTGCCAGTAGCAAGGTGAGTTTGCGCTTAATTTAAGCGCTTGTGCAGTCATTATTAGCAAGTCTATTAGTCGTCATAGTTAATCGCATAGCCATTGGTGCTTGAGCAGCAATGGCTATGCTTACCTAAGGGGCAATTAACGCGGTCTTGATGAGGCTCATACGTTTAGGGTCTTGCTTATTCGCTGCGCTAAACAGCAAGCGCGTTTGCATGCTTTGGCTGTTAACTAAATAAAAGTCACCAGCATAAGTGTCGCTTTCTACATACACCACTAGATGCTTATTATCATTAGTGCGACTGGTGATGATGACAGGTGCGCCCTTAAATTTAGCCATTAAGGCTTGATGCAGTTGACTGTCTGGATTGGCAGGATTAAAGAAAATGTGTTGAGGAGCCACTGTCGTTTCTATTGGTGTTTTGGATTTTGATTGTTGAGTCGCTGGCGGCGCATCGATTCTGACGCCATACACTTGGTTGTCATGGATAAGCGCGTAAGTTGATGCTTTTAGCGCAGGTTGCAAAAGTTTTTCAGCTCCCGTTGGCACTAAATATTGGTATAAAGCTGGCGCTTGCTCTGCCTCACTTTTTACAGCGTACATATGCTGATTATCTTCACTAAAACCTAATGGCGTAAAACTATTGCCTGGATTGATAGCAAAGGGATGCCATTTTTCACCATAGCCTTGGCTGTAGAACACCTTGGTTTTACCATCATCGTCAATGCCAGAGACTAAGCGCGGATTACCCTGATGGTCGAGTACAAAAGTATTGTCATCAAGAGATGAGCGTTTAATGGTGCGCTCGCCGCCAGTATAGACATTGATTTTAGTGACTTCAGTGCTGTTGCCTAAGCGGGTGGATTCAGTTTTGGCAATTAAAATGTGCTCATCATCGGCGCTTAGGCGGGATAGCCAATGGGCTGAGTAGCCAGAAATGATAATGCCGTTTTGCGAGCGCTCACCAAATATCATTTGTCCTTGCCCGCCATCATAGTTAACGGCGTAAAGTTCACTAATCATGTGCGGCGCTATTTTTCCCGTGCGTTCATTAAGCTCTATTACTACTCGCTGTGGATTAACCCAGTGAAAGTTGCCGATTTGGCTATCTTTGGGGGCGAAGTGATAGATGGGCGTGAGGGTATCTGTGGCTAATATCGTGAGGTTTTTTTGATGCGTATCATCAATCAGCGCCGCTAAGTATTGGCCGTCAGGGGATATTTTTACGTTGTAGGCATGGGGGATATTGGCTAGCGGTTCTGCCGCGAAGGCATGGATGCTAAGTAGCATCAGAGACAATAACCTTAGCATCTAGTTTGCTCCTATTTTATTGTTTTTGTTATGTAGATCAGCTTGTTAATCAGCACTTTGGGTAAGCGTTAAGTTTTTTATCGACGATTGATGACGTTATACTTTGCATTCAGCTTGACAATCTTTTTCATGCAAACATTTCACATTTATTAAACTTATCATTGATTTATGCCTTTTTTCAATGATTGATTGCCTGAGGGTTTCCTACCTCTTTGGTCTTATTCGCTGATATCGCAGGCCAAAGAGTCGCATGTGATTGCTAGCCCGCATTTACCTATGATCAGCAATAGAAGCAGGTTATGTGCTGTAATGGTTAAAAATATTAATGCCTTGTTGCGCATTGGTGTCGCTTATCTTGTTGAAAGTCGTTAATATTTGCTGCCGAACCTTGTCGGTATGCAATAGGAATGCACCAAAGTGGGTAATCTTAGACGTAGCCGTTATCGCCCGATTTTCCTCTTAAGTTTGATTTTAATGCTTAACGCATGCGCCGCACCTTTGCTGTTAATGTCACCGCAAGGGCAATTGATGTGGGCGTTGTTTAAACCGTTAGTGGGGTTAGACCCTAATGATGTGGGCTTATTTGAGCAGCCTTTGATTAAAGATAGGATGCAAGCTTTACTGGGATCTCAGTATGAAAATACTATGCAGGTACTAAGCACAGCCACAGAAATTCAGCAGCAAGGGCCACTGTTTTATGTAATCGCCAATCACAGTCCTATTCCTGAATTTGCCGAGGAGGCTGGATTAGTGTGGAACGCAGATACCAATCAATTGGCGATTATGTTGGTGACAGGCGGCTCGCCGCAAATTATTGCAGAGCAACTGGTCGATAAAAAGATGGCTATCTTTGGCGGCGAACAAGTGGCGGGATTGGCGCCCATATGGCCAAGTGAATTAATGGGCTTTGCGGAACTCGCTGCGCCTAATTAAGGTCAATCGAGCTGATTGGCATTCATTGCCATTATTTAGGCCTTAGGGTGCCATCACGCTAAGGCCTGTACTTATTAGTACTATTGCTATTAAAACGACAGTTAATAGTTTTAATCTTTCGCCACTGCTTAAGTAAGCTGCCAACAGCACTTTTGCTGGTTTTACCAATGGTTTGCATCTGCTTAAAGCTTGGCGCCATGGCTTGCGTTTGTTCCAGCTCGTTAATCATCACCATCCACAATTTGGCTGTCATTTGCGCATCGGCTAAAGCGCGGTGAAATACGCCATCATTATCTATCCTTTTAAAACGTACTAAATCCCCAAGCTTATGGGTGGGCGCCTCAGGAATGAGACGGCGAGCAATGAGCATGGAGCAAGCAAATTGGCCAGAATAGCTATGATTTATCCGCTCAAATTCAGCATCTAAAAAACGTTTATCGAACGAAGCGTTATGGGCCACGAGATGGCTGTCTCCCATAAAGCGCGCAAATTCACTCATCACTACATCGCTTTGGGGCGCAGTGCTTAGCATAGCGTTAGTAATGCCGGTATAACCTTCAATAAAACTGCTAACGCGGCAACCTGGATTAATCAGTTGCTGAAAGGTATCAACAACCTCGCCGTTAACTAATTTAACGGCGCCAATTTCGATGGCGCGATCACCTAAATTGGGCGATAAGCCTGTGGTTTCAAAGTCGAGAACGATAACCGAATGAGCAGGTGTAGCTGGCATAACAAGGAACCCTGATGGTGTGCATAAGTGAATAACGCGCGCAGTATATACTGCAATTGCGGCTTAAGGTCAGTTTTCAGAACACAGCGTTCAGGGCTAATGCAAGTATTTTCATGCGCTTCGGTCTGGGATTGTGACCCATAGCAGAGTAAACTAGCCGCCATTCGAGACGTATCCTACCTAATACCAAAGTTCACTTTGCTGCCGGAGTCGCTAATGCTGAAGAAAGACATGAATATTGCTGATTATGATCCACAATTGTTCGCCGCAATCGAGAACGAGACTCGTCGCCAAGAAGAACATATTGAGCTGATTGCATCAGAAAATTACACCAGCCCACGAGTCATGGAAGCGCAAGGTTCGCAGCTGACTAACAAGTACGCCGAAGGTTACCCAGAAAAGCGTTATTACGGTGGTTGTGAGTACGTTGATATCGTTGAAACCTTAGCCATTGAGCGCGCGAAAGAGTTATTTGGTGCCACCTATGCAAACGTGCAGCCGCATTCTGGCTCACAAGCTAACAGCGCAGTGTACATGGCGCTGTTGCAACCGGGTGACACTGTTCTTGGCATGAACTTGGCCCATGGCGGTCATTTAACTCATGGCTCACCAGTTAACTTCTCTGGCAAGCTGTACAACATCATTCCTTACGGCATAGATGAAACTGGTCATATTGATTATGACGAGATGGAACGCATAGCGATTGAGAAAAAGCCAAAGATGATGATTGGCGGTTTCTCTGCTTATTCAGGCATTGTCGATTGGGCAAGAATGCGTGCCATTGCTGATAAAATTGGCGCTTACCTGTTTGTGGACATGGCGCACGTAGCAGGTTTAGTGGCCGCGGGTGTTTATCCAGACCCATTACCGCACGCTCATGTTGTGACATCAACCACTCATAAAACCTTAGCGGGTCCACGCGGCGGTATTATTTTATCAGCCGCTAACGATGAAGACCTGTATAAGAAGCTGAACTCAGCCGTATTCCCAGGTGGTCAAGGTGGCCCGTTAATGCATGTTATCGCGGGTAAAGCGGTCGCCTTTAAAGAAGCACTAGAGCCAGAGTTTAAAATCTATCAACAGCAAGTAGTGCAGAATGCTAAAGCCATGGTGGCCGTATTCCTTGAGCGTGGTTACAAAATCGTCTCTGGCGGCACTGATAACCACTTAATGCTGGTGGACTTGATTGATAAAGGCATTACCGGTAAAGAAGCCGATGCGGCTTTGGGTCACGCTAACATTACTGTTAACAAGAACTCAGTACCTAATGATCCGCGTTCACCGTTTGTGACCTCTGGAATTCGTATCGGTACGCCAGCTATTACTCGCCGCGGTTTTAAAGTAGATGAAGCCAAGTTGCTGACAGCTTGGATCTGTGATGTGCTCGATGACGTCAACGATTTAGCCAAAATTGAGCAAGTAAAGCAGCAGGTGCTTGAATTGTGCGCTAGGTTCCCAGTTTACGGTTAACCTTGGGGTTGAAATGCGATAGACTCTAATGGCCGCCTTTTGCGGCCATTTTTTGTTTGTCGCTATCTTGCCCGGAGGCAAAATGCATTGTCCTTTTTGCAGCGCTACAGAGACTAAAGTTATCGACTCGCGTTTGGTGGCCGACGGTCATCAAGTTCGCCGTCGCCGCGAATGTACGCTGTGCCATGAACGCTTTACCACCTTTGAAGGCGCCGAATTAGTCATGCCGCGCGTGATTAAACGCGATGGCAGTCGCCAGCCATTTGATGAAGAAAAACTGCGTGGTGGAATGCTCCGTGCCGTAGAAAAACGGCCAGTGTCTATGGATCAACTCGAACAAGCCCTGACCAAGATTAAATCGCAACTTAGAGCGACCGGTGAGCGCGAAGTAAAATCTGAAATGATAGGTAACTTGATGATGGACCAATTAATGGTACTGGATAAAGTTGCTTATATTCGTTTTGCCTCAGTGTACCGCGCGTTTGAAGATGTTTCAGAATTTGGCGAAGCCATCGCTAAATTACAAAAATAGTAAATAAGGTTAGCTCAGTGAATAATCCCTGGTCTTTGCAAGATGTCGCTTGTATGAATCGCGCCTTACTCTTAGCCGCTAAGGGACGCTATACCACAGCGCCTAACCCCAATGTGGGCTGCGTCATCAGTTTGCAAGGCCAGATTGTCGGTGAAGGTTATCATCAACGCGCCGGTGGCCCTCATGCTGAAGTATTTGCACTGCGTGAAGCCCAAGGTAAAACTCAAGGCGCTACAGCTTATGTGACCTTAGAGCCTTGCAGCCATTATGGCCGCACCCCGCCTTGCGCTTTAGCCTTAATTGAGGCCGGCGTTACGCGAGTCGTGATTGCTATGGTAGACCCTAATCCACAAGTTGCTGGTAAAGGCGTGGCCTTACTGGAGCAAGCTGGCATAAAGGTTGACATCGGCCTTGGGAGCGAGGCATCAAGGCAGTTAAATCTAGGCTTTTTGCACCGCATGGAAACAGGCCTTGCCCGAGTTAGTATTAAGCTTGCCGCCAGTTTAGATGGTAAAACTGCCTTAAGAAATGGCGTATCTAAATGGATCACAGGTCCTGAATCAAGGCGTGACGTGCAGCGCATGCGCGCTCGTCACGGGGCGCTGATTACTGGTATAGAAACTGTTTTAGCCGATGATCCAACGCTTACTGTGCGCCATCAAGAGTTAGGCGAATTAAGCAAGCATTTAGCGGCAGAAGATGTGATTCAACCTGTGCGCGTGGTACTCGACAGTCAAGCGCGCTTGCCCGCCAGCGCCCGTTTATTTAGTGCGCCAAGTCCGATAATTTTGGTGTCTGTGGCAGATTATGCTGATAGCACTAAGCAAAATTGGCCTGCACACGTCAGCCATTGGCGCTGTCATGGCGATGATGATGGCCGCATTAATTTGCGCCTCTTGATTGAAAAACTGAGCGTGCAGCACCATTCCATTATGATAGAAGCGGGCGCAACCTTAGCGGGCGCCTTTATTGACCAAGGTTTGGTCGATGAACTGGTGTTATATCAAGCCATTAAAATTTTAGGTAGTCAGGGACGCAATCTAGTCAATCTCTCTGATTACAGTTGTCTAGATGACACGCCGCGCTGCCAATTGCTCGATGAGCGCGCCATAGGTGCAGATAGACGCTTAACCTTAGGTTTCCTTTTAAAATCAGCCCATACAGGCGAGTAACTAAAGATGTTTACAGGAATTATTGAAGCGGTAGGGACGTTACGTCAGTTAAACCGCCGGGGTGATGATATTCGCCTCAATGTCGCCAGTGGT
The DNA here is from genome assembly GCF_006494715.1 of Shewanella sp. SNU WT4. Lineage (NCBI taxonomy): Bacteria > Pseudomonadati > Pseudomonadota > Gammaproteobacteria > Alteromonadales > Shewanellaceae > Shewanella > Shewanella sp. SNU WT4. Next base: position 1,477,504 of record NZ_CP041151.1, read on the forward strand.
AAGCTTGATTTAAGCGATGTGAAATTAGGTGACAGCATTGCCACCAATGGTGTGTGTTTGACTGTAGTGGAATGCTTAAGCGATGGTTATGTTGCCGATATTTCAGCCGAAACCGTAAGTTTAACCGGCTTTGCCCATTATCAAGTAGGCACTAAGGTAAACCTTGAAAAAGCTGTTATGCCAACTACCCGCTTAGGCGGTCACATGGTCAGCGGCCATGTAGATGGCGTTGCCCGTGTGGTTGAGCGCAGCATTCGCGGCAAAGCGATTGAATTCTGGTTAGAAGCCCCCGCATCGTTAGCGCGTTATATTGCGCATAAAGGTTCAATTACCATTGATGGCGTGAGCTTAACTGTCAATGAAGTGATGGATGCCCGTTTTCGTTTGACGATTGTGCCGCATACTGCAGGTGAAACCACCTTAGTGAATTTGGCAGTAGGGGCGAGCGTTAATATAGAAGTGGATTTAGTGGCGCGCTATTTAGAGCGCTTGTTACAGGCTCCAGCCGAGGCATCCTCCTCTGGAGTGACCATGGAGTTACTGGCAAGATCGGGATTCATGCGCTAAGTCGCCCCATTTTGTTAAGTGCAGTCAATTCTTTATTTTATAAATACAAATAGGTCTTAACGATGGCGCTACACAGCATAGAAGAAATCATTGAAGATATCCGTCTTGGTAAAATGGTCATCCTTATGGATGATGAAGACAGAGAAAATGAAGGCGATTTGATTATGGCGGCCGAAAAGGTCACGCCACAAGCTATCAACTTTATGGCCACTTATGGCCGTGGTCTGATTTGCCAAACCATGACTAAGGCGCGTTGTCAGCAGTTAGATTTACCGTTAATGGTGACTAACAATAATGCTCAATTCTCGACCAACTTTACTGTGTCGATTGAAGCCGCCGAAGGCGTGACCACAGGCATTAGTGCCCACGATCGCGCTGTGACTGTATTAGCTGCTGTTGCTAAAGACGCTAAAGCCTCTGATCTAGTCCAACCTGGTCATATCTTCCCATTAATGGCCCAAGATGGCGGCGTATTAACCCGCGCTGGTCACACTGAAGCTGGTTGCGATTTAGCGCGCTTAGCGGGGCTTGAAGCCTCCGGCGTGATTGTTGAGATTTTAAATGACGATGGCACTATGGCGCGCCGCCCAGATTTAGAAATTTTCAGCGAAAAACACGGCATTAAAATCGGCACCATTGCCGATTTAATTGAGTATCGCAATAACACCGAAACCACAGTAGTGCGTGAAGCTAAGTGTCATTTGCCAACGCGTTTTGGTGAGTTTGAGATGGTGACTTTTCGCGACACTATTGATAACCAGCTGCACTTTGCCTTAATCAAGGGCGATGTATCAACTAACCCATTGGTACGCGTGCACTTACAAAACACCTTTAATGACGTGCTGTACTCTGAGCGCGATCAGTCGCGCAGCTGGCCATTAGATAAAGCCATGGCGCGAATTGCGGCTGAAGGTGGCGTGTTGGTATTGCTCGATGGGCAACAACACACCTCAGATCTGCTGGCTAAAGTGAAAGCCTTTGAAGCTGAAGATAAAGGTCAAGCTCAAGCCGCCGCTAAGTGGCAGGGTACGTCGCGCCGCGTGGGTATTGGTTCGCAAATCCTTGCCAACCTTGGCGTAACTCAGATGCGTTTATTGAGTTCACCTAAGAAATATCATTCGCTTTCAGGCTTTGGCTTAGAAGTTACCGAATACGTGGGTGAATAATCCCGCGTCGGAAAATCCATATTCCATTAAAATTGCATGATCAGGGCGCTATCCTCTGTGGTATGATGGCGTCACTTTTCGTCTCGGGTACGCACCGAGAATCGTGCTTTGCTAAATTTTAGGTAAGATAATGAACATAGTACAAGGTAATATCGAAGCGAAAAATGCCAAGGTGGCTATCGTTGTTTCTCGTTTTAATAGCTTTCTGGTTGAGAGTTTACTCGAGGGCGCAGTAGATACACTGAAGCGTTTCGGTCAGGTTCAGGAAGATAATATTACAGTGGTGCGTGTACCTGGTGCGTTTGAGTTGCCATTAGCGGCTCGTCGCGTTGCGGCCAGCGGTAAATTCGATGGCATCATCGCCTTAGGTGCGGTTATTCGTGGTGGCACACCACACTTTGATTTTGTTGCCGGTGAATGCAACAAAGGTCTAGCGCAAGTGTCATTAGAATTTGATGTACCGGTATCATTCGGTGTATTGACTACAGATACCATAGAGCAAGCTATTGAACGCTCTGGTACTAAAGCGGGCAACAAGGGTGGCGAAGCTGCTCTGGGTCTGCTGGAAATGGTCAATGTACTTCAAGAACTTGAACAACAGCTGTCATAGTAGGAAAAAACATGAAGCCTTCTGAGCGCCGTAAGGCCCGCCGTTTAGCGGTGCAGGCCATTTATTCATGGCAATTAAGTGGTAACAATATCGCCGATGTCGAGCATGAGTTTTTAACTGAGCAAGAATTGGGCGGTGTTGATGTTGCTTATTTCCGTGAGCTATTTGCTGGCGCGGCAACTAAATCAGGTCAGTTGGATGAGATTATCATCCCACACCTAGAGCGTCCTTTGGATGAAGTGTCTCCGGTTGAGAAAGCCATTTTGCGTTTAGCAACATATGAGCTGACTTTCCGTAAAGACGTGCCATACAAGGTTGTGATTAACGAAGCAATCGAACTGGCCAAGGCCTTCGGTGCGGAAGATGGTCATAAGTTTGTTAACGGCATCCTAGATAAATTGGTTGCTCGTAAATAAGAATAAAAACGGTATCTTCGGATACCGTTTCCTTTATCAGGAGCAGACAGTCTGCCTGTCTGATAGTCAGTGAAAGAATTCCAGCTCATAGAAAAGTATTTCCAAGGACGGGGACCGCTACGCAAAGACGTGGTGCTGGGCATAGGTGACGATTGCGCCTTGCTGAAACCTGCCATACGAAAATCCATTGCTATCTCTTGCGACACCTTAGTCGAAAACACCCACTTTTTCCCTGATATGCCGGCACAAGCCCTTGGCTATAAAGCCTTAGCGGTTAATTTGTCAGACTTAGCTGCCATGGGCGCCGAGCCTGCGTGGATGACGCTCGCCTTAACTTTGCCAGAAGTGGATGAAGCGTGGATAAAAGACTTTAGTGAAGGTTTTTTTGAAGCCGCCGATTACTACTCCATTGCGTTAGTCGGTGGGGACACCACTTGTGGTCCCAAATCTATTACAATAACAGTGCAAGGGCTAGTGCCAGAAGGCGCAGCATTAACCAGACAAGGCGCTAAAAACGGTGATTGGATCTATGTGACCGGCACCTTAGGTGATTCTGCCCTCGGTCTTGATATTATTCGCGGCGCCGTTGATGTGCGCCCTGAATATCGCCAAGCACTCATTACTCGTCATTATCATCCAACCCCAAGAGTGCTCGCCGGCCAGTCACTGCGCAATATTGCTACTAGTGCCATCGATATTTCTGATGGGTTACTCAGTGATATCGCCCATGTGCTTAAAGCCTCTAACTGCGGCGCAGAAATTGAAATTAATGATTTACCTATGTCGCAAGGGCTTAAAGATTGCGTTAGTGAAGAGCAAGCCCGCCACTACGCACTGTGCGGTGGCGAAGATTACGAGCTGCTATTTACTGTGCCCGAGAGTCAAAAGGGCGCTCTGCACATGGCCTTAACTCAGGCTGGGGTTCGATTTACCTGCATAGGTCAAATACGTTCCGGCAAAAAATTGAAATTAACACTCAATGGCGCGCCTTTTGAGGCAAGCTTCACTGGATTTGAGCATTTTAAATGAAATGGTTAGCGCAAGATCCCGCGTTAAAGAAATTATCCTTAAAAAACCCAGTGCACTTTTTGGCGTTGGGTTTTGGCTCTGGATTAGCCGCTAAGGCGCCTGGTACCTTTGGTACCTTAGCCGCCATTCCGGTATTTCTATTATTAGCGCCTTTAGGTTTATATGGCTATTTAGCCGTGACATTGGCTGTGATAATCGCAGGTATTTTTATTTGCGATCGCGCCGCTCACGATATGGATGTGCACGATCATGGCGCCATCGTTTGGGATGAAGTGGCCGGTCTACTCATTACCTTAATCGCCGTGCCAATGCAATGGCAGTGGATAGCGTTAGGCTTTGTGTTGTTTCGGGTGTTTGACATTATAAAGCCTTGGCCGATTCGCTGGCTTGATGCCAAAGTCGAAGGCGGTTTTGGCATTATGATTGATGATGTCGTTGCGGGTATTTTTGCCTTTATCTCATTGCAGCTGTGTATTTATTGGTTTGCTTAAGTGCTAGCGCCCCATAGTTAATGAAAGATGTCGCCGCTGGCGGCATTTTTTTTGCCACTTTTTTACTTACCTTATTGCTGATTACACTGGCTTAACGCTGATGGGGAAGGGAGTATTGCTTATTGCGGGATGAATAGTGGTAGCTATGAGCACTCGAAGCATGAGCTTTAAGATAAATGCCTGGTGAATATAGAGCTAATAAAAGAGAACCAGGCATTTATCGGCAGGATTATTTCAAGCGATTAAGTCGTGACTGACAATCATCCAGCAAATAATCACTGATCTCACGGTACATATCTTGGCATTGGCACTGTTCAAGCAATAACTTAATGGTGACCAGTGCATGCTCGCTGCCATTAATCTTTTCAGTTAGCAGACCAAAGTAAATTTGTTTTTCGGCATCTTTGCGTATGGTTAATGCCCCTACTTGATATACCACTTCACCGCCTTGAGCATGCCACTTGGAAACTCTGTCTAACGCAATTTCACAGGCATGATTGATTTCTATGTGTTGTCTCCAATCACACTCATTGGGGCTGTCTATCTGAGTTTCGCTACGGACTGTGTAATTAACAACGTGGGTAATAGCTGTCATAAGTCTTGCTCCTGCAATGATAGGTTCACACTCAGCATGGATCTTTAGCTGAACTGGGTCAATCTAAGTTTGGGTGTTTTTTACTATAGTAGACTCGCTTGCTGCTACTTCCCGCCGTAAATAGTTGCGCTGGGTAGCACCATTAGCCTCACTGAATGGCTTCAGTGAGGCTTACATCGCTTATAAGGCGTTAGTGAAGATTTGACAAATTTCGGCGTGGGTAGCCTGTTTAGGGTTAGTAAAACCACAAGCATCTTTCAGTGCGTTTTCAGCAAGGGTTGGAATATCATCGGCCTTAACGCCAAGCTCAGTTAAGCTCGCTGGAATATTAACGGCTTTGGCTAAGGTTTTTATTGCACTAATGGCGGCCTGCGCGCCCGCGCCTGCTGTCATGGTTTGAATATCGACACCCATGGCTTTAGCCACATCGGCTAAGCGCTCTGCTGCCACTTCGGCGTTATAGGCTTGCACATAAGGCAGTAACAAGGCGTTACACACTCCATGAGGTAAGTCATACATGCCGCCTAATTGATGCGCCATGGCATGCACATAACCTAAGCTGGCATTGTTAAAAGCCATGCCAGCTAAGAACTGGGCATAAGCCATTTGCTCACGTGCTGCAATATTCTGACCATCGTTAACGGCGGTTTCTAAATTGGCTGCAATCAGCTCAATGGCCTTAATCGCGCACGCATCAGTAATAGGGTTAGCGGCAATCGACACATAAGCTTCAACGGCGTGTGTGAGCGCGTCCATACCTGTAGCGGCAGTCAGTGCCGCAGGCTTTTTAAGCATCAACTCTGGGTCATTGACCGACAGCACAGGCGTAGTGTTTTTATCCACAATCGCCATTTTAATGTGGCGAATTTCATCTGTGATGATGCAGAAACGCGTCATTTCACTGGCTGTGCCCGCGGTGGTATTAATCGCAACCAGTGGCAACTGCGGCTTAGTTGATACGTCTACGCCTTCATAGTCCTTGATAGAGCCGCCATTGGTGGCCACTAAAGCAATACCTTTAGCGCAATCGTGAGGTGAGCCGCCGCCCAGAGAAATAACAAAGTCACATTGATATTTGTTGAGGAGGGCAAGACCCGCCTCCACATTACCCATGGTTGGGTTAGGTTGCACACCATCAAAAATGGTGGCTTGAATGTCTTTTTGATTGAGCTTGTCGGTTAATGTCGCAACTAAGCCAATACTCACTAACGGTTTGTCGGTAACTATTAGCGCGTGTTTGAATCCTAAGGTGCAGATATCACCAATCGCCTCATCGAGTGCGCCTTGACCTAATACGTTTACAGCAGGAATAAAAAATTTAGCAGCCATTATAGACCTCATTAAAGTAAGTAAATTTGCTACGTCATAGCTTTTAGCAAAACCATCACGTAGCAATATTTCCCATCTAGCCAATCCCTTATGTGATTAAACTAACAGCTTGGTCGCCCCCTTTAGTTGATGGTGCTCACAGTTTTTGGGGGAAGGAATATTAAGGTGAAGGTTTTTGTAACTAGGTAACAAAAATCCACTATTTGGTAGTGAGGTCACTAATTAGCGCTAGAGTGTGGTCGCCATGGGGCAAAAACTGCTGCAGTTTTTACTGCGTAGGCGGATGGCTTGGTCTCTGGTACAATTAGCGCTGTCTTTTTTTAACGAAAACCTCCATGAACTTTGCTGAACTTGGCTTAAATGCCGGCACGTTAGAACGTCTAGAATCCTTGAATTATCACACGCCGACCGATGTGCAGCGTGAAGCTGTGCCTGCTATTTTAGCGGGTAAAGATGTCATAGCTCAGGCGAGTACTGGCACAGGTAAAACCGCCGCATTTAGTTTGCCACTAGTGCAACGCTTAGTGACGGCTGCCAGTGAGCCTGAGCCGAGAGTATTAATCTTGGCGCCAACGCGAGAATTAGTCGCGCAGTTAGCGGAAAAGCTAGCGATTTACTCGGCCGGTAGCGGTCTTAACATCACCGCGCTTTATGGCGGCGCCAATATTCAGGTGCAGCGCAAACAATTAGCCTCTGGCTGCGATATTGTGATTGCAACCCCTGGGCGCTTATTTGATTTACTTGGCCAACAAGCCATTAGTCTTGATGCCATTGAATATTGGGTCATAGATGAAGCCGATCGCATGCTCGATATGGGCTTTGTTCCTGATGTTGAAAAGCTGTCACGCATCTTGCCAGGCAAGAGACAAACCTTGTTATTCTCAGCGACCTTTGATGATTCAGTGCAAGGCTTAGCGGCTAAAATTACTCACAATGCCGAGCAAATTGCACTGACCAGTCAGCGTGTGCCGAGTCTGTTAAGTCAGCAATTATTGTTACTGGCGTCATCGCGCAAAGCCGAATGGTTAGCTGAATACGTAGGTAAAAACAATCTACAGCAAGTGTTAGTGTTTACTAGCACTAAGCAAGCCGCTGATGATTTAGCTAAAGAACTCACCCTTGATGGCATTCGCACCCAAGCGTTTCATGGCGATAAGACCCAAGGCGCGAGAATGCGCGCACTTGAAGCCTTTAAAACCTTAAATTGCCGCGTATTGGTGGCCACTGACTTAGCCGCGCGCGGCTTAGATATTACTGCCTTGCCATTAGTGGTTAACTTTAGTTTGCCAGATAGCGCTGAAGATTTTATTCACCGCATTGGTCGCAGCGCCCGCGCAGGTCAAGCTGGTATGGCGATTACCTTAATTAGCCCATCTGAGCGTTTAGCTTGGCAAGAAGTGGCAGCACTGCTTGATGACGCGCCAGAAATGGTTACCCCAGAAGGCTATGCGCTCAATAAGGACAGTGTGCATATTCAGCATCAAGCCGCGCCAAACCCTGCGAAAAAAGTATTTCATCACCGCAAAAAACGCGCCGCGACTAACTCACAAGGCATTAAGCCTCATGGTAATAAGTCTGGCAGCAAGTTTAAAAATGATAAGCCTCAAGGCGGCAGAACCTCAGGTGGCGATAGCGGTCAGCAAGGTAATAGAAGCGGTAAATTTAGTCGCAATAATAAGCCGTCATCTAAGTAAGAGAGCCGTTATCAATGAGACCAATGGATATTGCCGCCGGTGAGCCGCTATTAAACGAGCCGATTAGTCGCTTGTTTTGGCGTTATAGCATACCCACCATTATGTCTATGCTAGTCACAGGTGTGTATGTGACCATAGATGGCATCTTTATTGGTCACTATTTAGGTGAGCAAGGGTTAGCTGCGTTAATGCTCGCTTACCCTGTGGGCGCTGTGCTCTATGCTATTGGCGCTATGGTAGGCATGGGGAGCGCCGCTTTAGTCTCCATCAACCTAGGCCAAGGCAATAAGGACAAGGCGCGCCATTTTGTGGGTAATGCCTTAAGCCTCTGCTTAATTGCTGGCTTAGTGATGGCGGTGTTTGGCAGTCTAGCTAGTCGCGACATTTTGATTTGGCTGGGCGCCGAAGGCGATATCTTAACGGGTGCTTATGACTACCTAGTGTGGTATTTCCTGCTTGGGGTGTTTCCTATACTGTCGCTGACCTTTACCTCGTTACTGCGTAATGATGGTCGCCCGGGCTTTGTTACTTGTGTGCTGATAGCGGGCGGTTTGCTCAATATCTTGCTAGATTGGCTGCTTATCGTGGTCTATCCCATGGGGTTAGCAGGCGCTGCCATTGCCACTATGCTGACTCAAGCCATGACAGGGCTTGTGTGTTTGCAGCACTTTTTCTCAAGCAAGACTGAGCTGCGCATCCGCTGGCACAAGCTGCGTTTAACCATAGATAATTGCCTTAATATCGCGCGGGTAGGATTTCCGAGCATGTTGATGACCTTGTATTTATCTGTGGTACTGACCTTACACAACATGGCGTTTTTATGGGTAGGCGGGCCCATTTTAGTGGCAGCCTATGGGGTGGTGAGTTACACCGAAGCTATCTTCTATTTAATCTTTGAAGGCATAGCGTTTGGTACACAACCTATCTTAAGTTATAACGCCGGTGCTGGTCGCTACGACAGGGTTAAACAAGCGCGCAAACTGGCCTTTAGCGTGACCTTAGCCACTGCCTTTATTGGTTTGTTGCTGATTTATGGTTTCCCGCAGGCTTTAGTGTATTTGTTTGCTGGCGATAATGAAGTCTTAACGCCCATTGCTGTTGAAGGTATGCGCTTGTATTTTTGGGGCTTGCCTATGGAAGGGTTATTGTTAGTGGGCGCAAGCTTCTTCCAAGCCATTAATTGCAGCCGCGAAGCCTCGATTTTGACGGCCAGTAAATTAGTGCTGATTGCTGTGCTTATTTATGGTTTAGCTTGGTCGTTAGGGGCTACCGGCGTGTGGTTAGCCATTCCTATTTGCTCATGCATTTTAGCTGTGTGGATGTGGTTTGCGATTAAGCGTCAAGATGGGCTGCATGCGTAAGACTAATGTGAGTGTTAATGGCAACTTGCCAGTGCATAAGTTTATAAAAACCTAATTTATCTACATGCAGCGCATAAAAAAACGCCCCAAGCTTTGGGGCGTTTTTATGAGTGCAATTGTAGTTACTCGCTTACACAGCTAAGGCTTACACTAAATAGACGTTCAAGCTGCAAGCGCCGTGGGCGCCAACTACTAAGGCTTGCTCGATATCCGCGGTCTTAGATGGTCCTGCAATAAACACCCCAAACTCACCGCTATTTAAGCTAATGCGTTCCATGGCGCTATGCATATTAGGCACTAAGGTATTGGCCTTAACCACTAATAACAGGTTTTCACAAATAAACGGTGTGACTCTGTGACCTTGTGGCTGCTTAACCCAAATGGCGCCGTTTTCGGCTACGGCTAGCTCACCACTTAAAATCGCATAATCAATATCTTGCAGTTCATGGGCTGTGGTTGGGATGTCACGGTTGCCAGGGATTTCTGAGCATAATGAAATCACTTGCTTACCTTCTGCGGTAAGCATTGCTACCTGCTCTTGAATTGCCGTCATGCCATCTTGGCTATGCAAGGTACCAGCTACTGTGGCTAGCGAGTTGGCAAATTGACCGACTAAGTCATCAATCCGAGCCGGCACATTAATGGTCGGCATGGCCACTGGGGTGGTCGCCGAGTGGGTTAATGCCTGTAAAATTTCCAGTTTGCTCGACATGACTTAGCTCCTATTGTTTTTGTACCAGCGCTCAAAGCTGGATTCTGGTGCAACTGGTAACTCACGATACTTGCCCCAAGCGCCTGAAAACGGCTTGAGCAAAGAGTGAGGTAAAATACGTAGTGAGGTTCTAGCAATACCCATAGAGGCGTTCAGTAAGGTTTCGCTCGCCATCAACTTACCTACTAATGGCATATAACTTGATTTGCCATAAGGTAGGGTGCCAGCCTCAGCTTTAAGGCGGCGATGATGATGAATGATCTTATCTAACGGCACCTTGGTTGGGCACACAAACGAGCAACTGCCGCATAAGGTACAAGCCCAAGGGATGGAGTTAGTGTCATCGTGCTGAGCGCCAACGGCTATGCCAATAGGGCCAGGAATGGTGTAGTTATAGCTAAAGCCACCACTGCGGCGATACACAGGGCAAGTGTTAAGACAGCCACCACAACGAATACACTTAAGCGATTCAGCTAAAATCTTATCTTTTAGCATGTCGCTGCGACCGTTATCCACGATAATGACGTGCATTTCGCCATTTTCTTGCGGGCCGCGGTAAAAACTTGAATAAGTCGTAATCGGCTGGCCAGTAGCATTACGTGCTAAGGTGCGCAGCAGTACGCCTGAGCTTGCAAGGTCAGGTAATACTTTATCAATACCCATGGAGTGCAATTGTAACTTGGGCAAGTTAGCACCCATATCGGCATTGCCTTCATTGGTACAGACAACCACAGCGCCTTGGTCAGCAATGGCCATATTTACGCCTGTCATGGCGGCATCGGCACTTAAAAATTGCTCACGTAAATGGGCTCTTGCGGCGCGGGTCAGGTAAGTTGGATCTGACGCACCTTTCTCTGTGCCAAGCTTTTCATGGAACAGCTCACCCACTTCTTCTTTTTTAAGATGAATGGCAGGCACGACAATGTGCGATGGCGGCTGCTTTTTCAGCTGAATAATGCGCTCACCTAAGTCAGTGTCGATAACTTCAATGCCGCGCTCTTCTAAATAGGGATTGAGGTGACATTCTTCTGTCAGCATTGACTTAGATTTCACCAGTTTTTTAACCTGATGCTTAGCTAAAATGCCGTGCACTATTTGGTTGTGCTCATGGCCATCTTTCGCCCAGTGCACTTGAATGCCATTGGCTAAACAGTTTTTTTCAAACTCTTCTAAATACTGGCCAAGGTTACTTAAGGTATGAAGTTTAATCTCGCTACCTAAGGTGCGCAGTTGCTCCCACTCAGGCAAGCTGCCCGCGGCGCGGTCGCGTTTTTCGCGCAGCATCCATAAGGCTTTAGAATGCCAATCGACTCTGGCTTCATCTTGGCAAAATTTAGCGGCACGCTCGGCATGAGTGAGCCCTTGGTCTGCATGTGTCATCGACATGGAATTCTCCTTACAGGGCCGCGTTCAGCACTTGGGCTATGTGGCGGGTTTGAATGAGTAAATGTTGGCGACGCATCATGCCATCAAGATGTAACAAGCAAGAAGGGTCAAAACCTACGGCATAGACAGCGCCAGTATCGGCGTGAGCTTGGGCTTTATCTTTGCCCATTTTGGCAGATACTGCGCCTTCATCGACCGCAAAGGTGCCACCAAAACCGCAGCACTCGTCATGGCGTTCTGGATAGACGATTTCAATGCCAGCAATTGGCGCTAACACAGCTTCAACTTTATTAAACTTAGGGCCCATAGATTCAGATGGGCTAGCTAAGTTGAGCATGCGAATACCATGGCAGCTTAATTGCAAACTGATCTTATGCGGGTAAGGGCGGGCAAATTGCTTGATAGGCGCGACATCGTGCAGAAATTCAGTTAACTCATACAGTTTATCAATTACAGCTTGCGCTTCAGGTGATGAGTCAAATTCATGGAAGTTTTCTTTGGCGGCCACAAGGCAAGAGGCAGCAGGGCAAACAATGGCATCGCACTCAACCCCTTTAAAGGCATTGAGTAATTTTAAGGTGGTTTTCTTAGCTTCGTCGTAACAGCCCGAGTTAGTCATAGGTTGACCGCAGCAGGTTTGGCCTTCGGGTAGGATCACTTGATGGCCTAATTTTTCAAGTAGTTCTAAGGTAGCTATCGCCACCTCTGGCATCATTTGATTGACTAAACAAGGTATAAACAGAGCAATTTTCATGGTCACATCCAGCATGTTGTGGCGATAACTCGCCTAGGTGTCTTGTGAACTCGAGTCGCGCGTGATTATTAAGAACTAAGCGTCTGCATATTAGCACTCGCTGACTCGCTAATTTATCGGTGTTAAATATAGCGTAAAACCTTACAAATAATAGTGTTGTTTTGGTAAAGAATCCTGGCTATTTTTGCAAAAATGAGAAAGCGGTAAGTCAATGAAATTAAAGTGATTTAATCTATGATTGGATGGTTTTTATAAAATTCACAACTAGAAAATATAAAAGTGAAACACAGGCGCTAGGGCCTGTGTTTCTTTATCACTTTAGTTGCTGTTTAGCGGGTACACTCTTCGAGTAAATAGGCTAAGTGGCGATAAGAAATACCACTGTGCTGGCTAAGTCCGACTTCACAGGTGCGGTTAGCGTAGTAACCTTCGCTGATGTCTTGCGGCAGTAACTTTTTGATATTGCGCAGGGCACTGGCATTGATTTCAGGTTTATACAGGCCTTTTTCGCCAGCATAACCGCAGCACTCAATTCCCTCTGGGCGCACAATTTCTTTGGCGCAGGCATTGGCTATGGCCAACATCTTATCTTCCATATGCATATGCTTAGCCGAGCAACCTAAATGCAGTGCGACTTGCGCTTTGGGCGTAACACTCAGCTTTGGCAGCAAGTTATCGTGCATAAACTCCACCATATCGATTAATTCGATATTAGGATTCCCTTGCAAGGTGCGCTTAGTGCAAGACAGAGCATCTATGATCACAGGTAATTTGCCTGAGCCTGAGATTTCACTCATGGCTTGGATGAGTTGCAAACGCTTAGCATCGGCATTTTTAAAATCACCCTTAGATTCCCACATTTGGCCGCAACATAAGTCTCGGGTATTGTCTGGAATAATGACGTTATAGCCACCGCGCTCCAGCAAGGTGATGATTACCTCTGACAAGCTGCGCTTATCTGTATCTTCTGGCGTCACGCCAAAGGTGCGACCGCCACAAGCGGGGAAATAGACTACGGTTTTTTGGTCGGCTTTTGGCATGCTAGGTGTAGCTATGCTGGCGCCTTTGGGGAAACTTGGGTTCCAGTAAGGCACTTCTTTAGTGACCATGCGCCCCACATTCATCAACCCTTGGGTAAATTTATCGCCTGTGAGCTTATGGATAGTGCCAAGGACATTAAAGCCAGTGCTTATCACTTGATTGACGACACCATAGTGCTTGGCTTGAAAATCTAACACTTTTTGCTCAGTGCTAGTGATGTAAGGCGTGCGCAGTTTACGCACCAATTGCCCCATTGCATTATCGACAGGGCAGGCGATAGTACACAGCTGACAAGCCGCGCAAGTATCCAGCACATCATATTTAGCGGCAGCGCGCATTTCAGCGGCGGCAGTTTTATCACCGCTTTGCTCTAAACGCTCGATTTCGCGTAAGGTGGCAATGCGTTGGCGCGGCGACATATTGAGCGCTGAAGTTGGGCAAGTTTTCTCACAAAAACCGCACTCGATACAGCGGTCAATATAATCATCCACCACAGGGCAAGGCTTAATGTTTTTGACATGCACTTGGCTGTCATCATTAAGAATTACCCCAGGGTTTAACAAACCTTCTGGGTCGAACAATTGCTTAATGTTTTTCATCAACACATAAGCATCATGGCCCCATTCCATTTCCACAAAGGGCGCGACCGCGCGGCCAGTGCCGTGCTCGGCTTTCATTGAGCCATCGTATGTATTAATCACCATATTGGCCACATCTTGCATAAAGTGATCAAAACGTTCGATATCGGCCGCTGAGGCAAAGGTCGGGGTGATAATAAAGTGGAAGTTACCCGCTAATGCATGGCCATAAATCACGCCTTCTGGGTAGCCGTGCTTATGGAATAATTCAGTTAAATCGCGAGCGGCAGCGGCTAAATGCTCAAGTTCAAACGCCACATCTTCGATAATGACAGAGGTGCCTTTGGGGCGAGCGCCACCAATAATAGGGAATAAGCCTGAGCGCATGGCCCAATATTTACCGTAAACCGCAGGATCGCGACTAAAGCTGATTGGGCGCTCAGTGTCGATATGCGCAAGCTTAGCAATCACATCAGCCGTATATTGGCTAAGGGTATCGGCGTCATTGGCGCGCGATTCAATCAACAAAATAGCGGCGCCGTCAGGCAAGTCGCTGAGCCACTCTGGCATGCCAGGCTTACCTGTGATGGACTTAATTGACGCCCAATCAAGTAACTCCACCGCAGCAACACTGTCACCGACTAATGGCGGCACAGCGCGGGCGGCATCTTCCATATTGAAAAATACGGCTAAGGCTGAAGCTTTACATAAAGCCTCATCAACTGTGTGATAAGTAACTTCTTCAACAAAGGCTAAGGTGCCCTCAGAGCCCACTATCAGATGATTGATAATATCGAACGGGTCATTAAAATCGATGAGCGCATTGAGGCTATAGCCAGTCGTGTTTTTAATGGCGTATTTCTTGCGGATACGGCTTGCGAGCTGAGTGTTAGTTTGCGTCATGTGCGCGAGCTCAGTTAACTGCTTCAGCAGTAAACCATGGCTTGCGGCAAAGGCGGCTTTTGAATGCGAGCAGCCCGTATCCAGCAGGGCGCCATCAGCAAACATTAGCTTGGCGGCCGCTATGGTTTGATAGCTGTTTTGCGCTGTGCCACAACACATGCCAGATGCATTGTTACACACTATGCCGCCCACTTTAGCTGAGGCTAAGGTGGCTGGATCTGGACCTATCTTTTTATTGAAAGGTTTAAGCTTGGCGTTGGCATCGGCGCCAATCACGGCGGCGCCGAGGCGTATTTGGGTCTTATCTTCATTGACTTCCATGGTACGAAAGCCATCAAATCCCAGCATTAATAAAATGCCGTCACCCACAGCTTGACCAGAAAGACTGGTACCTGCGGCTCTAAAGGTTACTGGAACCTTATACTCGCGGGCGGTGGCTAAGGTTGCTTGGACATCGGCTAAGGTATCGGCATGCACTACCCACTGCGGCACTATGCGAAAATAACTCGCATCGGTTGACCAGGCAAAACGGCGCACCGGGTCATTAGTGACCTTATCGCCGAGTACGCTGCGTAATGCATTGAAAATCACTTCAGAATTCATCAGTTGAAATATTTCCTGTAGAAGAGATAGTTAAATATGCGAGCCTAGGCTTAAGTTACTTTAGTTAAGTGCTTAAGTTAAGTGGCTTAATTTGAGTGGCTTAGACTCGCACATCATTTATTGTGTCTCGTTAAAAACCGCCCCAAATATACGCCAAGGTGCCAGCTACTAAAGCGTAGGCCAAGGCTACAGGCATGGTTTTACGAATAATTTCTGATTCACGCCCAGCCATACCCACAACCGTGGCAGCGGCAACGACGTTCATCACACACATCATGTTACCGGCGTTCGCGCCTATACCTTGCAAGGCTAAAATCATGGCGTGATTGGCGCCAATATTATCGGCAACACTGTATTGCAGCCCAGAGAACATCATGTTGGAGAAAGTAGCGCTGCCTGAGAGGAAGGCACCAAAAATACCGACGATAGGTGCCATCCAGCTCCATACCGCGCCCATGGAGTTAGCCAGTAAATCCGCCAGAGCCACAGGCATAGAAGCAAGGCCTGAGCTGTTTTCGCCTGAGTTCAAGAAGATTTTCACCATAGGCACAGAGGCACCAAGGGAAATAATGGTAGGCAGCATAGCTTTAGCTGAATCAGACACTGATTGCTTGATAGCGACTTTATTCATGTTAAACAGCCAGAAACCTAAGATACACACGGCCACAAAGAAAGCGCCTGGGGCATACAGGGTGGCAAAGCTTGCCTTAAGTTCTGTCCCTAACAGGCCGGTCCAATTAATGTTAAAGCCAGATAAGAAGCTCTTAATTGGCGCAACTGTGCGCGATAACACCAATAAGGCTGCCATCACTAAATACGGCGTCCATGCGGCAAGCTGTGAAAACTTGGCGGCTTTAAGCTCAGGTTTACCTGCGCTCGCGTTGGGCTCACCATCATTTTCAGCAAAATCAAACCAAGGGGTTGCTGGTAATAACCAGCCTTTTTTCGCCACTGGGATAACGAGCGCCATACCGATTAAGGCGCCAATCACAGATGGGAACTCAGGGCCGGCAAAATAGTTGATTAACCAGGCTGGTATTGTGAAGGACAGACCGGCGAACAGGGCAAACTTCCACACTTGTAAGCCTTCTTTAAACGACTTATTGCGCCCAAAAAAGCCGGTCAGCATAGCGGCCATGACCACAGGAATTAAAGTGCCGACAAACAAGTCTAAGGTGATCATGTGCATAGCAATGAACTGCGCATAATCATTAAAATTGCCGCCGTGCGCTGCAATTTGCTCGGCAGCCATGTTGACGCCGCCTTGGGTTAGGCCTTGCTCCATACCAAACAGCACAGGTAAACCAATGGCGCCAAAAGAGACTGAAGTTGAGTCAGCAATTAAAGCCACTACCGCGGCTGCGATTGGCGGAATGCCGAGCAGTACCAGTAATGGCGCGCCGATAGCAGCTGGGGTACCAAAACCGGCTGAGCCTTCAATAAAGGAGCCGAACAACCAACAAATAATTATCACCTGCACCCGCGCATCGGCGCTGATGTTAGTGAAACCTGCGCGTATAGTATCCATGGCGCCAGAATGTTTAAGGGTATTAAGTAAAAACACCGCGCCAAAAATAATTGAGAGCGGTGTTAATGCCGATAATAAGCCTTCAACTATGGAGGCAGATAAGAAGCCTACGTCCATTTTCCAAATAAAGACGGCGGCTAACGCAGTCAGTATTAATGAGATTGGCATAGCTTTAGAGGCGGGCATTCGCATTAACACTAAAAATAACATCACGCTTATCACAGGGGATAAACTGGCAAGTATTTGTAAAATCGTCATTTGGGTCTCAGTTTCTTGTTTATTGGTTTAATGCATAGTGAGCGCTGCCAGTATTAATAGGGTTACTTGCTCTGGCTTGGCTTGACATACTCTATTGTTTTATTAAGGCAAAATTGATCTAGATTAATTTCTTATGGGTTGATAATTAAAACATATGTAAAGTGTGATCATCCTCTAAATCGCCCCGGGAGGTAGCGCAAGATTTAGCGTTTGATGCCATAAATCGACCGTTAATTTACCTTTAATTATGAGCGCTGCATCATTAATAATTTATCACTCGTGATCGTTATCACTAAATTAGTGATAACGGTAAGTTAGGGAATATAACTAATTGATAATACGAATTAATATTATTGGTAAGTGAAAGGAAGATCGCAGGAAAGTCCCACCCAAACTGAGTCTCAGTAAAAGGTGAGTGATGGCTATATCAAGTGATGGTTATGTTAAGTGGATAGTTAAAGCAGGGCGGGTAATAAACATAACCACTAGCGCAAGCTAAGCAACTGATTCAATAGATGGCAGTGAACAGTCAACTTAAGCTAGCGCTTTAATGGCTATAGCGTTTATTGCAATTACACTCATTGTAATAACAGTAAGTGCAATAATATTCGGGGTTAGAACAGCTTGCTCCCCCAGCCTAATTTAGTGCGCAGTACATGAAAGTAATTATGATTGGTTGGGTGCACTAAGGTTAACTTCTCTGGGCTGCGCTTAATGATGATTTCATCCCCTGGCAGCACAGCTAAATGCACGTGGCCATCACAACTCACTTCGAGGTTATCGGCATTGTCAGGTGAGACTAATAACTTAATGGTACTGTTAGCATCCACCACAATCGGCCGGCAAGACAGGGTATGCGGGAACATAGGCACTAAGATCATCGCCTGTAAATTCGGGGTTAAAATGGCGCCGCCTGCCGATAATGAATAAGCCGTTGAACCTGTCGGCGTTGACACTATCATGCCATCCGCGCGTTGGCTGTACATGAACTGATCGTCGATATACACTTCAAATTCAATCATATGGGCAATTTTGCCCGGATGCAGTACTGCTTCATTGACCGCTGAATTACACGCCTTTAATTCATGATGGCGATACACTTTCGCTTCCAGCAAGAATCTTTGCTCGGTAATGAACTGGCCGTCTAATACTTCGGCTAATGAGGCTTCAAAATCATTGGGGGGTAAGTCGGTTAAAAAACCCAAATTGCCACGGTTAACGCCAATTACGCCAATATCAAAGCGCGCTAATACTCGAGCCGCCCCGAGCATATTGCCATCACCACCAACGACTATGGCAAGATCGCATTGTTTGCCAATCTCAACGATTTCAGCCGCTGTCACATGTTGGCCAACTTCCGCCGCCACTCGCTCTTCAACCAGCACACTATAGCCTTGGACAGTGAGCCAATGATGCAGTCGCTTTAATGTCTTGTTGGTGCCCGCATGATGGGGTTTACCGATTAGACCAATTGTTTTGAACTTGTTTTTCATAGAGTTTACGCGCTTTGTGGCCTTAGCCCTTGAAACGACAGAATTGATCCCCATAATAGGCTGTGAGTTTGCAGAAACAAAGCATTTTTGCTGGAGTTAGGAATGACCAACGAATCAAAACAGGCGCAAGCCGACAATGAAGAAGTGATTACTGAAGAAATGGTAATCAATCAGGAAGGCGCTGATGAGTCGAATTTAATTGACGAATTAACTCAGGCTAATTTTCGAGTTGAAGAGTTAGAGCAACAATTGCTTGCTGCTGAAGCTACTGTCGTTGAACAGAAAGATTCAGTCGTACGCGCTGCTGCTGAAGTTGACAATATTCGTCGCCGCTCAGCCGTTGAGGTAGAGAAAGCGCGTAAGTTTGCACTGGAAAAGTTCGTTTCTGAATTATTACCTGTGATTGACAACATGGAGCGCGCATTAGCTGCGGGCAATCCAGATGATGAAGCCACTAAGGCGATTCATGAAGGTGTTGAGCTGACCTTAAAAACCTTAACTTCGGCCGTGGCCAAGTTTGGTGTGGTGCAAGTCGACCCTATGGGTGAAGCGTTCAACCCTGAGCAACATCAAGCCATTGGCATGCAGCCAAGCACTGAATTTGCGGCTAACACCGTAATGATGGTGATGCAAAAAGGCTTTATGTTAAATGAGCGTTTATTGCGCCCAGCTATGGTCATGGTGTCACAAGGCTAAGCCCAAGGCATCAACCTAAGACATCACAGAGTTGAGTGAGTTAATTAAATTCCTCAACGGTTAGCGCCACAAAATTAGCGCAACAAAAAGGACAGCTTAAGCTGTCCTTTTTTATTTGCTTATTTAAGCGTTTTTTACACTTGAGCGCTTATTTGAGCGTGGCTATTTAATGCTTAAATAGCCTTAGACCTAAATGGCCATATACGCCTTGATTTGCGCTAACATGCCTACGCTATCAAGCTGTAAGTCATGCTTGATTTCATCAGGGCCACCATGCTTGATAAATTCATCCGGCAGGCCGATTTGCAGTACCGGTTTACCCACTTTGTGTTTAGCCAGTAATTCCAGCACGCCGCAGCCTGCCCCGCCCGCGATGGCATTTTCTTCAATAGTGACTAATACATCATGGCTGCGCGCAAGTTCAAGCACTAAGGCTTCATCTAAGGGCTTCACAAAGCGCATATCGGCCACACTGGCATCTAACTCATCTGCCACGATTAAGGCATCGGCTAAGGTTGTACCAAAGTTAATCAAAGCAATCTTCTGTCCTTGACGCACTAAGCGACCTTTACCAATTTCCATGGCTGTCATAGCTTCAACTTGCTCAGCACCGGTCGCACTGCCACGAGGATAGCGCACCGCACTTGGGCCATCTTGATAGCAGTAACCTGTGTACAGCATTTGGCGACATTCGTTTTCATCGCTTGGCGTCATGATCACCATGTTAGGGATGCAGCGCATAAACGAGATATCAAACGCCCCTTGATGGGTTGGGCCATCGGCGCCAACAATGCCACCGCGATCGATAGCAAACAGTACCGGCAATTGCTGCAAGGCAACATCGTGAATGAGCTGATCGTAACCGCGCTGCAAGAAAGTCGAGTAAATGGCAACTACGGGCTTATACCCTTCACAGGCAAAACCTGCGGCTAATGTCACCGCATGTTGCTCGGCAATGGCCGCATCAAAATACTGCTCAGGGAAGCGCTGTGAAAATTCCACCATACCTGAGCCTTCACGCATGGCAGGGGTAATGGCTAACACTTTTTCATCGGTGGCGGCAATATCACATAACCATTTACCAAACACTTGTGAAAAGGTTGGTAAACCTTGTTTAGTGGCCGGTTTTTTAAACTGACTTGGGTCAAATTTAGGCACAGCATGCCAGCCGATAGGGTCTTGCTCCGCTGGGGCGTAGCCTTTACCTTTTTTGGTCATAATATGCAGAATTTGCGGCCCTTTGAGGTTACGCATATTACGCATGGTTTCGACCATAGCATCGACATCATGGCCATCAATCGGGCCGATATAGTTAAACCCTAACTCTTCAAACAAGGTGCCAGGAACTACCATGCCTTTAAGGTGTTCTTCAGTGCGCTTAGCCATCTCTTTGATGACAGGCATACCTTTAAGCACCTTCTTACCACCTTCGCGTATGGTGGTATAAAAGCGGCCAGACATTAATTTAGCGAGATGATTGTTGAGGGCGCCAACGTTCTCTGATATCGACATTTCGTTATCATTGAGCACCACTAACATATCTTTATGTAAGTCACCGGCGTGGTTCATGGCTTCAAATACCATGCCGCCTGTCATGGCGCCATCGCCAATCACAGCCACGACTTTACGGCCAGCAGCTTCTTTATCCGCGATAACCGCCATAGCTGTTGCCGCACTGATAGAAGTGCCTGAGTGACCCACACTGAAGGTGTCGTATTCACTTTCTGGGCGCCATGGAAACGGATGCAATCCATTTTTTTGACGTATGGTGGGCATACGGTCACGGCGGCCAGTCAAAATCTTGTGCGGATAGGCCTGATGACCCACATCCCACACTAAACGATCAAACGGAGTGTTATACACGTAATGCAGCGCGACAGTTAATTCAACTGTCCCAAGGCCTGAGGCAAAGTGACCGCTAGAAATGCCCACGGATTTTAACAGAAACTCTCTGAGCTCATCTGCCAGTTGCGGTAACAATTCCTGAGGCAGTTTTCTCAGGTCTTCTGGGGTATCGGCTTGGGCCAATAATGGATATTGAGATATGTCCAGAGTCATAGTGAGATTCATTGTCTCTATGTTATGTTCTTCGCGCGATGATATATCGGGCGAAGTTGGCAAGAAGCTGGCTATTGTACGGTAACTTAGTCAGCGCTGATAGTGCATCCTGGATTAGCGCATCGGCGCATTGCTGCGCGCCGGCTAACCCTAAGAGCTTAGGATAAGTACTTTTATTGGCTTCAGTATCTGAGCCTTGGGGTTTACCCAGCTCTTCGGTCGTCGCCGTAATGTCTAAAATGTCATCGTGCACCTGAAACGCTAAGCCTACGGCATTGGCATAATCAAGTAAGGCCGCACTGGTGGCGTCATCGGCATCGGCGCAAATCAGTGCCATTTCAACGGCGCAGCGAATTAACGCGCCTGTCTTCATGGTATGCAGCTGCGTTAAGGTCTCAAGATCAATGGTGCGATTGGTAGAATTAAGATCTATGGCTTGACCGCCGCACATGCCTTGAAAACCAGATGCTTTGGCTAAACAGCGCACTAACGCCAATTGCTGCGCAGGACGCAGGGGTAAATCTTGGCGACTAATGATTTCAAACGCTAAGGTTTGCAGCGCATCGCCCGCTAAAATGGCATTGGCTTCATCAAAAGCAATATGCACCGTCGGTTGGCCGCGGCGTAAGTCATCATCATCCATGGCTGGTAAATCGTCATGAATGAGCGAGTAAGCATGAATACATTCAATGGCAGCGGCGCACGGGTCGAGTTTAGCTAAGTCGACATTAAGCATTTCGCCAACGCTGTAGACCAAAAATGGCCGAATGCGTTTGCCCCCTAACAGGGCTCCATGGGTCATGGCGGCTTGTAATGGCGCATCGATACTCGGCAAACCTGCCAAATGTTCAGTTAATTGCTCATCGATACGAGCTTGGTATTTTTCTATCGCAACAGCTAGCACGTTAGGCCTCATCACCATCAAAAGAACTGAGGGGAGCATTCCCGTCATTGGCCATCAGGATACTGACTTTTTGTTGGGCTTGATCCAACTTGTTTTGACTTTGACGAACTAAGGCAATGCCGCGTTCAAATTGCTTTAAAGCGTCATCGAGCGAGATCTCGCCTTGCTCAAGATTGGCAACAATTTGTTCAAGTTCAGCCAGCGATTGTTCAAAACTTAAATTTTCAGGTTTTTTAGCCACGTCAGTTTCCTCTGTTTTAGCGGGTGACAAGGTATAACAGGGCGGATATAGGGTCAAATCGAGTCATTGGATATTTGCACGAAAGCACGCTTTAGCTCTGATTTTTTTTAAGAAAAAGTAAAAAGTAGCTAAACTTGCTCCAAGGACTTCCGATATAACGATGACAGCGAATAGGGATTTTGCCGTGACTCATCATTATCACATGAATACTAGCCCTGTCGTAATAGCGCTATTAATGACAATTATACCCCTAGTGGTTAACAAACAGGGGACTTTTTGAGTTAGATGGCATGGAAAAAGCATGCGGATAACTTGATTTTAGGGCGTTAGTGCCAAGGGAATGGGGGAGAAACTGTGGATTTAGCAACGCTCATCGGCCTTATTGGCTCATTCGGTTTCATCATTATGTCCATGATACAAAGTGGCGGCATAGGAATGTTTATTGATATTCCTTCGGTAATGATTGTGTTTGGTGGGTCGTTTTTCGTCGTGATGATGAAATTTAATATGCGGGCTTTCTTTGGGGCTGGGGGCATTGCCGCCAAAGCCTTCTTCTTTAAAATTGATAAACCGGAAGACTTAATCGAGCAATCAGTCACCATGGCTGACGCTGCCCGTAAAGGCGGTTTTTTGGCGCTAGAAGAAGCGCAAATTAGTAATCCGTTTATGCAGCGCGGCGTCGATATGCTGGTGGATGGTCACGATGGCCAAGTAGTACGCTCCGCTCTTGAGAAAGATATTACCCTCACGGAAGAGCGCCATAAACTTGGCGTCAAAATATTTAGAGCTATCGCCGACGTAGGACCTGCCATGGGCATGATAGGTACCTTAGTCGGTTTAGTGGCCATGCTAGGTAACATGTCAGACCCTAAATCCATTGGACCTGCGATGGCGGTTGCTTTATTAACCACGCTTTATGGCGCCATGTTATCTAACATGTTCGCCATTCCCATTGCTGATAAGCTCGAAATACGCATGGCGGAAGAAGTCATGAACCGTAACTTGATTATGGATGCCGTGCTTGCCATTCAAGACGGACAAAACCCTAGGGTGATTGAAAGTTTCCTTAAGAATTACTTATCTGAGAAAAAACGTAAAGTTGATACCACGGGCGGAGAATAGCCATGGGTAAGTGCGTATGTCCACCGCCTGGAGCGCCGGGCTGGTTGGCGACATTTGCTGACCTGATGTCGCTGCTTATGTGCTTCTTCGTATTGCTGTTGTCATTTTCTGAAATGGATGTGATCAAATTTAAGCAGCTGGCAGGTTCGATGAAGTTCGCCTTTGGGGTGCAAAATAAAATTGACGTTAAAGATATTCCTAAAGGAACTTCTGTCATTGCCTTGGAGTTTCGCCCAGGACGCCCTGATCCCACGCCCATTGAAATAGTGACGCAACAAACCAATGAAATGACTGAACCTGTGCTCGATTTTCAAGCTGGTGAAGATGACAGTGCTGGTGGTATGCAGGAGCAGCAAGGTGAACAGCGCGGTGGGGAATCCGCTGCCAGTGGCCGCGAAACCGCTATGGATGTGACCCAAAGTAGCCAAGGCGAGAATCAGGCGCAACAAGAGCAAGTGAATAATGAAGCCAAGAAAATTGCCGAGAAATTAGAAAAAGAGATAGTTGATGGTGCCATTGAGGTGGAATCATTAGGCCAGCAAATTATTATCCGCATTCGCGAAAAAGGGGCGTTTGCCTCAGGCTCTGGCTTTATTCAACCTAAATTTAAACCTGTGGTGCAAAAAGTCGGTGAGATCTTAGTAGATATCCCTGGGATTATTACTGTCTCAGGCTATACCGATGATATGCAAATCAGTAACGAGCTCTATAGCTCTAACTGGGACTTATCCAGTAAGCGCGCTGTGGCTGTGGCTCATGAGTTTTCTAAAGTCAAAGGCTTTGAGCAAGGGCGGATGAAAGTGGTGGGTATGGCATCGACCAATCCATTGGTTGCCAATACCAGTGAAGAAAATCGCTCTAGAAATCGGCGGGTGGAAATCGGCATAGAGCAAGGCAAAGCCAAAGAGTCCGATGAAATTAGTGTGGCTAAATAAGCAGAGTAATGTGTGGGTAAATATAAACAAACAAGCCAGAGCACCAGTGCTCTGGCTTAATTTTTAGTGATAACTATGAAGAGACTGCGCCTTTTGCAGTGATTTTGTTATAATCCCCACATTGCCGTATAAAAGAGTTGTCTAGTCCCATGAAGTTTGTCGTTAAGATTTACCCAGAAATTATGATGAAGAGCAAGCCAGTGCGCATGCGCTTTATTAAGATGCTTGAAACCAATATCCGCAATGTATTGCGTCACATAGATGAAGGCGCCAAGGTGCAACGTCAATGGGATCGCATAGTTGTTATGGTGCCGCCGACTAAGCCTGAGCTGCTGGATGTGTTCGCTGAACGCTTAACTTGTATTCCAGGTATTGCCCATAGCTTGCAAGTGGCTGAGCACACTTTCACTACGGTTGATGATATTTATCAAATCGTACTGCCTATCTATCGCGAAGAACTGAAAGGTAAGACATTCTGCGTACGCGCTAAGCGTAATGGTCAGCATGAGTTCACCTCAAGCGAAGTGGAGCGTTATGTTGGCGGTGGCTTAAACCAGTTTACTGAAGCCCTGTGCGTTAAGCTTAAAGATCCTGACATGACAGTGCACTTAGAAATCGATCACGAAAAACTGTACGTGGTTGAAAAGCGCATTGAAGGTTTAGGCGGTTTCCCTATCGCGACTCAAGAAGATGTGTTGTCGCTGATTTCTGGTGGTTTTGACTCTGGCGTGTCGAGTTTCCAATTCATCAAGAAAGGTTGCCGTACTCATTACTGCTTCTTTAATCTTGGTGGCGCGCAGCACGAAATCGGCGTTAAGCAAGTGGCTTATCACTTGTGGAAAACTTACGGCGAATCACACAAGGTTAAGTTTATCTCTGTGCCATTTGAGCCAGTAGTGGCTGAAATTTTAGAGCGCATTGATAACGGCCAAATGGGCGTGATTTTAAAGCGCGTAATGATGCGCACCGCCGGCAGAATTGCTGATCGCATGGGTATTCAAGCGTTAGTGACAGGTGAAAGTGTTGGCCAAGTATCAAGCCAAACCTTAACTAACCTCAATGTGATTGACCGCTGCGTTGATAACTTAATTTTGCGTCCGCTGATTGCCATGGATAAGCAAGATATCATCAATGAAGCGCGCCGCATTGGCACTGAAGACTTTGCTAAAACCATGCCTGAATATTGCGGCGTGATTTCTCAGCGTCCAACGGTAAAAGCAGTATTAAGCAAAATTGAAGCAGAAGAGCTTAAGTTCTCTGAAGACTTAATCGATAGAATTTTGGCTGATATTGAAATCATCGATATTAAGGAAATTGCTGCCAATATGGATACTAAAATCACTGAAACTGAATCAGTAGATACAGTAGCGGCCAATGAGATTGTCATTGATATTCGCGCGCCTGAAGAAGAAGACAAAAAGCCGCTGGAAATTGATGGCGTTGATATTAAAGTGATTCCTTTCTTTAAATTAGCGACTCAATTTGCAGACCTTGATAAGTCTAAGACTTATCTTTTGTATTGTGAGCGCGGCGTAATGAGTAAATTGCAAGCCTTGTATCTGCTGGAGCAGGGCTATGACAATGTGAAAGTTTACCGTCCATAAGACAGTCCATTTTCAGCTCGCCTAATCGCGAGTGAATAACTAAAACCGCAGCCACGCTGCGGTTTTTTTATAAAAAAATATCCGCCAGTAGTCACCATTAAATCCCTAGCCCACTGAATTGTTGGGAGGGAGTGATTTAAAAAACTAGTCAATCCCCCCGCGGCAATGCCACAATACGGATTAGAAAAACTTATACAAAGACAGGGAATGGAATAGTATGTCAAGACGTTTGCCGCCTCTCAATGCGGTTAAGGCATTTGAAGCCGCAGCCCGCCATTTGAGCTTCACCCGCGCCGCCGAAGAGCTGTTTGTGACTCAAGCCGCGGTCAGCCATCAAATTAAGGCATTAGAAGACTTTTTGGGGCTTAAATTATTCCGTCGTAAGAATCGCTCATTATTATTGACCGAAGAAGGTCAAAGCTATTTCCTCGAAATCAAAGACATCTTTATTCATCTTGGTGAAGCCACCGACAGGTTACTGGCGCGCTCTGCGATTGGCTCGCTGACGGTGGCTATGTCACCAAGCTTTGCCATTCAGTGGTTAGTGCCGCGTCTTGCCAAATTCAGTGAGAAAAACCCTGACATTGACGTGCGGATTAAAGCCGTGGATTCAGATACCGCCAGCATTACCGACGATATCGATGTCGCCATTTATTATGGCCAAGGCAATTGGGCCGGTATGCGCAGCGATAAACTGCGTAATGAAGTGCTCATTCCTATGTGCTCACCTTTACTGCTTAAAGGCCCTAAACCATTAACTAAGCCGAGTGATTTAAAATTTCATACCTTATTGCATGATACCAGTCGCCAATATTGGCAAGCGTGGTTTAGGCAAACTGGCGTGACTGACATTAATGTTAATCAAGGGCCGATTTTTAGCCATTCATCCTTAGTGCTGCAAGCGGCCGCCCATGGTCAAGGCGTGGCGCTGGGGTATAGCGTCTTGGCTAAGCCTGATATTCAAGCGGGGCGCTTAGTGTGTCCTTTCCCCGATGTATTGCTGAGTAAGGATGCCTATTACTTAGTGTGTCATCAAAGCCATGCTGAGCTGGGTAAAATTGTCGCCTTTAGAGAGTGGATGCTAGATATGTTTGCAGAGGAGCTACGCAGTGAAATGCTTCCTGGATAAGATTGCGGATGATATTAGCCGTGGCGATGCTTGCTACCTTGGGCCAGAATCTCCTGATACGTTAATTTTGCTGGCCCATGGCGCTGGCGCGGATAGTTTTCACCCTTTTATGGAAGCTATGGCGCAAGGTTTAGCCGCTCAAGGTTTTGGCGTATTTCGCTTTGATTTCCCGTATATGCGCCTGCGTCGGCAGTTAGGGTCGCGCCGGCCACCGGATCGCGCCCCTAAGCTGTTGGAATGCTTTAGTCATTATGTGGATATCGCGAAACAAAGTTCAGCCACCAAAGTAGTGTTAATGGGGAAATCCATGGGTGGGCGTATGGCCGCCACCCTGGCCAACGAAGTTAACGTTGATGGCGTCATTTGTTTGGGCTATCCCTTTGTCGCCTTAAAAGGCAAAGAGCCACGGCTGGCGCCATTGCAAGCGCCGTTATGCCCAGTGTTAGTGCTGCAAGGTGAGCGCGATAAGTTTGGCGGTGTTAGCGAAGTGGCGCAGTGGCCGTTAGCGCCTAATGTGCAAGTGCAATGGATTACTGACGGCGATCATAGTTTTGTGCCGCGCAAGTTATCAGGCACCACCACAGACGCTAATCTACAGGCTGCCATAGTGGCTTCAAGTGAGTTTATAGGACGATTAGCATGATAAAAGGTTTGATGATATTGGCGGCGCTGAATGGTTTATTGGCCGTGGCGCTCGGGGCATTTGCCTCCCATGGGTTAAAACATATGATCAGCAGCGAGATGATGACAATTTTTGCCCTTGGGGTGCAATATCATTTCTATCATGTGTTTGCCATGGCGTTAGTGGCCCTGTGCGGGATCAGCATTCACTCTAAATTGCTCTATTGGAGTGGCGGTTTGTTTATGGCCGGCATTACCTTCTTTTCAGGCTCCTTATACGTTTATGCCTTAATGGGCACTAAGTGGATGGGGCCGATTACCCCCCTTGGCGGCTTTTGCTTTATGTTAGGTTGGCTGCTGCTGGCATTAGCTGTGTGGCGCAGCCGCGTAACGGTGGATGCAAGCTAGGTTAGAAGCATTGGAAATGGATGGCGGGTAAGCGCAGACAAATTCTACAATAGTGCTATAATGCCCGCCGTTTTGATTGTGACTATGCCCTGATTGCGGCTCGAGAAAAAAATGAAGAATTTGGTGTTATATTGCCGCGGTGGCTTTGAAAAAGACTGCGCAGCGGAAATTCAAGTCCGTGCGGCTGAGTTAAACATTGGTGGTTTTGTTAAAACCGTGACCAACCAAGCCTATGTAGTCTTTGAATGTTTTGCCGAGGATGATGGTGAAGTTCTGGCGCAAAAGTTATCGTTAGATTCTCTCATCTTCGCGCGCCAAATGTTTGCCGCGGGCCCATTACTGACTGATTTACCAAGTGATGATCGCGTATCACCTCTTGTTGAAGCATTAGCAAATATCAGCAAGGCTGGTGAGCTTAGGGTCGAAACTCCAGACACCAATGAAGCTAAAGAATTGTCGGCATTTTGCCGCAAATTCACTGTGCCTTTACGCCAAGCGCTGAAGAAACGTGACATCTTGCTAAATAAAGAAAGCCCTAACCGTCCAATTATCCACGTGTGTTTTGTGGCGCCAGGTCAGGCTTATGCTGGTTATTCATTCAGCAATAACAGCTCACCGCATTTTATGGGCATTCCCCGTTTAAAATTCCCAAGTGATGGTCCAAGCCGTTCAACCTTGAAGTTGGATGAAGCTTTTATCCATTTTCTTAAGGAAGAAGATCACGAAACTCGCTTGCATTCAGGCATGAAGTCAGTGGACTTAGGTGCTTGCCCAGGCGGCTGGACTTATCAGTTAGTACGCCGTGGCATGTTTGTTGCCGCTGTGGATAACGGCCCTATGGATGAAAAGCTGATGCAAACCGGCCAAGTAAAGCATTACCGTGAAGACGGTTTCCGCTTTGAGCCGCCACGCAAAAATATTTACTGGTTAGTGTGTGACATGGTGGAAAAGCCAGCGCGCGTAGCTGAACTCATGGAAGCTTGGGCAATTAATGGCTGGTTTAAAGAAGCCATCTTTAACCTTAAGTTACCTATGAAGAGCCGCTATAAAGAAGTCAGCACCATTCTGGCGACCATGAGCACTATTTTAACTGAGAACGAAATTCCGCATAAGTTAGCTTGTAAGCACTTGTACCACGACAGAGATGAAGTGACAGTGCACTTGTGGCTGCGTCCAGAAGTGCAGTGCGGTTTCTAATCTAACGCTTAGTCGTTAGATGTGAGCGAAAAAAAGGATGCCTAGGCATCCTTTTTGTTTGCTAGGTTTTTGTTATATGTATAGGTTGTCTAGCTAAATGTAATTAAGTAAAGTAAATTTATAAGGTTGTATCTAAAGGCTCCCATTTATCCGAAGAAACTAAACTGTTTAAAGCAGGCCTTAAGTGCGTCAATCTACAAATCAGACTCTAATGGCTGTCTCTTGATCAGATCTCATAGCGTTTCTCCGGCTTCAAATAGGGCTTTGGCTAAGCGATACCCCTTTACCTGAGCCTGAAGATCATCCCATCCCTCCCAAATCGTGGACCAGCTGGCCATTCCCGTGCGCTTGCTATCATTAAAGCCTCCTAGTTTGGCCAAGGATTGATAAGCCCACTTCATATTTGGGGCTTCTTTGCCTTTATGTCCCCTTGGCTTGTAGAGCTGCATCAGTACTCGCCATTCATCATTCTCTAAGACATTGCTGCAGCTTTGATTTTCCATGCTTTGCGCTGCTTCGATTTGCCCTCTTTTTCTCAGATAAATTGGCTGGCTCATCACTTCCCGAAGTTGCAGTAGCCGCACACCAATAAAGCAAAGTATCGAGGCCGCTCGCTCAAGGTTGTCTGGCGATGTCATGCGTAACCTTTCAACCCCCGCGCCGGTTTTCCACGCCTTATGAAAGTCCTCAATGCGCCATCTAGTGGTATAAATATCAATCACATGAAGTTGCTGCGCCAACGTGTCAATCGGCTCACTGGTCAGTAGCATCCAAGATAGTCCATCTTCACCTTGGGGAGGATTGAGCTCTTGTGCGTACACCACATTAATCGCATGCTGCTGACGATTATGTTTGATGTTAACCGCACTGGCTTTGAGGGTGAGTTTGGCTGTTCGCGAGGGACGATTCTTGCTTTTCCCACTGGCTTCCTTTATGCCTTTTTGTGGGATGGCGATGGTGTATCCGCCGGTAACGGGATGACTATCCATGTGCTCAAACAGCTTAGCCTCGTATTCTACTAGGTTTCTTGCATGTTTTGCCCGCACCACAAACCGTTCACTATGTGATTGTTTATCCGATAAATAATGCATGATATCCGCTTCTCTATCACACACTGAGATCACTCGCGACATGTGAGCCTGCAAGCGTTGCCGCGTAAAATAGGATGCATCGGCCCATTTACCGCTCTCTTTTTCATCGGCCTCGTTGGGATTATCAGGTCGACACCACCAATCTTGGTGGATCAAGCCCAAGGTCCGAGAAGTATGGCTATCCAGTAGCAAGACAGAATGAACCCACCAACCACGAGACTTATCGGTAGGTTTGCCTAATTTCCCTAATTCAGACGCCACACTGTGCTTATAACTCAGGGCTGTCGTGTCTTCGAGAGCAAGTATTTCATTTATATTTTCAATCGCTTGGGCGGTGCGAGCAAAACCGGCGGCTCTGATCATAGATGGGCTAACATTATCATTGCGGATCAATCGATAGGCTCCTTCGAGTTTGGCATCTTCACCATTACAAGATCTGGCAACCGATTTACCGCTGCCAACCGCCATGTGTTCAGCGACGACGGTTAACCTTGCCGCTCGTCGTTTATCACCTAGCTCAGCATGATGAAAGTGATCATATGCCCATTTGTTCGGGTTAAAAATTGACATTAAAAATGATGAAGTGAGTGAATTTGCATGATCTGATCATCGCCAGTCAAGAAAGTTCCATTTTTTGCTAATAATTTGTGTAGAAGAGACAGCTCTAATGGTAGTCAAAACATATAATGCAGAAGAAACTTGATGCATTGCTAGCCTTTTGAGACCGTATTCTCTTATCTCTTCCCACATGGATTTCGACATTTAAAATTTTATGGTAGCTTAAGTTCCTCAATTTCTGATAGTTATAGCTATATGGTTTACATAGAAAGAATAGTTAGAAAGATGAACCAGGGGCAGACAGGTCCATATCTCTGTGTCGGAAATAATGGCATGCATTATATTGTAAAGGGTCCGAATACAACTTACCGAGGTTTAATCCGTGAATTTGTATGTGGAAAGCTTGGCAAAGCGATCGGATTACCAGTACCTGACTTTGAAATTGTATATGTTGATCGTTCTTTACTGGAATATGGGAACTATGAGCTAAGTGAAGGGGATTGGTTCGCTTCAAAATATGAAGAAAACATCCAAGATGTCCCCTATCAAAGGTTAAGTGACTTAGATGCCAATGGCTTGAAACTACTGTTTCTTTTTGATTATTGGATAAAGAATGATGACCGAACCCTTACTGAAAGTGGTGGCAACCCCAATTTATTTATACGATCGGATCTTACTTCTTTTATCGTACTTGATCATAACTTGGCTTTTGCAGCAGACTATGATGATTGCTTTGAGGAACGTAAAAACCTCCATGTTAGTGCAAGTATTTGGTTTTCTCAGCAAATGTCTTTATTTGATAAAGAAAACTACGAAGAACTGCTCGGCAAATGCTTTGAACAACTAGATCCAATGTTGGATGCTATCCCAGATGAATGGCTCGAAAACTGTGGAGATGATGGTATTGTAGATGGGATTCGAGTAACATTGGCGCGCTTCAAAACCGCAGAATTTTGGGAGGGTATAAAATGAAAAATTTAGTCCGTTATTCAGTAATTCGTTTTATGCCTTTTACTGAAACTCAAGAGTTTGCAAATGTTGGTATTATTATTCATGCCCCGCAAACAGGTAGTGTGCTTTTTAAGTTAGCTAACAAACGATTTAGTCGTGTTTCTCAATTTTTTGATGATCTTGATGGTCAGCTTTATTCTAATGCGATTGAAATGTTTTTCTCTGAACTTCAAAGAATTAAAGATTTCTCTAAAGGCATGCGTGGTAAAGAATTAGCAGGTTTTATTGATGAAGTTACGAGGCAACGAGAAGGATTTTTAACTTTTAGTCAAACGGGTGCTCTGTTGACTGAGGATCCATTAGAGCTTGTTTTAGAAAAGTTGTTTGAACAATACGTTGGCAGAAACTTTAACACGAAAGAACATCGTGAAACGCTTTTAGTAAGAAGCCTGAAGAAAAAGTTGGATAATATCAGTAAGTATCCGTTTACTAAGAGCAAACTTAACGCTAATTATGTTTCTTTTGAATTGCCATTGGTTGCTTCAGATACTTTTACAACAAAAGCTATCAAGCCTTTGAGTTTTTATCAGGATAAGCCTCTGAAATTGATAGACCATGGTGAATTTTGGATATCTAGAGTTAAGCATCTCTTAAACTCTAAAACGCTAACTGCGAGTAACTTCCTTTTTGCAATAGAACGTCCTGAATATAAAGATAAAAATCTCGAGGCAGCTTTTAATTCTTTGTCAAATGAAATGAAGTCTTTGGGGGTTAATGTTTATGATGTTAATGACTTACATAGTATCGAGAGTTTCGCAAGATTTGACTCTGAATGTGCAGAGAATTTCCAATTATCGCATTGATTGCTTTACCATTTTAAATGGTAAAGCTAATAAATTGTTTGATAATGATTTTAATATTTAGCGTATAAGTTATGTGTTGTTTTTTTGTTGTAGAATGACTTGAGTAACGCAAAAAGGATGCCTAGTGCATCCTTTTTGCATTACTGGGTCAAAATTCGGGAGTAGAGGCTTAACCCAATCTATCCATAACCGCTTGGGTGAAATCGGTAGTGCCGTGGGTGCCACCTAAGTCGCGGGTGGTTCTATCGCCGCTGGCAATCACTTCGGATACCGCTTTGCGGATTTGCTCTGCCTTATCGGCCATGCCTAAATATTCCAGCATCTGAATCGAGGCCAAAATCACTGAGGTTGGGTTGGCTAAATTCTTGCCAGCAATATCTGGGGCGCTGCCATGTACGGCTTCAAAAATGGCGGCATCTTTACCTATGTTAGCGCCAGGAGCCATGCCTAAACCGCCCACTAAGCCTGCGCACAGGTCGGATAAAATATCGCCAAACAAGTTGGTGGTGACTATTACGTCAAAAATTTCAGGGCTCATCACTAGCTTCATGCAAGTGGCATCGACAATCATTTCGTCAGTAATAATATCTGGGTAGCGCAAAGCCACTTCGCGGGCGACTTTCAAAAACAAGCCAGAAGTAGATTTCATGATATTGGCTTTGTGCACTATGGTGACTTTTTTGCGGTGCTCTTTGCGCGCCAGTTCATAGGCGAAGGTGGCAATTTGCTCGGCGCCTTGACGGGTAATCACGCTAGTAGCTTCGGCTGTGCTGCCGTCGGCCGAGATTTTTTGGCCTAAGCCTGAGTACATGCCTTCGGTGTTTTCACGTACTGTGATGATATCTATGTTGTCGTATCTAGCTTGGGTACCGGCAAATGACAATACTGGGCGGACGTTGGCGTACAAGCTAAATTTTTTGCGTAAAGTGACGTTGATTGAGGTAAAGCCTTCACCCACCGGGGTAGTCAGTGGGCCTTTGAGGGTAATACGGTTTTTTTCAATCAAATCTAAGGTGCGCTGTGGCAGTAATTCACCGTGTTTTTCTAAGGCAGCTAATCCAGCATCGGCGAATTCATATTCGAAGTTACAACCCGCTTTATCGAGAATTTTAATGGCGGCATCAATAATACTTGGACCTATGCCATCGCCTGGGATGACAGTAATGGTTCTTTTTGACATGAAACGTCCTTTTACTGTTAATTGTTACTGCTTGTGTTGAGTCATGTTTTTATATGACTTAAAGTTGGTGCGGTTGCTGCTATCTGCTTGCTATTTTAAACACTTTTATACATTTTTCACAGGATTTGCTGAGTTAAGTCACAGTATTTAGTGCGCCTAAGTGGTGTCAAACCATAGCAGACATGCTGATGTAAGGCCAAAGTGCTAAAAAATCTTTAGTCTAATAACAATAAAAGAGGCTCCCTTTGAAGTTATTACCCTTAACCTTAATCGCAAGCTTAGTCTTGGCTGGCATAGCGCCAGACTTGAGTATCGCTGCGACCGCGCGCACCCTTGAGTTAACCGATGTGATGCAGTTTAAATCGCTCGCTGCGCCGCAGTTATCAGCCAATGGTGAAGTGTTGGCGGTGGAAGTGAGTCCTGATCGCGGCGATAGCGAAGTACTCATTAAGCGCACAGATAATAGCGTTAGCTATCAAATTGCTAACGCGAGTAACCCGCAAATTAGCCGCGATGGTCGCTTTGTGGCAGTGAAATTACCCTTAAGCTTATTTGATCAAGAATCTAAAGATAAACAGACCCTCAAAAAGTTAACCGCGGGCATGGCGCTACTCGATACTCACACAGGCCACAGACAAACCTTTGCTGGGGTCGAATCCTTTGCCTTTAATCCAAGTGGCACAGTATTAGCGATTTGGTTTGAGGCACCTGAACCAGATAAAAAAGCCGTTAAGAACGAGTTAAGTGCTAACGCTAGCAAGCAAGAGGTTAAAGATGCTGACGGACATAAGCCAGCTAAAGATGATATCGGTCGGCCTTTGACCTTAGTGCTGCTGGATAGTGCGAAGCAAGTGCACTTTGATGCCGTAAGCCGCTACGCCTTTGCTAAACATAGCCCTAAGGTGCTACTGGCTGAGGTAAGCAAAGAGGGCAGCCATATCATGCTGGTGGATGGTATCAGTGGTGATAAATCATTTGTGTATGAGGCAGCTAGCGCAACTGGCAGTATCACTCCTATCGTTGGGGCGCTTGCTATTAGTGATGATGGCAAGCAGCAAGCCTTTACCTTGGGCGATAGCCGTTTGCATATTGATGCGCGTCACTATCAATTGTGGTTAACCCCGCATGAGCGCCTCATGCCGATAAAGACAGATGCTAATTGGCCACTTAATCGCTACGCTCAGCTGCGCTTTAATGAGGTGGGCGATTATTTATTCTTTGGCCGCGTGCCTGAAGTGAGTCGCATTTTGCCGCTCGCTAAAATTAGCCAGCAAGCTGAGCTGTTTAACATTGATAAAGTCACCGCCCAGCGTGAACTTAATGTATGGCATGGCGACGACCCGCGCATTAAGCCCCATGAAATTAAGCAATACAACAGCAAGCTTGAACATAACTATTGGGCGGCATTGAACACTAAGAGCCTAACCGTGCAGCAATTAGCCGATAGTGAAGTCGCGACTGTGCATTGGCCGCAGATGGGTAATCAAGTGCTGATGAGTAGTGATAAGCCCTATTTAACGATGATCACTTGGGCGGGGTTTTATCGTGATTATTATCTGTTTGATTTAACCACAGGTTCGCGCCGCTTAGTGCTAACTCAGCAAGACAGCGACCAAGCGCCAAGTCTGTCACCTAATGGCCGCTATCTAGTGTATTTTCATCAAGGCCAAGTCAAGCTTTACGATGTCGCGGCGCAGAAGCATTCAGTATTAACCGCAGCTATTAGCACGCCTTTTGCCGATGAAGATAATGATTACCCTAAGGCTGCCCCGGGTTATGGGGTCGGGCCTTGGCTTGATGATGACTCGGCCGTGCTTGTGTATGATAAATACGATGTTTGGCAGTTATCTAGCTTAGGGAAAGCGCCGCTTAAGCTCACCTCAGGACGTGAGGCGGCAGAACAATATCGAGTGCAAGCCTTGGTGGATGATGTCATAAGCGCTGATAGTAAGCGCCCCGCCACAGTGCGCGCTGGCGAGGCTGTGTTAGTGCATGCTTATAATGAGCGCACGAAAAGCGATAGCTTGCATCAGCTTAACGTTGGTATTCTCGGTACTAAAGCATTAGCAGGCAGTGCTCCTCAATCCGCCAAAGTAAAAATTAAGCTACTGGCGCGCGCAAGGGATGCTGATACGCTAGTCTTTAGCCAAGAACGCTTTGATTTATATCCAGATTTATATGTCAGCCCATTACTTAAGCCGCAGCAAGCTGTGCGCCTGACTGAGCTGGATAAGCAGCGCCAAGCCTTTGACTGGGGAGCGGCGCAATTAGTGCAATGGCAAGGGGCGGATGGTAAACCTCTTGATGGCGTGCTTATTACCCCAACCAACTATCAAGCGGGTAAACCTGTGCCTGTGTTAGTGTATTTTTATCGCTTTATGAGCGATAGATTGCACGCCTTTCCTGAGATGAAAATTAACCATCGCCCCAATTTTGCCTGGTATGCCGCTAACGGCTACGCCATATTTTTGCCCGATATTCGCTTTGAAATCGGCGCCCCTGGGCATTCATCCACTTTGGCCTTAACCTCGGGCGTACAAAAGCTGATTGATATGGGCATAGCCGATGCTAATGCTGTGGGGATCCATGGCCATTCATGGGGCGGGTATCAAACGGCGTTCGTGGTGACTCAAACCCCTATGTTTAAGGCGACGGTGAGCGGCGCACCTGTGAGTAATATGACCAGTGCCTATTCAGCCATTCGTCACGGCACTGGCCTTGCGCGTCAATTTCAATACGAAACTGGCCAAAGCCGCATAGGTGATAGCTTGTTTGAGTCGCCGCAAAAGTATATTGAAAACTCACCAGTATTTTATGCTGACCGCATCACCACCCCTATGATGATAATGTTTGGCGATAAAGATGATGCTGTGCCGTGGGAGCAAGGGGTTGAGATGTATTTAGCCATGCGCCGCGCTGGCAAAGAAGTGGTTATGCTGCAATATCAAGACGAGCCACATCATTTGAAAAAGTACCCAAATAAGCTCGATTACAGCATAAAAATGAAACAGTATTTTGACCATTACCTTAAAGGTAGCGCCGCGCCGCAGTGGTTATCTGCTGGTGAAGCCTATCAACCTAGGCCCAATGCTGAGGAATAGACCGTAGGTTTTGGTTGGTTCGGGGGCAAGCCTGATAATCAACCCAATAGAGAAATAAAGGCATAAAAAACCTATAAAAAAGAGTGGCTGTGTAGCCACTCTTTTTATTTTAATTTTTTACGTTTAGCGTCTAAAGCGTTAAGGCGCGTGATTACTTAGCCAATTTACTTTAATTGGCGAGTGCAAAGGGGCTATCAAGAAACGATTGGTAACTGTCATTGCCCCAAGCCGTGAGCTTGTTATCTAAAAATAGCAGCGGCGTACATTCATCACGGCTGGTTTTACCGTCCGATGACACATGCTGAGTGCGGTAGAACAATACAGTTAAGCTGCCATTAGTTACAGGCTTGGCCTCAGAGATGTCGGCAGGGCCGAGCAAAGTAATGATCTGCTGTTTCTCTTGGCCGAGTTCAAGTTTGGCTATGGTTTGCTGATTAAATAGTTGCCTATCATCCCAATCTAAATCTTGCGGCTGCGGCTCATACATAAACACCACCACAGCGACAAATACGACATAAGCTACAAAGAGGGTGGCAACCACCCAAGCGAGTTTGAATTTCATAATGATATCCTTAAACAATATGGTTTAAAGATAACGCGAGAATCACCCAGTCACAAAATGCAATTGTTACCTTTTGTTGCAACTAGTTAACAACTGCCGTTTGGATGGTTGTGAACAATACAGTGTTTAGCAGCGAAATTGATTAAGGCTGACCGCGAGCGGTAACTCTTGATTCAGTTTGGCGAGCTTATAGCTAAGCCTTGCTAGCTCTTTGCCAGCAATCAGTTTTTGCTGCAGTTTATCTGGCACTTCATCGATATGCTGATACAGATTCGCTAAGTGCTGATACTGCTTTAACAATTCTGCGGCGGTTTTACCGCCTATGCCTGTGATCCCAGGGATCTTATTGCCGCTATCACCCGCCAGCGCAAAAAAGTCGAGTAACTGATTAAGCTCTATGCCCAATTTGGCGCACAGCGCCGCGTGATCAAATGGCGCCTTAGAAAAGTAATCCCACTGGCGAATATGCGGATGCAGCAACTGACTAAAGCCTTTATCGGTGGAGACTATGATGGCATGGCCTTGATGGGCCGTAAGCTTGCACGCTAAGGTGGCGATGACATCATCGGCCTCACTTTCTGCCTGTAAGCCGTAAAATCCTTGCGCTGTGAGGGCCTGCTTTATTGCGGGCAAGACTTGCGCGAGATCTTCAGGCATAGGCTTACGCCCTTTTTTATAGTCTGGGTATAAATGTTTGCGCCAAGAAATAGCATCACCATCCCACACTATTACTAAGTGGCTAGGTTGATGCAAACGTTTAAGTTTTTCACAGGCATGTTCTAGGCGCAGTTGTAATTGAGCCCCATCAAGCGGGGCTCCCATGGTGGCATGTAATCGTCGGGTGAGATTCATGCCGTCTATGATTAATAAATTGTTCATTTCACTATTTTATAACAGGGCACATAGGCACTGCCGGGAAGCTTCATTCGTTGTTGACTGACAAAGGCTTGTAATAACTTATCCATGCGTTCCATTAATTGTGGATCGCCATGAATTTCAAAGGGTCCCTGCTGCTTTATGAGCGCTAAAGTATCGGCTTTCACATTGCCGGCCACAATAGCAGAAAAGGCGCGTCTTAGGTTAGCCGCTAACTTAGCTTTATCTTCACAATCAAGCTGTAATGCTAAATTAGCCACTACATCATGGGTTGGAATAAAAGGTAATTGAAATTCTGGTTCAATTTTAAGCGCCCATTGGTATTGATAAGCGTCTTTAGTTGCGCGTCGATAGGCTTTGATTTGATCCATGCTTTGCTTCATGTAAAAAGCCACAGCACTTGGATCATCAACAATGATTTGGTACTTAGCTTGTGCCTCTGACCCTAAAGTAGCGTGAATAAAGGCATCAATCTCTTCAAAATAGGCGCGGCTTTCTTTGGGCCCAGTTAATACCAAGGGGAAGGGGATATCTTCATTCTGCGGATTAAGTAAAATCCCCAGTAGATATAACAGCTCTTCAGCGGTACCGGCGCCCCCTGGGAAAATCACTATGCCATGACCAAGGCGCACAAAGGCTTCAAGGCGTTTTTCAATGTCTGGCAAAATCACCAGTTCATTAACTATTTGATTGGGCGGCTCGGCCGCTATGATGCTGGGTTCAGTTAGGCCAATATAACGGGCATTATGCAGGCGCTGCTTAGCGTGGCCTATGGCGGCGCCTTTCATGGGGCCTTCCATAGCGCCAGGACCACAACCAGTACAAATGTCGAGCTTTCTTAGTCCCATTTGATAGCCGACTTCGCGGGTATAGTTGTATTCAATCTCGTTGATACTATGACCGCCCCAGCACACTACTATGTTGGGGTCGCGATTGGTGGGCAGCACTTTAGCATTGCGCAAAATATCAAACACGACATCGGTAATATGGCTCGAATTACTGAGGTTAATATGATTAAGGCTGTCGTATTTATTGCTGACATAAAGTAAGTCGCGCAGTACAGAAAACAGGTGTTCTTGCAGACCTAAAATAATCTCACCATCCACAAAGGCTTGCTCGGGCGGATTGATTAATTCCAGTTGTAAACCGCGCTCACGGGTGAGGACGTTTACTTGGAAATCTCGGTATTTATCAAATAATACTGAGGCGTTGTCGGTATGCATACCTGAGGCGAGTACCGCTAACGAACAATTGCGGTACAGTTGGTAAAGATCGCTTTGAGAACTTTGTTTAAGGCGCTGAACTTCTAATTGCGACAGTTGGTCCATGCTGCCTTTGGGGCTGATTCTCACTATCATAAGCCACTCCTTGCTGAGTGAATATCACTTCACGGTCCCATGATTAGTCGATAATGACGCGGTCTCGATGTTGGTGCTTGGCTTGGTAAAGAGCGGCATCGGCTCGCTCAAAGGTATCTTGGATGGTTTCTGAGCTAGCAAGCTGCGCTGCGCCTATCGACACCGTTATTATCACGGGTTGTTGTTTAAATTTGAATTGAACATTTTTTATTTTTTCACGAACACGATTAAGTAATTGCTCAATATCATCTTGGCATACTCCTGGTATTAACAACACAAATTCTTCACCGCCATATCGGGCCACAAACTCGCTTTCCCTGAGACTTTGACGCAGGGCGGTGGCTATGACTTGCAGCGCTTTATCTCCCGAGGTATGACCATAGGTGTCATTAATCTCTTTAAAATGATCGATATCGAGTATGGCGAGCCACAAGGTATGTTGCTGGCGAATGGCGCTGCGATATTCAATTTCCATTTTTTGATCAAGCGCGGCGCGGTTCGGCAATTGGGTTAAGCAGTCGAGCATATTGATTTTTTGCTGCTCGAAAAAGCGCTCTTTATAGCTTGTGGCCTCATTGTTAAGGTTGTCGATTTTTTTATGGAGGCCATCCATGGTCTTTTGCAGCAATAGCTGCTCGCGCTGCTCTATGGCATCTTTACGCGTTAAGGTGTTGTGGATGCAGGCCAGTTGTTCAGTCACTAGTTGCTTAAGTTGCTCTATCGGCTGTGAGGTTAAGCTTTGGCGACTTAAGTCATCAATGCGGGTAAAGATTTCGTGGTTTAATTGGGTCTTAAGCTGCGAGCTGCGTTGATACTGAGTCATGCTTTGACCGACGGCATCGCGCACTGTGGTTAAGGTATGATTGAGCGCGAATAAAAACTCTTGGGACGCGGTTTTTTCTTGATAAATAGTGTCGATGACTAAGGTTAATAACTGCTGATAAGTGAGTAGCAGTTGGTCGGCATTCAAGTCATGTTTGAGGATAGACACAAGGTCATTTATTTGGGTTTGCTGGGGGGCTGGGAACTCAATTTTGGCAAGCAGTTCAAACAAATCCTCGGCCAGTAATTGATACTTAGGTAAGACATTCAGCTCAGTATTGGCCGGTAGCTGGCTACTTAGCAGGCTGTGAAACTGCTCCAGCAATAGCTCAAGTTTAGGTATGTATTCCCATACATTGCTATAGGGCTGGCTATTGGCTTGGCGAAAATAGCTGAGTTCATGACGACTGGGACCTTCTAACTGCTGCACGCTTAACAGTTCTTGGGTCAGGTCATTTATATGGCTGCGCCCTGATTCAAGCCGCACTAATACTTCACTGGCATGCCCCTTAAGTAAGCGTTGCAAATCAATAATATCGGCGGCGACAAACTCAAATTTGTCGTAACTATTGAGCTGGTTTTTAAGCTTATTGAGGCGATTATCAAGCTCAGTGTTGTGGCCCTTACAGGCGCTACTTAAGTGATTAATCAGGGATAATAAGGTTTGTAGTTTGGCGTCGCGGTCAGCTTCTAACTGCAGCATTGCTTCTTTAGCCAGTTGCAGCTTGTGCTTGAGATGTGCCGCTTGCGTGTTGTTGGTCAAATTATCCATAATTTTTCCGAGTCACCTAAGGTATCAGTCTCTTAACTGTGAGTGAAACTAATGTAATAGTATCTAAAGCTCAATGAAGTGCAAATGTAACCTACGGAAAATACATAAAAATTCATCTGAGCTTTGAAATTTACGCATCTCACTCTGTGCTCTGTGACTGCGCGCCACTACTTGGCCAAGTAATTTGCTGTTTATCACAACTGCAAGTCACCCGAATTAAGCCGCGATTGATGGCTTGGGTTAAACGCATATACAGCTGAGTGGTAAAAATAGTGGGCGGAGTGAAATCTAAGGTATGAAAACTCACAAAGGCTTGATGCTGCTGCAAACTTAAGGCGCCAGCGCAGGCAAATTGCAGACATTGATACAAGGTTTTAGCATTAATCGGCACATCTTTATTGGCTAGAAATGGCAGGTTTACCAGCCCTAACGACCACTTCTGCGCTGATGTCCACGCTGACTCTATGATGCTAACAAGTTCATCGGGCGTCAGTACTTGCTGGCTGTAAATTCCGATGAGACCTGGCCTTAAGGCAAAGATTTCAAGCTCGGATAATGCGGCCAGTTCACCCAGTTGCTGCTGAAAATAGTGACTGAAATCCTCTTGCCCCAGTAACAAATCCTGATTGGGATTCGATTGGACTGTCATTAAGGCAATCGTGCCTGGCTGGCTTAACCAAGAATTTTCAAGGTTGGCAATAAATGAGTTGTACCCAGGGTATAAGGTAATAGGTTCTTGCAGCGCTTGGCGTGTTAAGTAACTTAATTGTTTTGCGTTTAAATAATGCTTACGCCAAATGGTGGCTAACACTAATAAGGCGGTTAACAGCCCAAGGGTACTAAACAGCGCCGCAATTTGGGCGAAATGCATGTTTCTTTCTTGCTTAGCTACGCGGCTCTTGGCGGTATCTAACTCAATTTTTAAGCGCTGTTGTTGCAGCGCCGCATTCACATCATCGTGGGGCTTAGCCTGCTGTATTAATTGTTTATTTAGCACTAATACTTGTTTACTCAAGGTGAGGGCTTTAGTGATTTCGCCTGAGCGCTCTAATGCCAAAATTAAATGCTGTTTGGCCTCGACTTCCACCTCAAGATTGTTACTTTCAAGGGCCAAGGTAATCGCCTTGTTGGCGTGCTTAATGGCTTCTTGATAGTTTTGTTGTTTATTGCGAATTTGCGCCAGCAATACCTCGTTATGAATCAAATAATGGTTAGTGTTTTTATTGGTAAACGTTTGATTTGCTTGTAATAGTGATGAGATTGAAGCGTTTAAATCGCCAATATTGGCATAAGCCTCACCCAGATTATGATAATTTAAGGCCATGAAGATAATGTTTTGACGGCGCTTATCTATGGCTTGGGCATTAAGGTAATAATCAATGGCTTGTTGCCATGATTCTTGTTTGGCATAAATCATGGCGATGGCGCTCATGGCTTGTGACAAATAGGCATCATCCTTTAACACCATAAAGCTATCGGCGGCCATGTGGGCATGCTGGAGAGCATCTTCCAGTTGGCCAAGCTCTCGGTAAACCTTAGATATTCGAAAATTAATCAGGGCTAATAATTTGGGCGATTGGGTAGTGCTGGCCAATTGGTGCGCTTGGGAGAAGTATTGCAGCGCTTGTCTATGCTGCTCAAATTGGGTGTGAAACTTGCCAAGGCGTGAATTGGAATATGCCAATAAGTAGGACGATGATAAGTGCAGCGCGCGCTCACGCATGGCTTCAAGGTGCTGTAATGCAGGTTGTTTTTGATTAGTTAATAACAACAAGGAGCCGAGATGATCATGAATAGTGAATCTAAGCAGCCGCGCTTCTTGCGAGCTGTTCTCTTTAATTAACGCTAGCGCGGCTTGATAGTGAGTTTCTACCTGTGGGTAGTTGTATTGCTCTTTACCTATGATGCGCCCTTTGAGCACTTCAATTACAGCTTGTTGGTATGGGGTCTTGGCAAATGACGCTAACATCTCAATCAGCTTCGAGTTATTAGGATGGCTTGACGGCACAGTCACCCCAGGCTCCATGCTTAAGCGAATAAACAGATAGTATTGGCGGAACAAGGCGTCTTGATTTAGCCCCCAGCTGCGGTGACTCAAGCGGGTCAGGCTTAATGGTTTACTGTCACTATTAAGTTGTAGATTTAAGTTGTCATATAAGGCTTGCGGTGTTTCTCTGACGGCAATTTCATCGTCAATAGTTACGCTTGCGTGAACTTGACCTGCGAACAAGACAAATAAAACAATAAACCATTGAATGGCAAATAAGGGCATCAGCTATTCCAAATAAGGTGGTGCATTATGTTAATTGTGTTAATTAATGCTGAGGTGATTGATTTTACTTGTTATACTCCAGCAACTTTGTAAGAGGGATGATAACAGAAGGGTTAAGCCATGAAACCTGATTTTCGCGTATTTGTTGCGATAGGTACCTTTTTTAGCTTTGCCGCCTACAGCGATGTCCAATATAACATTGATTTGAC
Source organism: Shewanella sp. SNU WT4 (assembly GCF_006494715.1). Classification (NCBI taxonomy): domain Bacteria; kingdom Pseudomonadati; phylum Pseudomonadota; class Gammaproteobacteria; order Alteromonadales; family Shewanellaceae; genus Shewanella; species Shewanella sp. SNU WT4. The sequence goes on from NZ_CP041151.1 coordinate 1,521,548, forward strand.
TCGGCCTGAGCATCAACTGGCTAATGTAGAAGTTATTTTTCCCGAAACTGTGGCGTCAGCCCTCACCATTAACTTGCCCGTGTGGCGCACTGGTAAGTATCAAATACTGCCGTTGGCTGATGGTTTGCGTGAATTTAAGGCCTATGACGCCCAAGGGAAACCACTGAGTGTTAACCGAGTGGCGAGCGGTGAGTGGCAAGTTGAGTTAACTGCGCCCACCAGTGTGCGAGTGACCTATCAACTGCATGCCGATTTACTGGGGACTCGGGTGCGCCATATTGATGCCAGCCATGCATTTTTAGATGCCAGCGGTGTGTTTGTTTACAGTCCAGAATTTCGTGAAGATAGCCTGCGCGTTAATATGCAAGTGCCTAACGAGTGGCGCAGTTATTCCGGCATGACCTCAGGCTGGCAGCCTCACTCTTTTGTGGCGCCCAATTATGATGTGCTAGTGGACTCGCCCATTGAAACCGGTATTAGTCAGGTGCGCACATTCAGTGCCGATGGCCGCGATTATGAGCTCGTGGTGTGGGGCGAAGGTAATTACGATCTTGATCAAATAGCGCTCGATCTTAAAAAACTCAGTGGCAGTGCCAGCGCCATTTGGGATGATTATCCGTTTGAGCGCTACGTCTATATGGTGCATGCCACGAGCGGCGAGCGCGGCGCCACTGAACATTTAAATTCCACCATTATTCAGTTGCCTAGGTTTAATTTTAGGGAGCGCAAAGACTATCTCGGCTTTATCGGCACAGCGTCTCATGAATTTATTCATACGTGGAACGTGAAGCAATATCGCCCTGAAGGTTTAGCTAAGTATCGTTATCAGCAAGAAACTATCACGCCCTTGTTGTGGCTTTCTGAAGGCTCCACCAGTTATTTTCAATACCAGTTATTGCTGCGCGCTGGCGTCATTACTCATCAAGAGTTTATGGAAGACTTAGCCAAGCGGATTAACGATAACCTTAACCGCCCCGGTGCTCGGCAGCAGTCGGTGGCCGAAGCCAGTGAATCCACTTGGGTCGAGCAAGGCGGCGATTACGGTACTAACCATGGGGTAAATATTTATTCCGAAGGTTACTTAGTGTCATTAGCCTTAGATTTTAATCTGTTAGAAGATACTGGCCTTAAGCATTCTTATCGCGATGTGCATCAGCGTTTATATCGTGACTACCGCTTACCGGCGGCGTTTGGGGTGGCAGATGTTAAAGCTATCTTAGCCTCGTTAGCGGGTAAATCTTACGACGCTTGGTGGCAAACCCATATCGATAGCCCGTGGCAAGCCAATTACCCTGAACTGCTGGCCATGGCGGGCTTAAGCATTACTTATGGCAAAGAAGAGGCGGTTAAGGCTAACTTTGGGGTTAAAGCCGCCAAAGACAGTTTGAAGCTTGAGCATGTTAAACGTGATGGCGCGGCGTGGCGCGCAGGCCTGCATGAAGGCGATGAACTGGTGGCCATTAATGGCCTTAAAGTCACCCCTGATGGCTTAACTAAGCGGTTTGAAGATTTTGAGCCGGGCGATAAAGTGGAGCTCAGTTATTTCAGTAACGATAACCTTAAAACCACCACAATGATTTTAGAGGAAAAATCACAGGGCAAGCTTGAGATTAAACCTATGGCTGGGGCGAGTGATAGTCAAAAAGCCTTTTTCAAGGCCTGGCTTGGCATCGATTGGCCGTATAAGTAATTAGGCTTAATTGACTGCGTTTATCTATTGACTGCGTTTACCTAAGGTCAGCTCGCGCTGGCCCTTTTTATGGGCGTGCGCTGAATTGATGAATTGATAAATAGATGAACTCTAACAATAAGCGTTGGCTGCAAACTCTCACGACAAACTTTGCTCACAAACTCTGACTATAAATCCAGCAGTCAATTTGCTAAGTTATTGTCACAAAAATAAAACAATAGTTTAGGGATGCTGAAATTATGACGTACCGCCCGCTTTATTTACTCTGTAGTCTACTGCTCACTGCGCCGTTATTCTCCTTGGCAGCTGCTGATGGTGCTGCCAACACCCAAGCGCTAGGCGCTGATTTAAGCTCAGCAACTGGCCTTGGCTATTATCGGATGCCAGATATCCATCAAGATACTTTAGTGTTTACCGCTGAAGGGGATATTTGGAAACAAACCCTTAATCAAGGCGCTGCCACTCGGTTAACCAGTCAAGCGGCGCTTGAATCCCATCCGCATATTTCGCCAGACGGTAAGCTGCTTGCTTTTGTCGCCAATTATGATGGCGCCGATGAAGTCTATGTGATGAGCATCAATGGCGGCGTGCCTAAGCGCGTGACCTTTGAAGATCATCGCGTTCGCTTGCAAGGCTTTACTCCAAGTGGCGATATTTTATATGCCACAGATAAAACCGTTGGACCATCAAACCGCTGGCTGCTCAAAACTGTGTCGCCTCTCAGCTTGATAACTCAAGATGTGCCGCTAGTGGATGCCATCGAAGGCGATATTGCCAGTGACGGCAAGCGGGTGTTCTTCGTGCGTTTTGGTCTGCAAGCCAGCGGCGATAATGCTCAGGTGTATCGCGGCGGCGCTAAGGGCGAGATTTGGCAATATCAGTTAGCGACAGACACTGAGGCCACTCGTTTGCTCGCTGAACATCAAGGCTCACTGCGCCAACCTATGCTGTGGCAGCAGCAAATGTATTTTATTAGTGATGAGAGTGGCTTAGATAATATTTGGCGCTTAAATCTTGATGATAATCAGCTAACGCAAATCACCCATTACACAGATTATCCTATCCGCCAAGCCAACCTTAAACATGGCAAACTGGTGTGGTCGCGAGGCGCTGATATTGAAGTGCTGGATATCGCAAGCGCAAGCGTTACTCAGCCTGCCATTAGTTTGCAATCCGATTTCAGCCAAAAACAGCCTAATCGCATTAGCGATCCTTTAGCCTATTTATCCCATGTCAGTTTTGCTGCCAATGGCCGCCAAGCCATAGTCACAGCGCGCGGGAAAATAGCGGTAGTGGGTGAAAAGGGGCGGCGTTTAGTGAGCGTTGCCAGCCCAGATAATGCCCGCATGAGTCAAGCCATTATGAGCCCAGATGGGCAGTGGATTTATGCTATTGGCTCCCAAGCCGGACAGCAGCAATTGTGGCAATTAGCCGCTGATGGCAGTCAAGACGCCACTCAGCTGACCGAAAAGGGCGATACCTTGCGCACCGCCTTAGCAGTATCTCCCGATGGCCGCTATTTATTGCATGATGATTATCAAGGCAATATTTGGTTATTCAGCATTAAGGCGCGCACCAATCAGCTCATTTTATCGGGCAGTGAAGGCTTAGGACCGCACCCTGATTTAATCTGGTCACCCGATAGTCGCTTCATTGCTATCACTCAGGCTAAAATTGGCCAGCAAAGGCCGCAAATCCTTTTGTACTCGCTAGTGGATAAACGCACTGAGTATTTAACCTCAGATAAATACGAGTCGTTTTCACCAAGATTTAGTGACGATGGCAAGTGGCTGTATTTCTTATCTAACCGTGAATTTAGCTCGAGTCCTACTAGCCCGTGGGGCGATCGAAACATGGGGCCAGTGTTTGATCGCCGCAGCCAAATTTTTGCCTTAGCCTTAACTAAAGAGGCGCAATTTCCATTCGCGCCCGTGACAGAGTTAACCCCTGAGCCAGCGAAATCTACGAGCGATAAAACCCCATCACCACTTGTTAGTGTGGACTGGGAGGGATTAGCGCAAAGGTTATGGCAAGTGCCGGTCGCGAGCGGTAATTACCAGAATCTGCAACCCACAGATAAAGGCTTATATGTATTAGATAGCGACAATAAGCCTGACAGTCAGCCCAGTTTGCAGTTTATTAGCTTTGAGGCAGGTAAAGCCAGCGCGACTAAAGTGGCTGATAACATAGCCTATTTTGCGCTGTCACCAGATAAAAAACGCTTGTTATTACAGCAGCAACTACCAAAACCCAGTTTAGTCATTGTGGATGCCAGCGATAAGTTACCCAGCTCTCTGACTGAGGCGACCCTATCATTAAGTCCGTGGCAATTGAGCTTAGATCCTGTATCTGAGTGGCAGCAATTGTTTGATGATGCTCACCAAATGCATCAACATCAGTTTTATGATCCTAAGATGCGCGGCCTTGATTGGCAGGCCGTTAAACAAAAATATCAGCCATTATTGGCGCGGGTAACCGACAGATATGAGCTCAATGACTTATTTGAACAAATGATGGCTGAGCTTAATTCACTCCATAGCCAAGTGCGTGGCGGCGATGTCAGTAAGCAAGCGGATTTACCTAAAGTCGCAAGTTTAGGTGGGCAACTTAAGCAAACGGCGAATGGCGTGGTGTTGGCATCCATTTATGGACATGACGCAGAATTGCCTAATGCCGCGCCGCCTTTGGCAAAACCTGGGGTGAATGCCAAAGTCGGTGATATGTTGGTGGCGATTAATGGCCAGCGGGTGCGCTCTATGGCCGATGTTAGCCGTTTACTCAGTAATCAAGTGGCGCAACCTGTGTTACTCACCTTAAGTCGCGCGGATCAAACCCATCAAACATTAGTCACGCCTATCTCCGCCGAGGATGATGCCAAACTGCGTTATCAAGACTGGGTGGTGGCCAATCGTCATTCAGTATCAAGCAGTACGACCAATAAGGTCGGCTACTTGCATCTTTATGCCATGGGGCACAATGATATCAATGATTTTGCCCGAGAGTTTTACACCAATTATGACAAACAGGGCTTAATTATTGATGTTAGGCGTAACCGTGGTGGCAATATTGATAGCTGGATTATTGAGAAATTATTGCGCCGCGCCTGGGCGTTTTGGCAGCCCACTCAAGGCACGCCTTACGTCAATATGCAGCAGACATTCCGCGGCCACTTAGTCGTGCTTACCGATCAGTTAACCTATTCAGACGGTGAAACCTTTGCGGCGGGTATTAAGGCCTTAGGGTTAGCGCCGCTCATTGGCAAGCAAACCGCCGGCGCTGGGGTGTGGTTATCTGGGCGCAATACGCTTGCGGATAATGGCATGGCACGAGTGGCTGAATATCCGCAGTACGCTATGGATGGTCGCTGGATAGTCGAAGGCTTAGGCGTGAGTCCAGATATTGAAGTCGAAAACTTACCTCATGAGAGCTATAAAGGTGAGGATGCGCAGCTGCAAGCGGCAATGCGTTACTTAAATGAAAAAATTAACGCCGAACCTGTGCCCGAGCTTAAGGCCTTGCCTTTACCTAAGGGCACTAAAGCGCAAGATATTAACTAGTTGCATCTAGGCGTTAACAGATAGCGTTAACTCTTAGCGCTAATGGATAGCGCTAAGAGTTAACGATAACAGCGCCCCCATGTAAGACGTGGCACCAATAAAGCCAAAGCATAATAAAGGCCTGCACTGCAGGCCTTTATTTATGCTAATGACGAGTTAGATTTAAGCGGCAGTGATTAATAGTTGCCGCTATTGATTGTTGGCCAGTAACTTAAAGCAATCATTATTAGCGCCGCGACGGCAAGCAGTAAGGTCCATACAATCAAACCGTAAGCCCCTGCTGTCATTATCATCATTAAGGCGCTAACGCTTAATAGTATAGAGGCTAAGTATTTGCACTTGGTCCGCGCCTTGGCGTTAAGCTTAATGCCAAAGCGTTTGGCTACGCCTTGCTGGCTCACCACTGAAAATAAGCCCATGGCAACTAGCATGACACTAAAAATGATGAGGCTCATGATTGTGCTCCATTAAGCTTAGGGTTAGCTGCTCGTTTGGCCTTAACGGCAAGATTAGCGCTGTTGCCTTTAGCAGTAACATTCACATTTTGGCGCTGCGCATAAGCATACCAAGCGGCGCCAAACAACATGCCAGCTATCAGTAACGCAAGTATATCTACCCGTACTAACGGCCATTGGCCAAGGGCGATATTGCTGATGAGGTGCTTAGATGTCAGGGCATTAATGACGGGCACGGCCAGCCAAGCAAGCGCTGCCAGTAGTAAGCCGCTAAACCATGAACCAAGGCCGAGTAAATTCAAGAGTAGCCAAGCGCCAAGGGCGATAAAAAAGCAATGCACTTCCCAATCGGCGCGCTGGGCTAAGTCTGGTAACAATAGGCGATTACTCAGTAAAAACACCGCAGTTGCCAGCGGTAAGCCGCTAATAAAGCCTAGATTTAAGCGCTGCACTAGGCTTAAACCAACATTGTCAGCCGCGCTCATAGTGCGTTTTTGTAGGCGCTTTTTCACCCATAAAATATTGCCTGAGGCTATCATCAAGCAGCCTAATAACCCGGCAAACCCTAATAATAATCGTAAGCCATTGTTGGCAAAGCGACCTGTATGCAGCGCCAGTAAAGTGTCATAGGTTTCAACTATGATGGATGACGAAAGTGGCGTTTGGCTAATCAGCTCACCGCTTACGCCGTTAAACACCCATTTAGGTTCTTTTTCAGTAATTTGCTGCTCGGTATTAGCTTCAATCACTACCTGACTGTTAACGCGCCCTGGGTGCTGCACACTAATGCGGCGCACAGGTAAATTGGCCCATAAGTGCTGATTGTTGTGAATTAGGCTAGCTATGTCGATGACGGGCTCAGCACTCATTTCGAGACTTGCCTCAGTGCGCACAGTGGTTGGGTCCACTTGTGCATGCATCTGCTGCCTATCGCCCTTAAATTCTAAGTCCAGCGGTAGCGGCATGTATAAAAACATTAACGCAATCAATCCAGTAAAACTAATCACTAGATGATAAGGCAAACCAAACACTGAGCTAATCGTGTGGCTGTCTAGCCAAGATCTATGGCCTTTATTGAATTTTAATGCGAAGAAATCTTTAAAGAAGCGCTTATGAATAACAATGCCGCTGATAAGCGCAAACAGCATAAAGACAGTGGCAATACCTATGAGGTAGCGGCCAAGATTGCCGGGCAAATAATGCAAATCAAAATGCAGGCGATAGAAGAAATTGCCGCCTTTGCTATCGCGAGTATCGGTAATCACTTGATTGTCATGGGTAATAAAATGACTGACGCTTTTACCGCGGGATTTGCCTTCAGGTTTAGGCTCGCTCCAACCCACGCTGATATAAGGTTGGCGTTGGCGCGGCAATTGAATGCTCCAACTGGCGGCGTGACTGGCATTAGCGCTTAAGTAGTGCTGCGCTTGTTGCACTTGGCTGCTAACACGGCTGCTAGCGTAATCTTGCAACACGTCTTGGTGGATCTCAGGCTTACTCCACACATTAAAGTCATAGCGAAAATAACTTAAGGTACCAGCAAAAAATACCAGTAGTAATAGCCAAGATAACAGTAAGCCAAACCAGGTATGGATCCACAGCATGGAGCGATAAAGGGTTTCTTTCATAATGGCATGGCCTCAAATGGAGCCAAGCAGCGAACTGTGGCGAGAGATAACAGGCTTAAGCCAGTAAGTAACCCCAGCACTTTAGGTAAAGAGCGCAGGCAAAGACTTAGCAAACTTAAAAGGATGAAGATAACAAAGGCTAACATGGTCACTAGATAGACTTTATCCAGTGGCGCGAGCGTTAATACCTGATGCAGCGCCGCGCAAATAGCGAGCGTGCAGCCATAGCTGCCAATGCTGGCTGCAAGCAGTCTGAGGCTAAACGATAATGTGGAAGACTGTAATCTAAACACCAACAAATCCAAACACCAACAGCAAAAGAGGACTTATTGTAAACAAACAAAACTCAATTGATAACTATTTTCATTATCACTTGCACTGCGAGTGCTCAAATGTGTGGCCATGGGCACATATTTTTAACCCAGAACAATGGCCGCAAGCCTTGTTGGTTTGAGCTGACGCATGATAATTGGCTGGGATTTCTTAATCGAAAATTCATCAACTTAACTAAGCTTGGCTATACTCTAGTTTATCCAATTATGGAGATGCTGGATGTTAGGGATAATGTCATTTAGGAGTCAATTATTACTAGGGATGGGGTTATTGCTACTCGTGCCTATCGGTTGGCTATGGCTGCAATTCCAGCATCAAGCGCAAACGGGTCATACTCAACATCAAGCCCTGATTGACTATCGCGCCCAAGACGTGGGCGATGCCTTAGGTAAACAATTAATTGCATGGCAACAACAAGCCATACTGGCTACCACTGCGTTTGATGAGCTTAAGTTTGCCGAAGATATCAGTGACAGCGATAAGTTAGGACAATTAGCTCAGCTTTTCCCCGAATTTGATTTTATCGGCCTCTATGATACCGCTCACCAATTGGTGACTCATCACGCCAATGCGCAGTTACTTGATGACCCAAGCGTACATGCCTCTGTGCTACCTGCCTCTTTATCTCTGTCTGCGGCTAAGGTGAATCAAATCTACGCCGAGGTTTGGCAGCAAAACCCGCGCATCACTCACAGTGCCCCGAGCTTGTATGCCTTAGTGGTTAACGACAAGGCGTGGCAGCAATTAGCATTTATCACTAAAGCCAAAGTTGGGGGTCATTATTTATTGTGGCTGATTGATGCAGAACGCTTGTTATCCTTTCTAAAAGTGCAGCAGCAACAAGACAAAAAGGCCTTTGGCTGGCAATCGCTATTATTAAGCGATGATAAGGGGTTGCTGCAATGGCGCATTGATTATGCGGCGCGTGAATCGAGCACGCCAAGCGAGGGCGGTAAGCTCAATTCACCCACAGTCGCCTTTTATCCAAGCTTACAGCCGCTGCATCCTTGGCATTTACAATTGGCGATGACGCCATTGCAAGCCTCCCCAGAATTATTACAGCAAGACTGGTTTTGGCGCTCATTGCAGCTGCTCATCTTATTGCTCGTGTTAACGGCAGCATGGTTTATTTACATCACCCGCGGCCTTAATCGCTTATTGCAGTTATCGCACTATGTCATAGAGCAAAGCGGGTCAGCTAATGCGGCGCCGCAAAGCATGAATTTAAAATTACCGCGCGCAGTAACAGCGGCTTGGCAGCCGTTGCTAGAGTTACTTAAACAATATCAAACCATGCAGCAAGATTATCTTAAGCTACAAGATGCTAATCGTTATCTTCGCCAAGACTTACAGCTTAAAGATGGCGCTATGGCGACATCGACCATTAGCCTAGCGATCCTTGATACCGCAGAATTTCATTTCCCTGTGGTTTATGCCAATCAAACCTATAGCCAAGGACATGACAATGCGGTGGGCACTATCATTGGGCAAACGTGCCGTTATTTAGACAGTGAATTTACCCCAGCATCAACGGTAACCACGCTCACTCAAGCCATCGCTAATAGTGAGTGCGCAGATGTGTTACTTAAAGATGCCACCAACCCTAATAATCCTTCTTGGCTACATGTGCACTTTGCGCCCATTAATACCAGCGAGCACCTTAAACGCTACTATGTGGCGGTAGGCACAGATATCACCCAACTCAAGGCTTATGAAAAGCGGGTGCGCGATTTAAATATGTCGCTGGAGCAAAAAGTGAATGTCCGCACGTTAGCCTTGCAGCAAGCCGAGCATCAACTGCGGGCCACCTTAGATACCATGAGTGATGCGCTGTTAGTGGTTGACCCTGATGGCACTATTAAAGAGGTGAATCGCACCGCGATAAATCTGTTTGGCTTTCGCGCAGAAGAGATCTTTGGCCAGAACTTAGCGTTAGTCATGGCGGACTGCGATCATATCCCGAATATCGATGCTTGGTTTACTAGCTTGTTAGTCGGCACCACTAAAAAAATGCGTTCGCAAGTGGAAACACTCGCCATTAATAAGAGCGGCGCCCTGTTTGCGGTAGAAGTATCTGTGACCTGCGTGCGCAGTAAATACCAGCAAACTTACACTATGGTGCTTAGGGATATTAGCGACAGAAAAGCCGCCGAAGTACGTTTGCGTAACGCCAAAGATGAGGCGGAATTAGCCAACCGTACTAAGTCAGAGTTTTTGGCCAATATGAGTCATGAACTGCGCACCCCAATGAATGCTGTCATCGGCATGACAGAAATAGTGCTAGATACTGAGCTGACGCGGGAGCAAAGACGCCATCTCACGACAGTCTCTAAATCAGCGCATTCTTTGCTGGGCTTATTAAATGACATTTTAGATTTAACTAAATTAGAGCGCGGCTCAGTGGAGCTTGAGCGTTTAGCCTTTGATATACGTCGTACCTTAGGTTCTGTGATTAATCTCATGGAGCTACAAGCTCTGAAAAATGGCTTGAAAATTAGTTATCAAGTGGCCGCTAACGTGCCCAATTTAGTGGTTTCTGATCCCGCCAAACTGAGGCAAGTGCTGATTAATCTTATTGGAAACGCCATTAAATTTACCGAAAAAGGCGAGATTAAAGTAAGTGCTTACCTGACCGATAGTAGCCAAGGCGGCCTAGTCAATTTTGTGGTGGCAGATACTGGCATTGGAATTTCAAACGATAGGCTAGAGCATATTTTTAAACCTTTTGTGCAATCAGATGGCTCTATTTCGCGCCGTTATGGTGGCACCGGGCTTGGCACAACCATTTCCCGCGAATTGGTGGAAAAAATGGGCGGGCAAATGTGGGTTGAAAGTGAGCTTGGTGTTGGCTCGCGCTTTTATTTCACCATTTATGCACCGGCGGCCAAAGATCAAACTAAGGTGCAGTTTCAAGAAGAAAATCCGCTTACCTGCTATCGATTGCTTGAGCCGTTAAAAATCTTGTTGGCAGAGGATGTGGCGGTTAATGCCGAATTAATTCAGACCCGTTTAGGCCGAGAGAAGCATCAGATTGATTGGGCAAAAGATGGTCTTGAGGCAGTGGAATTATTTGAGTTAGCCGAAGGTCAGTACGATCTGGTGTTAATGGATATTCATATGCCCAATATGAATGGCTTTGAGGCCCATAAACGCATTAAGGAATATGCAGCTAAGCAAGGGCGCCCAGTGCCAGTAATCGCCTTAACGGCAAGCGGCATGCGGCGCGATGTTGACCAATGTCTTGATGAGGGCATGGATGGCTTTGTGATAAAGCCAGTTGATTTTGCACATCTTAATAGTGAAATGGCCAAATTAGTTCCTTTGCATTTTGAGCTATCCAGCGCTGATAGTGTGCTCACTCCAGCGCAAGAAGCACTCGAACAACATGACAGATTTGTTAATGTCCGCCACTGTATTCAAGTCGATAAAGCCTTGCATAATTGGGGCGATGAGAGCCTGTATTTAAAAATGTTGCGGGAATTTCCAAGCCATTGGCAAAGCTTGGTCACTGAAATTAATCAATGCCTAGAAAAGAATGAGTATCAGCGAGCTAAGGGCGCGACTCATAAACTTAAAGGGGTCGCAGGCGGGCTTGGCATGGCAAATTTGTATGATGCTACGCGACTACTCGACGATGCCTTAAGTGACTCGGCGCCAGGGGCTAAATTATTAGGCTTATTAAGCGAGTTAGAAGATGCCTTGTTTGCGGTCACATCAGCCATTAACAAGTTACCGCTTGAGCCGCAAAAAAATCTAACGTTAGACTCGAATATTGAGTTGATAGAGATTGATGAATTATTAGCAAGATTATTGATTTTTAGGGAAAAACTAGAGCGAGGCATGCTTGATGATGCAGAGCTTGAATGTTTGAGCCAGCAGTTACTCGGCTATGGATTAACCGAGTTAGCGGGTTTGCTGGTGGAGTTAACCGAAGATTTTGATTTTACCGGCGCAATTGGGGTTATAGATCAAAGTGCAGAACAACTAAACCAGCAAATGGAGCAATCCCATGGATAGAAAAATACGGGTTCTTGCTGTCGATGACGAACTGGCAAATTTAAAATTACTGCGCAGTATTTTAGGCTCAGATGAGTATGATGTGGCCTTCGCCTTAAATGGTGCAGATGCCATTAAATTATTAGAGTCAGATATTTACGATGTAGTGTTATTGGATATCATGATGCCAGAAACCGACGGTTATAAGGTGTTAGAGCGCTTGCGCCGCTGGGATCGGATTTGGCGCACGCGGGTTATCGTGTTATCAGCACTTGATGATGTGGAAGGCAAGCTCAAGGCATTTTCCTTAGGCGCGGTGGATTATGTCACTAAACCCTTTAATAAGAATGAGTTAATCTCAAGAATTAAAGTGCGGTTAATGCAACCGACCGCGCTTGAAATGATAAGTTTGTCTATTCGCATGTTAAGTCATGAACTTGCGCAAAATAAAGAAGCCATAGTCGCGCTTAATAGTGATGCCCCGAGCTGCTTGCCGATTTTAACTAAAACCGAAAAGCGCCTTAATCAATTACTCTTGTATTTTCATCTTAAAAAGACCGAAATTCGCTTAAATGCCGTGCCAGTTAAGCGCTATTTGAGTGACTTGCTGACGTCGGTAAAAAACCAACATGCCATTGAGGCCAATATCGAAAGTACCTCTGGCTTAACGCTGGCGGCGGATAACAGTCTGTTAGATAAGATGTTTAGGGCGGTGCTTAGCTTTATGTCCGGGCGCTCAAGCGACACAGTTCAACTTTCGGTGCGTGATTTGGACACACATGCCGATTTTATCTTTAGTCATAAAGGCCCTATGGTGTCCATGGATGCCATTGAAGCATGGAGTGACCCCTTGGCCGATACACATGATACCTCTGATGTGTTCGTGAGTTTTGCCATGGCCAATGCCTGCGTCATAGCCCATAAGCATGGCGGTAAGATCAGTTGCCAATCGCAAGCTACTCATACCCAAATCCATATTGTGTTACCACTACGGGCAGGGTCACAATAATATGACTAACATCTTGGTGGTGGATGATATTAAAGAGAACTTATTGCTGTTTAAGGCGATTTTGGAGTCAGCGAATTACTGCGTGTATTTCGCGCAATCTGGCAAAGATGCAATTAGTCGCCTAGAGAACCTTAAATATCCCGCCATAGATATTATTTTGCTTGATGTGATGATGCCTGACATGACAGGGTTTGAGGTCTGTAAGCACCTTAAACACAATCCGCGCACCGCTAAAATTCCGGTTATTTTTGTCACTGCCTTAGTCGATGAACCCAATGAAACCTTAGGTTTTGAGGCGGGAGGCGTTGATTATATTACTAAACCTATAAGCGCCGCGCGCGTGCTCGCCCGGGTTAAAAACCATTTATCCTTAGTGCGGTTTGAAGAATTAGAATCAACCCGTTTATTGATTATTCAAAAGCTTGGCCGCGCCGCCGAATATAAAAATAATGAAACTGGTTACCATGTCATTCGTATGAGTCATTACAGTCGTTTGCTTGGGCTTGCCTATGGTTTATCGGACATTGATGCGGATATTTTGTTTCATGCCGCGGCTATGCACGATGTTGGTAAAATCGGCACGCCGGATCATATCTTGCTAAAACCTGGGGCGCTTGATGAAAGTGAATGGAATATCATGAAGCTGCATCCGATTATCGGCGCGGAAATTATCGGGGATCATGATATTCCCTTATTAAAAGCCGCGCGCGATATCGCCTTAACTCATCACGAAAAATGGGACGGTAGTGGTTATCCCTTTGGTTTAGCAGGCGAAGAAATCCCTTTATTTGGCCGCATAGTTGCCATTGCCGATGTATTTGATGCTCTAACTAGCTGCCGCTCCTATAAGGATTCTTGGTCACTTACCGACACCTGCCAAGCCATAGCCGATGGCGCAGGCCTGCAGTTTGACCCGACCTTAGTTGCCTTGTTTTTACAGCCACAAATGCTTGAAAAAGTAAAACAAGTGCAAATCGACTGGCAAGAAAGCCATCCGAATGACAGAAGTTCTAGCTGCGCCTAATAGCTAGTCACAGTTAATTTTAAGGGGTAACCGCTTATGGTAAGCAATAGCCAAACCATTAAAAAGTAAGATGTTCTCCCATCCTTAAAGCAATAGTCGATATTGTTATCATGGGTCTAAAGTAAGTGATTGGTCTTTAGATTTATCAATCAGACTAATTACCTGAATTAAAATCCCAAGTTAGCCCTTAGATAAACGCTCATCACAGTTCAGTCAGACCGTGAATTAATCCATGAATTTCAAGTCAACCTGTGAGTGACACTGCCAAAATGGCTCAGTAGCCATGATACACTCTAGCTATTCGCGCTAAGTGATTGGCAGTTAATGCCTTTTAGGTAACCACCAGAGTAGAGTCAAGATGAGCCAGCGTTTTTATAATGATCATGCCAGCACGCTGGCCGAGCAGTATCACTCCACCAGTTTTAGCGCTGTGCATCAAGCATGGCTCAATGTGCTTGAACATGTACTTATCACTGCCGGCTGTGCTCCATCATTTGGTTGTTGCTTGCTGGATTTAGGTGCTGGCGCTGGCCGCGATGCTAAGTATTTGGCCGAGCTGTCAACCAATGAGCATCCTGTGCAAGTCTATGCCATTGAACCTGCCCAAGCGTTGGCGGCTATCGGTAAGACACATACCGCATCGCTACAATGCGAGCATCCCTTGCCTGTTATTTGGTTGGATGATGCCTTGCCAACGCTTGGGCTGACTCAGGCATTGGCTATCAAGTTTGATTTGATTTTACTTAGCGCCGTATGGATGCATATTGAGCCAAGTGATAGAAGTGATGCTCTGGCAAATCTTGCCAGCCTTCTTAAGGCGCAAGGTAAACTCATTATTAGTTTGCGCCATGGCGATAGCCCTGATGAACGAGTCATGCATCCAGTGAGTCTTGATGAATTAACTCGTCTTGGTGAGCCACTAGGTCTGCATTTGCTGCAATCTTCTGCGCTAGAGCAAGACCAATTAGGCCGCAACCAAGTGCAATGGCAAACAGTAGTACTAACTATGGAGGGTATTAAGGCGTAATGACACAAGTAAATGCCACCAAACAGCTGGAGTTTATTGGCTACCTGCAACGGCTGTTGGTGGAAGGGGACTTTGTTGCTACCTACAAGTTTGCCTTACTGCATGCCTTGGCAGATATTTGTATCGAACGGCCACACCTTGATGATAAGACGTTGGGAAATCGCATTAGCATAGATGAATTAGTTGAGAAATTTATCGAGCTTTACTGGCAGCATTCACTCCCTTATGGCAGCCAAGGCCCACAATCCGTAATCTTGTGGCAAAACTCGGGTAGTCAGTCTGCACTTATCAATGCCTTGGCTGAGTTTCGCCGCCAAGGGGTGAATAGCATTACACAGTTAAAAGGCCACCCAGATTGGCGCAAACTCATGAGTAAAACCCGCACCACCTTTAAAAATGGCCCTTTGTGGCGCTTACAATTATTGGCTGGCCAAGCTGAGTGTTTTTACTACCCGCACCATAGCGAGCAAGACCATATAGTGCTCAATCCCGGCATAGCTTATTGTTTCCGCCGTTTTCATGATTTAGTGGTGTCATTGGCGCGTAGCCATTGGCTGCAAAAGGTATGTGATTATCCTGCCAATCATCAATTGATTGGCAGCCAAGGCAACTTGTCAGAGTTTTTATTTGGAAGCGATCGCAATGCTCTTAGCAAGGCAAGGCCTGTGCTGGCAGATATTCAGTCTGGCTGCTGTTTTTACTGTCAAAAACCGCTAAACGAATCAGGTGAAGTTGATCACTTTATCCCGTGGGCGCGTTACCCAAGCGATCTTGGTCATAACTTTGTGTTAGCCCATAGCCGCTGCAACAATGCCAAGCGCGATCATTTGGCCGCAATAGTTCATCGCGACCGCTGGTTTAGCCAAAATATTATCGAACACGGCCCAAGTATCAATGCTGAACTCGGTCGTTATTTCACGTGTGACAGTTTGCGATCTCAAGCCATTAGTACTTGGGCCTATCAACTAGCTGAACACAATAACGCCCCATTGTGGCGCGAAGGTAAAATATTTAGCGCTTTTGAATCAATAGCCATAGATCAAAGTGGCGCTGCGTAAAAATGATTATCTAGTTTCACTGCCGCTACATATAACGCAGTGACTTAATGTTTACTTATGCCATAGGTTTAATCGAGACTAGCATCAATCAGCATCAATCAGCATCAATCAGCATCAATCAGCATCAATCAGCATCAATCAGCATCAATCAGCAT
The DNA here is from genome assembly GCF_006494715.1 of Shewanella sp. SNU WT4. Taxonomy (NCBI): domain Bacteria; kingdom Pseudomonadati; phylum Pseudomonadota; class Gammaproteobacteria; order Alteromonadales; family Shewanellaceae; genus Shewanella; species Shewanella sp. SNU WT4. The sequence goes on from NZ_CP041151.1 coordinate 1,537,480, forward strand.
CAATGAGTCAAGTACCCCTTGGCCGCTGTGTACGCCAGCTTCATTGACCTTGGCAGATTTGCTGCGAATTAAATAGCCGGCAAAACTTGAATTTGGAACCTGGCTGGCAAGGCTTGAACTTGGCATAGTCGTCATTGGCTTAGCTGATTCTTGCGGCAAAGTACAATTTGCTAGCGCTGGCTTACCGTCAAACCACACATTAAACATTCCCATTTCTGCGACTAAATCATGTACCACTTCAAGCTCGCCATGGCGCACCACTAAGGTTGGCGTAATACTTGGGCGCGGATGAATACGGCGCATCAATAACCATTCGGGATAATCAGCAGGGCTTAACTGAGCGAGTTTACTTGCTATATCGGCGCCAAATAGGCAGTGACCACCGCCTTCACCTTGGTTTTTTAACACCCAAGCATCAAGTGGGGCCGAGTTTACCTCATGAATACTGTTGGCATTGATGGCTAGCATGTCACCCAATATGGGTTTGATGAATGTGGCTTGCTCCAGAGTTAAGCCAAATTCACTGAAGCTTGAAGGCGTTAAGTGCGATAACAGCATTTGCACTCGTTTGCTGGTGGCAAGTTGCTGACTGACGGTGGCATTAACGGCGACCTTATGCCTTTCTATCAATACTCGAATGGCCATAAAATCTGAGTAGTTAGCGGTCGTGTTTGGCTTAAGATAATCCTTAAACTGATAACCTGTGCGTAAATACACAGTATCAATACTGCCGACCCCATTGAGCATTAGTCGGTGCTGCGCGCCGGTTGTGAGTTGCCCTTCAAGCTCACTAAACGTGCGGCGGATAGTGTGAATGCCTAATTGCTGCAATGCTTGCTCGAGTAAATACTGATCAAACACATTGTCTTCATCTTGCTGCACTAGCATCAAGAATCTTGCTGGTCCGTCATCATTAAAGGCGTGTTTTATCTTGAGGGTTGCAGCGGCTATGGCACTGGCTAAGCGCTCTATGGCTGGGTTTTCAATGAGTGCTGATTTTTTAATGTGTAAAGGCTGCGCTTGCTTTAGATGTTGTGCTGAATTTTGAGTTTGGTTTTGGTTTAGCTCGACATGGCCTTGGCTAAGCAAAAATTGGTGCAACTTATGGGCCATGGCCCCAAATGGCCCCATGCCCGCGGCTATGCTGTTGGCTTCAACCAGCCTTGGGCCAAACACTTTATCATCTAAAAAATCGCTGCGGATCACAAGTAAAGGGACGCGCTCAGGCTTAGTGCTGGCTTGATAAAGACTGCGGTGCATCTTAAGTAAGGCAGCAAAAAAGGGATCATTGGCTGCCACCGGGCTGATGGCTTGATCTAAAAAGCTATCTTGGCGTGACACCGCATCCATCAACTTCGCGATTAACTCACTAGCGGCTTGTAATTGTTGATAGTTTTCAAGACTAATACCAGTTGGCGTTAGGCTAAAAGGCACGTGGCGGGCAGTGCTAGGTGATGCTTTAAATGCCATGCCATGAGCCAGTGCCCACTTAATGGCTTCATCTTTACTTGTGGCTGACATCTTCATTGTTAATCACCTAGGGTTATCTAAGAGTCGCATAATATTAAAAATCGCACGCTGTCGCCATGGTTAACATTATGCTATGCATGGCGGCAATCCTCTGATTTTAAAGAGAGCTTTCATTTAATGTAAGCCTTCTTAATCAAACTCGTCATGCTTAATATCTGTGTTCAAGCACGCTGCGGTGTTAAGTTTTGGCTTATTAATCATTTCCAATATTATCGAATAATAGTAGTAAGTACGGTGGCTGACAATACTTTATTTCTGGAATAGCAGAATTATAGATACACTATGATAAGACGCGCATGTCGCATGTCGCATGTCGCATGAAGTGCTGAAGTGCTGAAGTGCTGTAATGTTGCAGTGCTAAAAGTGAAACCGTCTTAGTGCCAGCGCGATTAAGCACAGGCGCACTATTACTCTGGCAAAGTGCTACACACTTAATTCTTACCGTACGCGCTTGGTATTGTGCTGCCGGATTTATGCTCGCATTACTATAGATATTTCTGGTACTATCGAATTAACTAACTGCATAGAGTCGCTTATGAATATTGATAGCGCTGCTAAAGTACTGAAAGAATTAGGTCATCCTACTCGTCTGGCGCTATTTAAAATCTTAGTGAAGGGCGGCCATGAAGGCGTAGCTGTTGGCGAAATTCAGCAATTATTGCACATTCCCGGTTCTACCTTGTCGCACCACATTAGTGCCTTAGTGTCAGCAGGCATTATCTCGCAGCGCCGTGAAGGCAGATTACTGTATTGCGTGCCGGATTATCAGTTGCTACAAGGCTTAGTGAATTTTTTGCAGGACGAATGCTGCACTGGTAACTAAGGGCGTTAGCGAGCCCATTCATTCGTTCGCGCTTTGTTTATTTATTTGGCTATACACATATGTGAAATATCATATATTATAACTTGGTAGTGCTTAATAGTGATTGTATTCATGCTTGCATTGATGCTTGCAAGCATAAAAGTCACGGCATTAACGGCTTAGTCTACAAAGGGATTTGTAAAAAATTAGGATTGTAATGAATGATTAACCCCACTCAGTTTTTTAAATGTTTGGCTGATGACACCCGCTTACGTTGCCTGATGTTAATCCAGCAAGAAGGCGAGCTATGCGTGTGCGAATTAACCCAAGCGCTGCAAGATACTCAGCCTAAAATATCGCGTCATTTAGCGCAGCTGCGTCAATGTGGCTTATTACTTGATAGGCGCCAAGGACAGTGGGTGTTTTATCGAGTTAATCCTGAGTTATCTAGTTGGTGCCTTAGCGTGTTAGCTGAAGCTACAGTTAATAATGCGCTGTTTCTTAAAGATAATATTCACTCGTTGCATACTATGGGTGGTCGGCCAGATAGGATTAAATCCTGTTGCTAATGCTGCTGACAATGGCACGCGTTATAGGCATGGCTTTCTTGGTTTTTATTGGCATGGCATGACTTTGGTATGGTATGAGTTTGGTATGAGTTTGGTATGAGTTAATTGATAAAGCCCTTGTTAAAGCACCTGTTAAAGACGCTGATTAACGCGTAACTGAGTTACGCGCGATGTAATGCAGTTTTTATGTGTAAAATCTAGAGTTAAACATATGATATTTCATATATTTATTCTATGTTTGGAGTAAAGCCCTATTGCTTGAGCGATAGATGCTTAGCATGGCGATAAAGACTTAGCATGGCTGCGCAGTTAACTATCAGCAATGACATGTACACAGAGAGAAAGGATATAACTATGACCATCAAAATTGGGATCAATGGCTTTGGGCGCATGGGACGTTTAGCGCTGCGCGCCGCATGGAATTGGCCAGAGCTGGAATTTGTACAAATTAATGATCCCGCCGGGGACGCCGCCACATTAGCGCACTTGCTAACCTTTGATTCCGTGCATGGCCGCTGGCAGCATGAAGCCAGCAGTGACGGCGATGAGATAGTGATAGCGGGTAAACGTATTATTTGCAGTCGCAATCAAGCCATAAGCGATACCGATTGGTCTGCTTGCGATGTAGTGATTGAAGCCTCGGGCAAGATGAAAACCACCGCCGTGCTGCAAGGCTATTTAGCCCAAGGCGTTAAGCGCGTAGTAGTGACAGCGCCAGTGAAAGAAGAGGGCGTATTAAATATTGTGATGGGGGTTAATCATCAACTCTATGATAAAGCCATACATCCTATAGTTACTGCCGCATCTTGTACGACTAACTGTTTGGCGCCAATCGTTAAAGTCATCCATGAAAATCTTGGCATAGTGCATGGCTCTATGACCACAATTCACGACATTACCAATACCCAAACCATATTGGATGCGCCCCATAAAGATTTACGCCGCGCGCGCGCCTGCGGTTTAAGTTTAATTCCAACCAGTACAGGTTCAGCTACCGCCATTACCCATATTTTCCCTGAACTTAAGGGTAAGTTAAACGGCCATGCGGTGCGTGTGCCCTTAGCTAATGCCTCACTGACCGATTGCGTATTTGAAGTGAGTCGGCCAACCACTGAGCGCGAAGTGAATCAATATTTACAAGCGGCGGCGAGCGGCGCATTGCAAGATATTCTGGGTTATGAAGAGCGGCCATTAGTATCAGTGGATTATAAAACTGACCCGCGCTCAAGCATTATTGATGCCTTATCGACCATGGTGATCAATGGCACTCAGGTCAAGTTGTATGCTTGGTACGATAACGAGTGGGGATACGCCAATCGCACGGCTGAACTGGCCTTAATGGTTGGCCGCATGGATAAAGCTAATTAACCACAGGACAAGATGGCTATGTTGACGACATTATCTGCGCAAATGCGCCAATATTGGGTGGTTACTGGTAACTACTGGGCATTTACTCTTACTGATGGCGCGCTGCGCATGTTAGTGGTGCTCTACTTTTATGGATTAGGTTATAGCCCGCTCAACATTGCCATGTTGTTTTTGTTTTATGAGATTTTTGGGGTCATCACTAATCTCGTGGGCGGTGTACTCGGCGCCCGCATTGGTCTAAATAAGACCATGAATATTGGTTTGTTTTTGCAAATAGCTGCCCTAGCTATGCTGCTGGTGCCAACGGATATGTTAAGTCTGGTGTGGGTGATGAGCGCGCAAGCCTTATCTGGCATAGCTAAAGATCTCAATAAAATGAGCGCCAAAAGTAGCATTAAGCTGCTAGTGCCAGCGGATGCGAACGGGCAATTGTATCGCTGGGTCGCCATACTCACAGGCTCTAAAAACGCCTTAAAAGGCGTCGGCTTTTTTATGGGCGGCGCCTTACTTAGCCTCTTGGGTTTTCAATTGGCTGTGCTCACTATGGCGCTAGCATTAGTGCTGGTATGGGTATTTAGCTTAGTGAGCCTTAAGGCCGATTTAGGCAAAGCCAAACATAAGCCCAAGTTCACTGATATTTTGTCAAAGAGTCCAGCAATTAATCGCTTATCAGCAGCGCGATTATTTTTATTTGGCGCCCGCGATGTGTGGTTTGTGGTGGCGTTACCTGTGTACCTTACCGCTAATCTTGGTTGGGATCATTGGTCGGTTGGCAGTTTTTTAGCGGTTTGGGTGATGGGGTATGGTCTCATTCAAGGCTTAGCGCCGCGGATTACCGGCATGAGTCATGGACAATTGCCTAATGGCAAGATGGCCGCTAGCTGGGCGGCGATACTCACGGCTGTGCCATTCTTGCTCGCTTTAGCGCTGATAGCTGATTTTCATGCCCGCACCATATTACTCATAGGCCTGATGTTATTTGGCGCGCTCTTTGCCATTAATTCATCACTGCATAGCTATTTGATTGTCAATTATGCAAGCGATGATGGCGTGTCACTGGATGTCGGTTTTTATTATATGGCCAATGCCTTGGGGCGCTTAATTGGCACCTTATTATCGGGCTGGGTCTATCAAACCTCAGGCCTTGCCGCCTGTTTAGTGATTTCAGGGCTATTTACCGGTGTCGCCGCCATTATTTCCCTTAAATTGCCGCGGCAATAAGTCCTTGTTTGATGGCGAAACTTGATGGCTAACTCATATCGACATGAATGCGAGTTAAGCTAATAGGCGCGAGTTATAAGTTGAAGCTAGTTACCATCAGCGAGGTCGCCAATTATTTCAGCTTGTTTTTGGCTGGCTCACCTGAGCAATAGTTTAGGCATCATCTTCAGGAAACCTATCCACTTCAGGTAACTCATCAATGTGCTTCATCCATTCAAGCCTTTCAGCAACCTGCATTTGCAGTATTGGCGGCAGTGCATTTGGGTCGTCTAAGGTTGCAGATTGAATATCCACAATCCCGGGCATAACGTCGGCATTGCGATAAAACAAACCGCTGCCACACTCTTGGCAAAAACTGCGCATAGCGGCGCCCGATGAATTAATGGTTTTGGGCTCTCCTTTTATTAATACCAGTGATGATTCATAAAATGATGCCCAGGCCACTAGCGGCGCGCCAGCACTGCGCTGGCAATCTTTACAATGGCATAGCGCAATCAAGATTGGGCTTGCTGTCAGTTGGTATGTAATAGCGCCGCATAGGCATTGACCTTGGTAGTTCATTGAGACCTCGTTACTGTACTTGAGCACGACAAGTTTGATGTTTATTCAGTGCATGGCAATGCTAATCAGCCTGTTCATGGCAAACACTCAGTTTATGGCGAACATGGCATAGGGAAGCCGTAACCAACCTTGTTAATGACTTAAGCTAACGTCTAGTAAAAAAGCCAGAAACTGCGAGTTCTCTAAGGTCATTATTATTGTTGAAAATGCTTATATGCCGCACCGTTTTTGGAATTTGTGTTGAGTTGTACGAAAAGGGGAATGCGGGTAATGAGGTTGTCAGCATGGTTAAACGTTGGGCACACACGAGTTAGTGTGAAGGTGCATGAGTTAATCACTAATACGCAAGGGCTAGCTTTAGGCAGGGAATGGGAAAAAGGTGTGTGACTCACCCATTTGTTTTAGCGCTTTCCGCTTAAAACATTAGATAAAACATCAGATAACGTTTATTTGGGGGCGATCGACTCAACGACATTGTTAACAAATTTGATTACCATTTGTAGCAACCCGCAGATTACAGCAATCATCAATAAACTTCTGTCATAAATGAAAGGAGAACATGACTCTCTTTTTTATCACTACGAAAGTGCAATAGCTTCGGACTGCAGCAATATTTTAAATATGTGTCGCCACTTTGTCGCCACCTTATATTTAAGTAATAAAAAAGCGGCTTAACCATCAGGTTAAGCCGCTGTTTCTATTAGGTTTATTTGGTGGAGGCGGCGGGATTTGAACCCGCGTCCGAAAAACCTACGCTCAAGGCGCTACATGTTTAGTCTTTCTTTTATTTAACCGTTTATCCTCCGAAAGACAGGATGACACCCGGTGAGCCTAGTACTATTTCGCGGTTCACCCCTAGACAGAGTTCCCTCGCTAGCACGATGTAAGATGACCGTCAGATCCACTGCCCATGTGCAAGACGTGTGGGTGACGGCTAGCGGCCTTAAGCTGCTAGAGCGTAGTTATCGTCGTTTGCAACTATAACTTTGCGGCTTTTTACGAGGCCAACCGCCCCTCGACATGCTCCCGGAGTTTCGCGAATCCCGTCGAATCCAGAATCGCCCCCGTGATTTGAAGTGTAACTCGTTGAGTTGAAATGTCTACTACTGAATTACATCCTCACTGCTAACTGTCCATTAACTGAACAATAAGCGGTTTATTTGTCCTTCATGACTCGGGCTTTTTCAATCGACCATTCGCGCTGCTTAGTATCTTCGCGCTTATCGTGATCTTTTTTACCTTTACCTAAGCCAATTTCAATTTTAACCCAAGCTCGGTTGCGCCAATACATGGAAATTGGAATGATGGCATACCCTTGACGCTCTACTTGACCCGCTAAACGGTCGAGCTCGCGGCGATTAAGCATTAACTTACGCACGCGGATTGGGTCACAAACCACATGAGTTGAGGCTGTATTTAAGGGTGTTATGTTGCAGTTATGCAAAAATGCTTCGCCATTTTTGAGCAGCACAAAGCTTTCCGACAAGTTAATTTTGCCAACACGGATAGATTTTACTTCCCAGCCCATCAAAGACAGACCCGCTTCCAGTTTTTCTTCGATTCGATATTCGAAGGTTGCACGCTTATTGCGAGCAATCGTTGCTGGTGGGTTTTTAGCGGATTTTTTTGAGTTATTCTTAGCCATAGACCGCAATTATACACGCCGAGGGTGAATTTGGAATTGGCAGTATAACAATATTTTAGGCAATGGCTTAGGTTGAAAATTTGGTTGCTGGCTTTTTCGCCACTCTCTATGTGTGGTTGGTATATTTTGCTGTGAGCATGGTAAACTATTGGCCGCATTAGCAATTGGATTTTGGACATAAGCATGCCTAAGTTGAGTCGCAGTGCCTTGGTGAGAGCCAGTGCGTTGCAAATGTATGAGTTGGTCAATGATGTCGAGTCTTATCATGAGTTTTTACCTGGCTGTGTTGGCGGTAAAGTCATTGAGTTTGATGGTAAAACCATGTTGGCTTCGGTAGATGTCGCCAAAGCGGGTATCAAGAAAACCTTTACGACTCGCAATCAAGTGATCCCAGGTAAGCGCATTGAACTCAGGCTTGAAAATGGCCCGTTTAAACATTTGCAAGGCTATTGGCAATTTACTGAATTGACTGATGATGCTTGTAAGGTCGAGTTTGAATTAGATTTTGCCTTTTCTAGCCCGTTAGTGGCGCTGGCTTTTGGTAAAATATTTGAAGAGTTAGTCGGTTCTATGGTGCAAGCGTTCAGCCAGCGGGCCAAGGTTATCTATCCAAGGTAAGTTATGAATCCTAATCTAGATAAATTTAGTGTTGATGTTATTTATGCACTGCCAGACAGAGCCAAGGTAGTGAGTGTGATGGTCAATGGTGAGACCACAGTGCTTGAAGCTGTGGTTCAAAGCGGCATAGTCAATTTTTTCCCAGAAATCGATATCAATACCGTGAAGCTTGGCAGTTTTAGTCGCATGGTAAAATCTAGCGAGCTGTTAGTGCCAGGGATGCGGGTAGAAATATACCGCCCCTTGATTGCCGATCCTAAAGATGTGCGCCGTCGCCGCGCTGAGCAAGCCAAAGATGATGGTCGGCTTAATAAGATTACTGGCGCTAAACTTTAAGCAATGACTTTGGTCATTAGCTTTTAGCGTTAATGATGCACTTAGGACTATTTGCTGTGAGTTATCGCTTAAAGGGTGGCTGAAACACTATGGCCGCCATAGTGATTGTCACTCAGTAAAGTAGATAGACACCAAACAATAAGGCCCGCAATTGCGGGCCTTATTGTTTCAGTCATGACTATTCATTATTCACTATCTGTGGTCACAGACTGCTGTGATAACGGCTTTTCTTCTTCAATCAGTGGTTTAGCATCACCACGAGATTGCGGAATCAAAGGTTCAGACGCCGGTTTATTGGTCATAGGTAAGCGGCTTTGCTCAAGCGGGGTGGCAAAGTCAGTATTCAGTTCATAATCACCCGTGACTTGGCTCAGGTTGCCATTAGCATCGAAGTTTAAAATCAATTCTTTGTGAATGATGCTGGCATCGCGGCCACTTTTGAAATGATAAACATAGTACCAAGTGTCATTAGCAAAGCTATCGCGCAGCACTGGGCGACCTAGAATATACTCGGCTTGCTCCTTGGTCATATCAATCCGCAGCTTTTCAACTTGTTGCTGCTCGACATAGTTACCTTGGGGAACGTCGGGCTTATACACTAGCCAATCAAACACACTGCAACCACTGATGCTGAGGCTCAATACGGTCAGGGCTAATACTTGTCTGGTACGTTTTATGGTTATCATTGGTCACTGCAAGCTATCGAGAATGGCCTCAATCATAACTAAGCAAAGGTATGACTGACAAGGGTTAATAGCATCAAGCCTTGAAACTGAGGCGATTTTTTAGCGCCTTGCTTGAGCTTGCTAAATTGCTGCCTAGTTTTTACCGACATTCAAGTCGTTGCCTGTAAAAGGCTATGGCTGCTACACATCTGCTTAAAGCGATTGGCTAATCACTTGCTAGACCATTGAGTAGTTAGCTATGCGCAGTAATAAGTATGATTAGCGAATGAGAGTATCGTGATACCAATCTTTGGCGCTGTAGAGCTAATTATCGAGGGCCGTTAATCATCTAATCCTGCCGCTTAACATGTATTTATTATGCAAGATCAATGATCTGACAAGGAATCAATGGTTTTATATAGAACCCAGACGCTATGTTAAATCAGTAACTGTGACCTAGCTAGTTTGGGCTAAATAAACCACACCCGCCGTCGGCACTAAGTCTTTAGTCTAAAATTGCATATTTATTAATTTATTTTGCAATTTGACCAATAAAATTTTGAATGTTGGCAAATTAACATTTTGTCTGTTCAGCGCCTTATGCTGCCTTTCGATAATCAAGTTGACGTAAAGGTAAGATTTAAACGCTCGTTTGATTGATGGGTGTGGGCATTCAAATATAAGCTATTGTTTTAGGTTAGATAACTTAGTTGCCGCTAGAGATAATCCTAAACACCTTAGTCTCTAATCTCCTCAAATATCCCATAAATAAGTGTAATCATATAATTACACAGTGAAATTATATTACGGATTTAATAACAACCGTTCCTTGCTGGTGCAGTTGTCAGACAAGTCACTCGCTATCGTTTTAACCTTAATTTTCATCTTAATAAAGTTGATTAAAAACAGATGCTTGAGTCACCTTTGTTCTTTGGTATTACCAATTTAATTCGCACGCCACATAAGTAAAGTGATTGCTAATGCTGTTGCCGGATTGTTGCTTTAACAAATATTCAGCGATAGGGTTAGTACTAATTCAACATTTGCAGGTTGAGCTGCTAATGCGGTGAAGTTTCATGGTTTAGGTGCCACTAGCATGAGGTGGATATATCCACCACGCCAAGCACAGCCACCTAAGCGCTAGCAGCTAAGCCGAGCTTGCGAACAACCTAGTTACATTAGTTACTCATGAATTAAGGTATTAAGAGGTATAACAATGACGGCGACATCTATGACTATGAGCGAACAACAGTCAGCACTAAAAATTGTTGGCAAAAATATACCTGGCGTTGATGCTGTGTTTACTGAAGGAGCCTTGTCGTTTGTCGAAGGCTTATGCCAGACCTTTATGCCAGAGCGCGATCACTTGCTTGAAGTGCGTAAACAAAAACAATTGCTGATTGATAATGGTCAACTGCCTGATTTTTTACCGCAAACTCGATCTATTCGCGATAGTGAGTGGCAAATCCGTGGCATTCCCCACGACTTACGTGACCGCAGAGTCGAAATCACTGGGCCGGTTGAGCGTAAAATGATCATCAATGCGCTCAATGCCAATGTAAAAGTGTTCATGGCTGACTTTGAAGACTCATTAGCGCCGTCGTGGGAGAAGGTGATTCAGGGGCAGATAAACCTGCGTGATGCCGTTAATGGCACTATCACTTATACCAATGAAGAAACCGGCAAGTTATATCAGTTAAATGATAAGCCAGCAGTGTTGGTTAGCCGCGTTCGTGGTTTGCATTTGCCAGAGAAACATCTGCAATTTCAAGGGAAACCAATTCCTGGCGGACTACTGGATTTTGCCTTGTATTTTTATCATAACTATCGCCGCCTACTGAGCAAAGGCTCAGGCCCTTACTTCTATATTCCTAAATTGCAAAGCCATGAAGAAGCGCGCTGGTGGGCGAAAGTGTTCGCCTTTGCTGAAGAGCGTTTTTGTTTAGCACCCGGCACCATTAAATGCACCTGCTTAATTGAAACCTTACCCGCCGTCTTTGAAATGGACGAGATTCTGTATGAATTACGCTCCAACATAGTCGCGCTTAATTGCGGTCGTTGGGATTATATTTTCAGTTATATCAAAACGTTAAAAAACCATAGTCATAGAGTGCTGCCAGATCGCCAGCAAATTGGTATGGATAAACCGTTTTTAAGTGCTTACTCGCGGTTGTTAATTAAAACCTGCCATAAACGCGGCGCACTAGCCATGGGCGGCATGGCCGCCTTTATTCCGGCCAAAGATGAGCAAACCAATCAAGCTGTATTGGCCAAAGTTAAAAAGGATAAAGAGTTAGAAGCGCGTAATGGCCATGATGGCACTTGGGTGGCGCACCCTGGTCTTGCTGATACGGCCATGGCGATATTTAACGATTACATCGGCCAAAATCATACCAATCAATTGCATATTACCCGCGATGTAGATGCTCCAATTTTAGCGGCAGAACTGTTAGCGCCGTGTGAAGGCGAGCGCACGGAAGAGGGCATGCGCCTTAATTTGCGCATCGCGCTGCAATATATCGAAGCTTGGATTGGTGGCAATGGCTGCGTGCCGATTTATGGCCTGATGGAAGATGCCGCGACTGCCGAAATCAGCCGCACCTCTATTTGGCAGTGGATCCGCCATGGCAAGCAATTATCCAATGGCAAATTAGTCACCAAAGACCTGTTTAAATCCATGTTGGTGGAAGAGCTCGCCAAGGTTAAAGAAGAAGTCGGCCAAGAAGCGTTTACTCGCGGCCAGTTCACTAAGGCTGCCGTACTGCTTGAACAAATCACTACCTCAGATGAGCTGGTAGATTTCTTAACAGAACCCGGATACCAATTATTAACCGAATAATGCATGACCAAGTTAATGGGCGCGAACGGTTCGTGCCCATCCCCCAGTCTGAAGGAGCAAGTCTATGAGTCAGTCACAACCAAATCGCCAGCAACAAATTGATGCGTTAAAAAAAGATTGGGCAGAAAACCCACGTTGGCAAGGTGTTCGTCGTCCTTATACCGCTGAAGAAGTGGTGAGTCTGCGGGGGTCATTTGTACCTGAAAATACTATTGCGCAGCGCGGCGCCGCTAAGTTGTGGCATTTAGTGAACGGTGGCGCTAAAAAAGGTTATGTTAATTCACTCGGCGCTTTAACTGGCGGCCAAGCAGTGCAACAAGCCAAAGCTGGGATTGAAGCGATTTATCTGTCTGGTTGGCAGGTAGCGGCCGATGCCAACTTAGCTGGCACCATGTATCCAGATCAATCTTTATATCCAGCCAACTCAGTGCCTGCGGTAGTATCACGCATCAATAATTCATTTCGCCGCGCTGATCAAATTCAGTGGAGCAATCAAATTGATGAAGGTAAGCCTGGTTACACTGATTATTTCCTGCCGATTATTGCTGACGCCGAAGCAGGCTTTGGCGGCGTGCTTAACGCCTATGAATTGATGAAGGCCATGATAGATGCGGGCGCCGCTGGCGTTCATTTTGAAGATCAGCTGGCCTCAGTGAAGAAATGCGGCCACATGGGCGGCAAGGTCTTAGTGCCAACTCAAGAAGCGGTGCAAAAACTGGTGGCGGCGCGTTTAGCGGCCGATGTCAGCGGTACCCAAACCTTAGTGATTGCGCGCACCGATGCTAACGCGGCTGACTTATTAACCTCGGATTGCGACCCGTATGATCGCGACTTTGTGACTGGCGAGCGCACTAGCGAAGGCTTCTATCGCGTTAATGCCGGTCTTGACCAAGCGATTTCTCGCGGTCTTGCTTACGCCCCTTATGCGGATTTAATTTGGTGTGAAACCGCAAAACCTGATCTTGATGAAGCGCGCCGTTTTGCTGAGGCGATTCATGCCCAGTACCCAGATCAATTACTGGCATATAACTGCTCACCATCGTTTAACTGGAAGAAGAATTTAGATGACGCCACCATAGCGCGCTTCCAGCAAGAGCTGTCGGACATGGGTTATAAGTACCAGTTCATCACCTTAGCAGGTATCCATAACATGTGGTACAACATGTTCGATTTGGCGTACGACTATGCCCGCGGCGAAGGTATGAAGCATTATGTGGAAAAAGTTCAAGAAGTAGAATTTGCTGCCGCAGCTAAAGGTTACACCTTCGTGGCACACCAACAAGAAGTAGGTACAGGTTACTTTGATAAGGTCACTACCGTTATTCAAGGTGGGCATTCTTCGGTGACGGCATTGACTGGCTCAACTGAAGAACAACAATTCTAACTATTTGTTTCTATATCGAAATAGTTAATGCTTTTGAAGTGAATTTGCGGCCTTAGTGCCGCATTTTTTTTGGGCTTTCCTATACTCATAGAACTTGGATGCAATAGTAGAGCAGTGGATGCCAGTAAAACACACCTCAAATCGCCTCGATTACTGGATAAACTATCTAGGCGAACAAGAACTCCCTGCATTATGTTCAAGTATTCGCAGCCTTGAATCCTTAGCTGATGATAATGTCAGTCCTCTTGCCAATATCAGCCGCAGTGTCATGCATGATAATGCGTTAACGTCGCGCATTTTACGGGTAGTTAATACTGTTACTTATCATAAGGGTGGCCCACCCATTACCACCTTGAGCCGCGCCGCTGTGGTGCTGGGCTTTGATGTGATGCGCAATATTTGCCTAACCGCTAAGCTTTTAAGCACCACCATTGAAAAAGATTTAGTGACAGGCTCAGTGTATCAGATGCTACTTAGGCAAATGGCGCGCTCGTTTCAAGCCGCCATGATAGGACGCATGATGCAGCAGCAACAAAAAGAGCCGCTGCGGGAAGAGGTCTTTATTGCTAGTCTGCTATTTCATTTGGGAGAAACTGCTTTTTGGAGCAGCGCTCAGCCAGAAGTGAAGTCGTTAGCCATTAAGCTACAAATGTGCCTCTCGGACGCCGAGCAGCAACAAGCTATTCGCGAAGTGATCGGGGGGCGATTTAATCAATTAACGCTTGGATTAGTCACGCAGTGGGGACTTGGCGCCTTGCTGCAAAGCGCGCTTAGTCAACATCAAAGCTGTCCACCTGAATCCTTAAGCATCATTAAGGCTAATGAATTGAGCGCCGCATTAGAGCAAGGTAATCCCGCTGAGATCGAAGCCTTAATCATTCAATGCGCTGAGTTATTAGGGGAGGATATTCATGAGTTTACTGAACGTTTAGATAAGTGCTTAAAAGCCACGATTAAATTAACTCATGCATATGGCGCCAATGAATTAGTGGAATATTTAGCGCCCAATATTGACAGTTTACACCCGAAAAATAATCAGAGTGAAGCGCTACAAGTTGCCAGCGCCCAGCATAAACAAATTCAAATTTTATCTCAGTTAGCGGCACTGGCTGGCGCTAAAGCTGACTTTAATCCCATCTTGCAATTAGTGCTCGAAGGCTTAGTCGATGGCGTGGGGCTTAAGCGTGCCTGCGTGTTGTTATTAACTAAAGATAAGCGCGGTTTGACGCCCAAAATGGCCTATGGGGATGATTGCAGCAGTCTTAAGGCAGAGTTAGCGTTAACCATTGACGAAAACCCATTGATTGGTCGTGTTATCGAAGATAAAACCATGATGTATTATGGTCAATCTCAGCAATGGCATGAGTATTTGCATCCTCTTGCAAGCATTACCCTTAAAGCTAATTCACTCGCTATATTAATCAATCGCCATCGTAATAAAAGCTGCGGTATAGGCGCCATAGTGCTAGAAAATAAGGTGATAGGTTTAGTGTATTTTGACAATAAACAGGGGTTAACTGAATCGCAGATACAAGGGGCTGTATTGTTTTGGCAACAGGCTAATTTATGCTTGAATTTGGCCTATCAAAGATAATGCTAGAGTTTGGTTAACTCTGGTAACCATTCACAAGGGTCGAGTCGATAATAGCGCCGTAAACATTGATATAACTTAGGATGTTCGGCATTGAGTTGATGGCCTTGCTCAAAAAAGACTTCAGTACATACCGCAAAAAATTCGGCTTCATTGGTAGCGCCATAGGCATCGATGAGATGAGCTTGCTGATGTGCAATCGCTTGCTGCAAGGCTGCGTATTCTCTAGCCATGACCTCAGACCACAATTGATATTCTGCAGCATTGTTAAGTTGCGGCGCGCCGTTAGCTTTACCATTGATTTGATCTAATTGATGAGCAAATTCATGGAAGACTACATTGCCAGCCATGCCTGGGTGAGTCGCATCATTGAGTACATTCGCCCAAGCTAAGATGACTTTGCCTTGCTCCCACGACTCGCCACTTAATACGTGACTATGGCGATGGGCGACGCCAAAGCCATCGAGCTGTTCAGTTTCGACAATAAAAGCTTCCGGGTACACCAAAATAGTGCTGAGCTTGTCATAGTAATTGGTTTCTTGTTCTTTATTGAGCAGAAGCAAACAAGCTTGCGCCGCTATGGTCACCTTGATGGCATCAGTAATAACGAGCTCATTACAGCCAATAAACTGTTTTTCTTCAATAAATAGAATGATTAATTGTTTTAGCCTTAATTGCAGATGTGCTGGTAACCAGAAAAAATAGGGAACATGGGTCTTAATGATTTGGCGCCACGCCTTAGGGAATGGCCTTGCCATAATGCGGCGTCTAACGCGCGCTTGACGAAATGGAGCCGTTATAATCCAAGCTATTACCGTAAGGGCAATGATGAGTAAGAATGTGATAGTGACCATAACGCCTTCTTAATTAGCCGTCATGGCAGTGGGGGGGACTTAAGCGATAGATTATAAATAGCATAAAAATAGCAGTTATAGCTATCTTGCTACGACTACAGGTACAAGTTAATACATGCTGACACTACTAATGAGGAGCTTAATTAAGCTCCTCATTTAGGCCATGATAAGGCGCACTGAGTTGCGCTCTTTGCTGCGGGCTTAATTGATAATGGGCTTGAATAAGTTGCCTGATGATTTTTGACTTTGATTGCTGCTGCTCGCCGGCCATGATGGACAGTTGTTTAATGGCATCCTCAGATAAACTAAAAGTCGCATTACGGTTTTTCGCCAGTGTTTGCGGGTCTTGCAAACTCACTTCGAGTGGTAACTCTAATGCTAACGGCGTGATTAAACGCAGTGGTTGCACCGGCAAAGGTGCTGGTATCGCTGCTATATCCTTACTGTGTATTGGTTTGTCATAAATAGCACTGACATGCATATTGTTGCCATGTAATTGCCCCATGGCATATAAGTTAGATTCCTCGATAAAGTCTTCAATACTGACTGATGTTGGCGGCAAGCGCTGACGGTTAGCTGACGATACGGCTTTCTTGAGATCGGCCATGCCCATAAGCGCCTCCATTGGTCGTGGGTTTATTGTTACGGATGTCATCAATCAGGCTTTCTGTGCTACTAAAGCCTAAAAACTCCAGCACTATGGCGCGAATTTCCGCTGCGGCTTTACCTTCTTTGTCGATTTCAATGACAGATAATCCTGATTCTTCGCTGTCATCATAAATATTGCGGCTGTAAGTGATGGCATCGAGCACATGGATGTCATAAGTGCGGCACACTTCTTTGGCTTCTAAAATTCGGCCCGCTTGATTGGGTAAATTGGGACACTGGGTCATAACAAAGCATGCATGCAGATCGGGATTCACCATGGAGCAGGTTGCCACCACATCATCCATGTGCAATACCGTTTTAAGATCGCGCCGTTTAGGTCGCAGTGGCATTAATACATGTTTCGCCACCGACATGCTGGCGCGCAGAGCTAAGTTATCTTGGCCGCCACAGTCGATAATCACAAAGTCATAGTGCTGTTGTAAACTTAATAGATCGTTACGAATTTTACCGTAGAGCTGCACGCAATTGATGGGGATAAGTTCAGGGTTATTATTACGCGCTTGGATCCAATCTGAGGTGGTGCGTTGTGGGTCGCAGTCAACCATGATGACAGATGCATGGCAATCTCGGCTAAGAAAGACGGCAATATTCTGTGCTAGGCAACTTTTGCCACTGCCACCTTTTTCTCCGCCAACCAATATAATCATAGTAAGTTCCTTTTATCGACTTGGGATCTTAGCCTGCTTCAGATAAGCTAAATGGGTCTAAAGATAAGTCATATTCCTTGTTATTGACTGTAGTGGTGAGTTTCACACTTGGCAATCTCGCTTTGTTTGACGCAGTCAAGGATAAGCGCTGGTGGCGATGATTTGGCTGCCACAGACGCTAAGTCAAAATACTGACGGTTAAGCGGCATGCGAGATTGGTCTAATTAACCCCATGTTTTTCTATGGTTTTGTATTATTTAGCTACGCAGTGAATGAATTGCAGCAACTATTAGCGCCACTATCTTAGGTTCCCTTATGCTTATTTAGTTGCCTTAGGCATGTTTGTTATTTGTAAATTTTCTAAGTTATTTTTTCATTAAGGATATTCAGTGTCAGGTGCGAGTGAGCAACAATTAGTCGAAGCCATTAATCAGGTAATGCCTTTTGGTAAGTACAAAGGTCTTAAATTATTAAGGTTACCAGAGCCTTATCTCGTATGGTTTCATCGCCAAGGGTTTCCCCCGGGAAAACTCGGTGAGCAATTAGCGTTAATGTACGAAATTAAGCTCAATGGACTCGAAGCGCAATTTCAAGGCTTCTTAATTGATCGCTGATAATTTATCCAACTGATTGGCGAATGTGAGATCTGGACAGAATTTTAGTGGCAAGTGACTGCAGGGATTGCGCAGAATATGGTATTGCTTAGTCATAGTAAGGCTGTCATTGGGTCAGTCACAGAAGGATGCCTCTAATGAAATTAAAATTATCTGGAATGTTTGCTGCAGTTGTTATGGCGTGTTGTTCAATGTCAGCCCTTGCTGATGAAGCGTATCAAGGCAAAGTACTTGAAACCATGAATGCTGGCGGTTATACCTATGTACAAGTACAGCAAGGTGACACGAGTATTTGGGCTGCGGGTCCTCAGGTGGCTGTGAGTCAAGGTGATGTGGTGTCATTATCTGGTCAAAGCTGGATGAAAGATTTTACTAGCAAAACCTTAAACCGTACTTTTGATAAGATTTTATTTGTCGGTAAAATCGACAAGCAATAATTTCAGTTCGGGTTTTCTAGTTAATAAAAGCAGCTATTTAGCTGCTTTTATTTTGGCTATAGGTTTTTATACTTCAACTAGGTAGATGGGTTATGTCAGTGGCATTAATGACACCAGATTTTTACATTATTGCTTACCATAAAGATTATGCCTTGGCGGTGAGCGAGTTATTTCATCAGGCAGTACAAGGGATTGAGCATCCAAGTTATTCATTGGCACAAATTAATGCTTGGTCCAGTGCGCCGCGTTCAGCACGTCATTGGCATCAAAGGTTATCTCGCAGCCAATCTTGGTTAGCTGTACTGAAAGAGCAAGGTACTTGTATTGGTTTTATTAATGTGGAATCAGGCTTTAGAGAGCTTGGCTATATTGATAGTTTATATATTGACCCAGCCTATCAAGGACTAGGCGTCGGCAGCCAATTAATCGCTAAAGTGATTACTTGGGGACAAGATGCTAGGCTTTCACAGTTAACCCTTGATGCTTCTTATTTATCGCGGCCGTTATTTAGTAAACATGGATTTGTGCAACAACAAAAAATCTATCAAATTAAATCCGGGCAGATTATCCCAAGTTTTCAGATGAGTCTTGAATTATGACATCCTTTAAGATTTGCGCTTATGTTCCAGCCGACATTCCGCACCTGATTTAGGAATAAATTTGTCGATAGCGTTCGCCTAGCACGTCGAGAATGATCTGTTGGTCCACCGTGAGTCCCGTAACTTGAGGTGGCGCTTCTCCCAACTGGTATTCGTGTACCCCGCCAAAGCGTAAAAAAATCCACCGCGCTGTCGGTTTTTGCGTGGGTTTCTTTTTCATGTCCGCCACACTGCGATTCTGCTCTACTAAACCCTGCCGGATCCGGTGCTCTAGCGCCGCATAAATCATCAGGCTACTGGTCATCACCATCAGCAATGCTTCGATACGTTCCGGTTTTTTAAGATACAACGAGGAGGTTAAAAATTCGGGACTTTTCAGAAAGCGAAACCCACGCTCGACGTTTTGCTGGGCTTTATAAATTGCCAACAGCTCAACCATGGTGAGCGTTTCACTGTGATCATTGGTCGCGAGGATGAACACCCCTGTCTGGTTGCGCGCTTCTGCTACCCGCGCCAAGCTACTTGCGGCTAACCCCTTGATGTGAAATTGGTAGCTCACCGGCACTTCACCCTTTTGCGGCCTTCCGCGCCCAGCATAGAGAGGTTCACTCACGACCTCTGCTTCCAGTTGCAGCAGATTTAAGCTGGCAGCAAAACGGGCTAATTCAGCCTGCGCATCGGCCTCGCAGGCAAAACGCTGGGCACATAATTTGTTGAAGGCTTTCAGCTCACGCGTGCTGTCTTTAAGTAGATTTTTGGCTAATGTTTGCTGCTCACGGTGGCTAGCCTGTTCGCTGCGCACCAGCAACCAACGCTGCGCGACGTCGGCATAATTGGCGCTTTGCCAACAGCCATGATAGCCATTGCCCAGCGCGACCAGCGACTGGGTGCCAATGGTTGCCACGGCCCGCTTGGCCTCATTGAGTGTGACAGGCACTCGAGTCACGAACAACTGTTGCTGTTGAGCCAGTAGTTGCAAGGTATCAGCGCAATACAGCGCCGCATCGCCGACCAGGTAACGACTCTCCTGCGCGGCCTTGAGACTGCTCAAGTGGCGCCGTACGGTCTGGGCAAAGGCCTTGGTATCATTACTATTACCACTCAAGGCCTGCATGTAGATGGGCAGGCCGGCCTGATTTTCGCAGATAAGTTCTAGGATAACCTGGTTCAGCTCGGGCCGATGGTCGCGGCTATAGCCACGTACCAATTGCAACTTACCGAGCTTTTCGCCATCGGTTTGGTCATAGGCGCCATCGACGTGGAAGCTGGTGATATCGAGGTGCACTGCCGTACTTTTGAGCTCCAATCGCTCTACGACCTGTTCCGCCATCACCTGATAAAGCGTGCTGACATCGGCCTCAAAGAGGGCATCAAGGCAGCGGCCGAGCACGTCATCATTGAGGTCATCGGCACAGATCCCCGGGCCAATCAGACGCTCTACAGGCTTGTTGGCAAAGAATTGCGGGAACATGTGCAAGGTCGAACTATGAAAGCCAAGACCATTCAGTATCATCGCCACCAACGCTTCACCATGTGAAACTTTGTAGGGCGGCGTTTTGGGGAGCACCGCATCAATCATGCGAGCAATGCCGAGTTCTTGGCAAAGTGCAGCCACCAAACCAAGGTGGTCGAGGTTACGAATAGCGATAGCGGGAGTGGGCATAATGATCTACCTGCAAAAAGTAGTAATAGATCAGAATGGCCGATCGCCGTCAAGTTTTTTTAAATCGAAAATTAGGTGCGGAATGACGGTTCCAGATGATGCTTCATTAATTGCTGAGGCCTTTCGTGCTCGTTTGTTGTCTAGCGTAAATTAAGAAGGGGCTAGCAAAGCCGGTAGTTATGTTAAGGACGCGCGCATATCAACCGACTTTTGGCATGAGCATTTGCAAACGCAATACACTTGGGTTGCCAAAGAACAAACGCAAGTCATAGGGCTGGTGAGTGTGTACTTTAAACAAGATAAACCCTATATCCAGTTTTTGTTTACTAAAGCAGGTGAACATGGCGTAGCCACTGCGCTGCATCAAGCCATGATGCAGCACTTAACACAGCAGCAAATAGAGACAGTTTATGTCGATGCCGATGTCAACAACGCTAGCTTTTTTGATCGCCGCGGTTTTGAAAGATTGACTGATGACAGCTTTGACTCTGCAGCGGCTGTGTGTCTACATAAAAGTATTTCGTAAACAAAGCATTGCGTAAGCAAGGCCATATTAATCAAAGCGCTATAAACCAAAGCTTTGGTAAAATAAGTTAATCTATCAATACGCTGATGCGATTAACCCTTATTGAGTGATTAGCCTTTGATGGCTGAAACCAGTATCGATTCGTTATGGCTAATATAGTTAACCGTCGGTAACGCATGGCTGGTTAAATCAGCATATTTTAAAAAGTCGATAAAGGCCGAAGGCAAGGTTATATTCGGCACAGTTTGCTGCCATTCCCGTCGCAATAATGGATCGTAGCCTTCTTTCCCCATAACGGTATAAGCGCTCGATACTCCAGTGTAAGCATTATCCGGCTCAACTTGGCGCCAGCCAGCATCACTTAAATATTCTAACCGCGTAATTCGCTGCCCTAATGGCAAGCGGCCATCGTAATCAAAGCGCAATCCCCAAGTGTAAGGAAAACTGCCAGTACCAGTGCCATAGACACTATTGTTAGTGGCGGCATTAATGGCGGACTCTAACGCCATTTGTAAATACTGACCTTGAATGTGATAACGCACCAGCGGAATTTCAAAGGGTAAAATACTACCCAAAATATCTGCGCGCGACACAGGCCCTGCGGCCAATGATTGTCTCACGCCGCCGGCATTATGTAAGGCAAAATCCACGGCCAAGTCTTGCTTGGTTTGGTTATACAAGCTTTGACTGACTAACGGTGCTAACTGACTGCCATGGGGAAACGCGCGCCCCGGTAAACGGTTATGCACGAAAGGGCGGGGAACTTGGCAGATAATGTCTTGGCGTAACTTAACTAAGGCCGGTTGATAGCGCTGTTTGACTATTTCATCAATTTTAGTGAGTGCTTGCTGACCTAGCATTAGCGGGTGTTTATGCACTTTAGCGCAAACATTGGCATAGTCAGCTTGACTGAGCGGTGACTCGCAGTCGAGTAACAACTGCTTGTCCTGCATAAAGTAATTGCCACCTTCAAGCAGTATAACCTTACCGCTATCATCAAATTCAATATCGGCCATGCCTAAGGTTTCAGCATACTTGCCAGCGTGAACTATTGGTGTGCGGTTATGGGTTTCGCCATACACTAAATTGCTTAGCCCAAGGTCACTAAAATTGCCTTGCAGCGTATGGCTATGGCCGCCCACAATCAGGCTTATGCCTTCAACATCTTGGGCTAAGCGTCTATCTCCGTCTATGCCAAGATGACTTAACACTATGATGTGATAAATACCCGCTTGATGCAGCTTAGCTATGGTATTGCGGGCAATTTCATGAGCGCATAAAAACTGAGTATCAGCGTCGATATTGGCAATTTTAGCCATGTCGGTCAGCGTGATCCCAAAAATAGCTAACTGCTTATCTGCTAAAGGTTTTAATAACACTTTGGCACAATTATCTTGTGGATCTACATCAAATAGACGTGGATGGCCATGTAAGCTAGATACTGAGGCGTTGGCCTCGGTCAACATATTGCCTGCCAGTAAAGGGAAATTAATGGTGTTTAGAAAATTAACAATCGGCGCACTGCCGCCATCAATATCATGGTTGCCTAGCACCATGGCATCTGGTTGCAATTCGTTAAGCAAGTGAGCGTTTGCTAACCCTTTAAATTCACGGAAATAAAGGGTGCCTTGAAAACTATCGCCGCCATGCAAAAACAAAAACTCTTGCTGGCATTGTTTGGCTTTCTCTCTGGCTTGTTGGAGTTGATAGCCAATTCTGGCCGCGCCACCGCTATGACAGCTAATCCGTACGGGCGAGCCTTGATGATCCACAATAAACTGCACCTTGCTAGGTTCAAAGTGGGAGTGGGGATCATTGATATGGGTTAGAGATAATCGATAACGCATGAAGAAATGCTCAGAACGAAATGAGATGTAGAAGGCGGGGAATTTCCCCGCCACAGTACTTAGTTGGAAACTTGTTCAAAATCACCATCATCGGATAAACGTATGCCTTTATCTTGCATACGGCGTTTCCATAATCGACGGGCTAATTGCTGCATGTCAGCGGCAGGATCGTTTAAATCAACGATTTCAAGACCCAACATAGATTCGATAATATCTTCTTGAGTGACAATCCCCAAGCCAGAACCATACTCATCCACCACCATGGCAATTTGGGTATTACGCTTAATCATGCGCTCAAACAGCGGCAAAATTTTTGCGGTTTCAGGCACGGCCATCAGACTACGCTTAAGCGCATCAATCGGCTCATCTGGCGTGTCGCGGCTCGCTAATAAGATATCAGTGCGATTCACATAACCGACGATATCATCATGATCGTTAGCGTACACAGGAATGCGAGTAAAAGGTTTATTGATATGTTGGTCAATAAACTCTTGCTGACTCATGCTGATTGGCAGAGAAAACATCACGGTTCTTGGCGTCATGATAGCTGTTACTGGCACATCTCTGGCCTGCAACATTTGAGTTAGAATTTTCGACTCTTGCGCTTCTAGCTCACCATTCTCATGCCCCATTTTGGCCATGGCACTCATTTCTTGACGAATATATTGGCCATCGTCGCCTTTACCCATTAACTGCGTCACTTGCTTAGACATCCAAATTAATGGCAGGGTGAGTTTTTCCATCCAATACAAAATATAGGTAACGGTTGGCGCTAATGAACGCCAGTAGTTTGCCCCAATAGTCTTTGGAATGATTTCGGAGAAGAACAGAATAATAAAGGTTAATACGCCGGAAAACACCCCTAGCATATCATCGCCAAATACTTTAGCTGCTTGCGCGCCTGCGACTGCAGCACCGACAGTGTGGGCTACTGTGTTTAGCGTCAAAATAGACACTAAAGGCGATTCGACATTTTCTTTTTGCTTGCTTAATTTGGCAGCCGCGTTGGGATTAGTTTGAGTTAAGTTGGCAATATAGCTAGGTGTTACAGACAGTAATACCGCTTCGAATACGCTACACAGAAAAGAAACAAACACAGCGACAAGGATGATTATGATGAGGGTAATCATAACGATTAAATTACAACTCCGAAATTTAGGCCAACATTGACCGAGAGCAATCTTACCATAGAATCATAACCCACATTGACAAAAATCACCGCTGACTAGCATTCCCCTACATTAATACTTGAGCGCAAGAGTCGTGCGGCTAGCGTCTAATAAGCATGGCGGCATCATTCCCTGTGCGGGGTTTATCGAGTGCTAATCGCCCGATAGCCTAACTGTGACTAGCGTAATAGGGCCTGCATGAGTATAATTCGCCGCCCCGTGGCCAGAATTCGTTGTTGAGGTTAGCCAAATGAGTGAAAAGAAGATCAATTTATTAGACCTGGATCGTAAAGCGATGCGGGCATTAATCGCGGAAATGGGAGAGAAGCCATTCCGTGCTGATCAATTGATGAAATGGATCTATCATTTTGGTGTCAGCGACTTTGAAGAAATGAACAATATCAATAAGGTATTGCGTCAAAAGTTGGCTGCTCGCTGCGAAATTATCGCGCCTGAAATTTCTAGTTTTCAAAAATCTGTTGATGGCACTATTAAGTTTGCTATTAATGTTGGCGAAGGTCAGGAAGTTGAAACTGTTTATATTCCTGAAGAAGACCGCGCGACTTTATGTGTGTCATCACAAGTGGGTTGTGCGCTGGAATGTACTTTCTGCTCGACCGCCCAGCAAGGCTTTAACCGTAACTTGACTGTGTCTGAAATCGTCGGTCAAATCTGGCGTGTGTGCCATTTCTTAGGTTTTGCTAAAGAAACCGGTGAGCGCCCTGTGACTAACGTAGTGATGATGGGTATGGGTGAGCCGCTGCTCAACTTAGCCAATGTGATCCCGGCCTTAGACATCATGCTGGATGATTTCGGTTTTTCATTATCTAAGCGCCGCGTAACCGTATCAACCTCAGGGGTTGTACCTGCGTTAGATAAATTAGGTGATGCGATAGATGTCGCTTTAGCCGTTAGTATTCATGCCCCCAATGATGAACTCAGAAATCAACTGGTACCGGTTAACAAAAAATACCCGCTCAATGAATTTTTAGCCGGTATTCAGCGTTATATCGCAAAATCTAATGCTAACCGTGGCCGCGTGACTGTTGAATATGTGATGCTCGATCATATCAACGACAGCACAGACCAAGCCCATGAATTAGCTAAGTTGATGGCAGACACACCTTGCAAGGTGAATTTGATCCCATTTAACCCGTACCCAGGTTCGCCTTATGGTCGCTCGTCTAATTCTCGCATCGATCGCTTTTCAAAAGTATTAATGGAATACGGTTTGACTGTGATTGTGCGCAAGACCCGTGGCGATGACATCGATGCTGCTTGCGGTCAGCTGGCGGGTGATATTCGTGACAGAACTAAGCGTCTGGCAAAAAAACAAATGCAACAAAGCCAAATTTCAGTCAGAATAGACTAACTCTTTGTTTACGTTTAATTAGGGCAAACTTACTATGCAGCATAAGTCAAAGTTACTGATGACATGGGTTGTAGCTGCTGCTCTTTCTGGTTGCGTAACTGAGCAAACTTATTCAGGCACAGATATTCAAGTTAAACAGCGCACGTTTGATCCCGTGGCCGCTGCGAAAGAAAGAGTTCAACTAGGTTTGACCTATTTACAAAAAGGGAATAGTCAACAAGCCAAATTTAACTTAGATAAGGCAGTGTCTTTTGCGCCTAATCTGGAAGAAGTCCATGTGGCCATGGCGTATTATTATCAATCAGTGGGTGATGATAAACGTGCCTTGGCCGCCTACGAAGATGCCGTTAAAAGCTCGAAGGTCAGCGGTGATGCGTTAAATAATTTTGGCGTGTATTTATGCCAACAAAAACAATATGCCCAAGCTGAAAAACGATTTTTACAGGCGATTGCACAACCAGAATATACCAGAGCAGCCTCGAGTTATGAAAATTTAGGGCTGTGCAGTCAAGAAGCTGGACAATTGACTAAAGCGCAGGACTACTTTAATTCTGCACTTAAATATGACCCCCGACGCATTACGTCCTTGCTGGCGTTAGTTGAAATCCCATTAGCTCAACAAGATTTTGTCGAAGCTAAACAGTCTTTAGGGAGATTTCAACGTGTAGCTGCAGATACGCCGCAAAGTCTTGAGTTGGGGATACGGATTGAACAAGGTCTGAATGACTCGGAGGCGGCTAAGCGATATGGGATCCAATTGCTAGCCACATTTCCTTCCTCCAATCAGGCCAAAGAGTATCGGAATAGTTTACAGCAATGACACAATCACACACTGAAATATCCGAACCAACCCCAGCCGTTACCCCCGAGGTAATACCGCCAGCGGGTCCAATATTACAAGCGGCGCGTTTAGCTAAAAATTTGTC